>VXPO01000178.1:8653-96417 GCA_009839505.1 Gammaproteobacteria bacterium
GGTTGGCGGTGGGCCCCTGGGGGCGGGCCCGGCCCCGCCCACCACCACCCCCGGCGGGGGGGGGCGCGGGGGGGGGGGCCCCCCCCCCCCCCCCCCCCTACGGCGCAGCCCGCTAGCCGCCGCATATTTCACCAAGGGCCACGAATATCGCGGAGGATAGCGACTTGGTGAGATATATGCGGGCTAGCTTCGGATCTGGAAGTCGTTGGCGCCCGACCGGTCCTCGCCGCGCATCAGGTACAGCGTGCGCTCGGACATGGCCAGCGGGCCGCCGCGTCGGCCGTCGGCGAGGTCGCGCCGGTACACGGACGTCGTCGGCATGTAGCGCAGGGTCATGCCGCGCCGGGGCACCTCGGAGCGGTTGGGTTCGGAGCCGTGAATCAGGTAGATGTCGTGCAGCGACACCTGTCCGGTGTCGAGGATGATGTCCCGGGCCGTGCTCTCGTCGTACTCGTCGGCGCGCACTTCAAGCGGCAGGCTCAAACCGTCGGCGCCGTTGAAGTCGTGCTTGCCGAGTTCCCGGCGACGGTGGGAACCGGGTATCACGCGCAGGCAGCCGTTCTCCTGGGTCGCGGCGTCGACGGCGATCCACACCGAGCAGGTCGCCAGCGGCCGGATCGGCCAGTACTCGCCGTCCTGGTGCCACGGCGTCTTCGTGCCGACGCGTGCGGGCTTGGCGAAAAAGCTCGAGTTCCACAGGGCGAAGTCCGGGCCGATGATCTGTTCGACCATGTCGAGGATGGCGGGCAAGCGGGCGATGTTCAGAAAGCCGGTGTCGAAGGCCAGAACCGCCGGACAGTAGTCGGCGAACTCCGGATGCCGGGCGAGGAGCCGCCCGTGCAGGCCCCGGATCTCTTCGATCGTGTCTTCGCCGAGGCGGAAATCCGGGATCACATAGCCGTCGGTCTCGTAGCGGCTGATGTCGTCGGCAGTGAGCATTGCGCTTACCCCGTGCTGAAAAAGGACTCGATGCGTAGTAGCGTACGCGGAATGCGACCAGCCCGCATTTTCTAGCCCGGATATCTCACCGAGGGCCACGATGATCGTGAACAACGATTGAATGGACCTTACGGGTCTTGGCTGGAACCGGTCCTTTGCGGCGCACCTGCGTTCGCCCGAGGACGACGGTCTCGTCCCCTCGCGGGTCATGGCGATCCACCGCACGGGTCATGTGCTGTCCGACGGCGAGGGGGAGTGCGAAGTCCACTTAGGTCGGTTCTGGTTCCGCGGCTCCGCCGAGGAGCGGCCGACGGTTGGCGATTGGGTTCTCACCGATGCCGAACGGTCCCGAATCGAGCGCTGCCTGCCGCGAAACAACGTCTTGAAGCGCGTGGCGGCGGGTTCCCAGGGAGAGGTTCAACTCATCGGCGCGAACGTCGACAAGCTCTTCGTCGTGACCTCGTGCAACGCGGAATTCTCGGCTGCCCGACTGAAGCGCTACCTGGCGCTTGCGGCAAGCGAAGACATCGAGGCGCTGATCGTGCTGACCAAGGCGGATTTGGCCGCCGACCCGCAGAGGTACCGCGGACAAGCTACCGAGGCGGCCCCCGGTCTACCCGTCGAGGTGGTCAACGCGCTGGACGGCGCCACCTTGGACGGGGTGCGCAAATGGCTCCACCCCGGACGCACGATCGCCTTGCTGGGCTCGTCGGGAGTCGGCAAGTCCACCCTGTTGAACACCTTGGCGGGGAACGAAGTGCAGGTCACCCGGCCTATTCGCGAGCAGGACGCGAAGGGCCGCCACACGACCACCCACCGCTCTCTGAACCCGCTGCCGGACGGCACGCTGGTGCTGGACGGTCCCGGGATGCGTGAACTGGGCGTGGTTCTAGGAGAGCACGATCTGGACGAGTTCTACGACGATGTCGAAGCGCTGGCGTCCCGCTGCCGGTACTCGAACTGTCGCCACGAGACCGAACCCGATTGCGCGGTGCGCGCCGAGATCGAAGCGGGACGGCTGGACCCTCGACGTCTGCGGGACTATCAGGCACTGACCGCCGAGCGACAGCGCCAGCAGACCTCCGCGACCGACCGTCGGCGCCGCGCCGGTCGCCTCGAACGCTCTCGCCGCTCCGGATTGCGTTGCGATGGCGACGATTGAACTTGGCGGTCTGAGTATTCCCGACGACGCGTTGTCGTGGAACTTCACGCGCGCCTCCGGACCCGGCGGGCAGAACGTCAACAAGGTATCCACCGCCGCAGAATGCCGTCTCGACCTCGATCGTGCGGGTCTCGACCCGGCCGTGCGCCAACGGCTCGAAGGTCTTGCCGGCAATCGCCTGACCGCCGCGGGCGAGATTCTCGTCGCCGTGGACACCCACCGCACCCAGGCCCGCAACCGTGCCGCAGCCCTGGAACGCCTCGGCGGCTTGGTCGCGCAGGCGCTCGTCAAGCCGAAACCGCGAGTCCCGACCCGACCGTCTGCGGCACAGAGGGCGAGACGGCGCGACGACAAGAAACGCCGCGGCGATGTAAAAAGGCAGCGCAGGCCGCCGGACGACTATTGAGCGGGACTTTCGATCGTGCGAAGGCGCGCGATCGTGGTGCTGCCGTCGGGATAGCGACCCGCGATGAGTTCCTTCGCCAGCGCGCGTATTCGTTCCAGTTCGACGGGTCGGTAGCCGAGCTGCTCCACCGAAACGTTGATGTGCGGCGTCGAGCGGGGCGGTTCGTCGTGGGTGTGGCCGTGGACGTTGACGCATCCATCGGGTACCGCCTTGAGCGGAATGTGCGTGAATACCAGGGGCGGGTCGCCGTCGACGAGCATCACCGAGCCCATTTGGTCGAAACCGTCGACGCGTAGCTTCCCGCCGCCGGTCAGGTCGTGGTTGCCGACAACGAGATACTTGGCCGCGCCGCACCCGGTGCGTATGCGTTCCCAGGTGTGTTCGCCGACGGCGTGTCGCATGGCCACGTCGCCGACGAAGATCAGCGCATCGCCGGAACCGACGGTCGCTTCCCATTCGCGGTAGAGCGCGGCATCCATTTCCTCGGCATCCGAAAACGGCCGTCCGGTGTAGCGGATGATGTTTTCGTGACCGAGATGCAGGTCGGACCAGACCCATGCCTTGTCCTGCTCCAGACGACAGGGCGGCAACGGCCGCGACGCCTTGAGCAGCGCGCGGAACATCCGCCGCCCGTGCTTGGAGTCGCCGCCGCCGGGTCGTCCCGCGGCTTCGAGTTCATCCTCGTAGAGCCGCTTCAGTCCCAGGCCGTCGATCACGGCGAAGTCAGAAGTGATCCGGACAGTGAGGCGCGTACCGGGTGCGGAACACCTCGTCCGCCCGGGCGAGTGCTTGCCGGTCGCCCTCGACGAAACCCCAGCGGGCGAGTTCCGAGGCGGACCGGAATCCGCTCCACAGCGAGGCCAGCGCCTTGACGTTCAAGCGGATGTCGGGAGTCTGGCGACTCGGCTGTGCGTGGGCACCTTCGGGACTGGCTTCGAGGTGCCAGACGCCGTCGTTCCAAGGGGTGAGCGGGTCGTCTTCGACTTCGATGCCTAGTTCAGCGGCGACGTCGTAGCCGCGCGAGGTCAGCGCGGTCGGCACGTCGACGATGCGTGACCACGTACCCTCCTGGACGCTCGGGTGGAGCATCCGGGGTTCAATCAGCAACTCGGGTGCCGGGTCGTCCAGCGGTGCCGAGGTCCATCGCACACGACCCACGAGATCATGGCTCGCGATGAAGCTCCATAGCGAGCGGTATGCATCGGCGTCGAGCCAAGCGAGATCGCGGATGGTGAATTCCTGGTCGCGCGCCTGGTTGTCCACCCTCTGGCCACGCAATGTATAGACCACGTAGCCTCGGACAGAGCCTTCCGAGTCGTGGCACGCCGCCACCCACACCGGGCCATCCGCCTTGTCGGGCTCTAGGACGCCGTGTAGCCACAGGGTCTTGGCACGATGCAGGTAGGCCATGCGCTCGGCGACGAACTTGATGTAGACGTCCTTGATGGTGTCGTAGCCGGTGTCGAGGTCGATTCGCTCGACGCGGCCATTGCCTCCGTCGCCGTCGTGAAAGCGGATGTCCACGGTGTCGATGGTGTAGCTCCGTGCCGCCGTCGACATGGCGTAGCCGTAGCGCTGGTAGATCGCCGCCTGGGACGCCCACAACGAGGCAACCGGCTGGCCAGCCTCGCGCATCTGACCGAAAGCCTGGGTGTGGATGCGCCGCGCGAGCCCGCGGCGACGGTATTCGGGCTGAGTGCCGACGACGGACACTCCGGCGAGCGACATCGCCCGACCGTTGGCGCGCATCGTGAAGGGAATGTTGGCGAAACTGGAAGCGAGCTTGCCGTCCACGAAGGCGCAGAGTGTCCACTCGGGGCGGTTATGTTCACTAACGTCGTTCTCCGCGCCGTCGCCGAACACGCCGCCGAAGACGTAGCCTCCAAGGATGCCCAAATCCGCCATCTCCTCGGCGGTGGCTTGTCGGATCTCAACGGACATCTCTAGATGCCGAGGTCTTTCAGGTTGTAGTCCCGGATGACGCGCTCGTAGGTCTCCGGGTTCCAGCGGAAGTCATCCTCGAGTCCCGCGAACGGCTCGTAGCGGTAGGGCTCCTCGCCGGGAAACCGTTGCCGACGCGCGTCGATGGCGACGGCGATCACGGCGGAGCGGTCGAAGATCCGCTCTTCGTCGTAGACGACCGTGTCGTTGGCGACGAGCACGCCCCGGGCGCCGAGCACTGAGGCACGCCGGTGAAAGCCGAAGGTGAGAGAGATCCGCAAGTCGGGAGACGTGTTGGCGAACGAGCAGTGCAGGGTCTGCCGGTTGACCATGGTGACATCGCCGGGCTTGCAGGTCAGGGGAACGGCGCCGGGCAGCCGCTCGGACCCGCCGTTGTCGGCCACCATCGCCTTGATGTCGAGCCTGCCGCGCTTGTGCGTCCCGGGCATGACCCAAAGGCAGTTTCCGGGGGTCGTGGGGTAGAGCTGAACTTGGAAGTTGAAGCCGTGGATGCCCTCGTTCCAGTTCGGCGAGTTCCAGTGCGTCAAGCCGTCCTGGTGCCAGGCGACGGAGCCTCCGAGCCCCGGCTGCTTGATGAACGCGGCGTCGTTGAAAGGCGTGAAGTCGGGACCGTTGATGTTCTCCGCGATGGCCAGCAGCTGGGGATGGCCGTACAGCCGAAGACCCGACTCCATGGTCTGGCACATGCCGTAGGCCATGTGCACGACCTCTTCCGGAGCGTCGTCACCCGGGACGGGTTCGACCATCTTCGAGGGATGGCGTCCGCCGACCAGCGCCGTGCCGCCGACAGGGTCGCTGAGCGGCTTTACGAACGTGAAGGTGGGTTTCTTGAACTCGGTGTTGAGCGCCGGCTGCCCCTGGGCATCGACGTCCGCGTCGCGGCCCACCGGCGCACGCTTGAGGACCCGGTCCATGTCGGCCCGGAGCTCAGAGATCTCATCGTCGCCGATGACGCCTTCGAAGACGTAGAAGCCGTGACGCCAGTAGGCGTCCAGGATGTCGTCGGCAAGCCGGTTGCCGGATGCGAACCGAACAGGACCGCGGTTGCCGATCTCCCGACCTAGGCGTTCCCCCTCACGGATGTAGTCGGCCATGGCGGCGGCGTGTTCGGCAGCCGTTGGGGATTTCTCGACCGCCTCGATGGTCTCGGTCATCGCTCATCCGTCTTGGAATCGGCAGACACCTTATCACTCGGCGATTTCGTCTGTCGTCGGTGGGCGAATCGCGAGAGCCATCGCCGGCGATCCGGGCGGGGATCGACGCGCCGTTCGGTGGTTGCATCTTCGATGGCGTAGAACGGCTCCAGCCCCGCCAGCTCGGCCAGCGTCCGATAGCCGTCACGAATGGCGACCGGATCCGTGCCGGTCGCACCCTCGGCGATGAATCGATCGTATACGGAACGCAGGGCGTCGACGACGACCACCTGGGCCGTGAACGGATCGATGACCAGATTCCAACCAAGCGTGCGCCAGGCATCGGCGGTCTTGGCATCCAAGGACATGATCGTCGCCAGTGGAGCCTGGATGCGTTTCGGCGCGGTCGCCCACTGTTCGTCCGTCGACGGCATGAGCATCACGAGGTCGGCGCCGGCCTCCCGGTAGAGGTTGCCACGGCGTACGGCCTCTTCGAAGGATTCGTTCTTCACGGCCCCGGTGCGCGCGATGATCAGGAAGTCGGGATCGTGGCGTGCCCGGACGGCGTATTCGACCTTGGCCGCCATGTCTTCCGGGGAAACCAGATGCTCGATGCCCCGATGATGGCTGACCCGCTTGGGCGCAACCTGGTCCTCGATCTCCACGGCGGCGGCGCCGGTGGCTTCCAGTTCGGTGATCGTGCGGGTCATGTGGACGGCGTCGCCGAAGCCCACCCCGGCGTCGGCGATGACGGCGGCATCGGAACGGGCGACGATGTGGCGTGTCGCGCTGACGAGCTCGTCGAGGGTGAGCAGGGCCTCGCTGACCGCGTGGGCATAGCCTAGTGCTCCGCCACTGACGTACACGGCCTTGAACCCGGCGCGTGCCGCAATTCTGGCGGTCAGCGCGTCCAGCGCGAGAGGCGCGAACACGACCTCGCCGGCGTCGATGGCGGCGCGCAAGCGGCTTCGGGACATCCACCGGATGCTAACCCGCATATCTCCCCAAGGGCCACGCCCTCGCCGGTCTTTTGGCTCCGTGCGCGCACATGCGACCTCAACCGTAGTCCCCGCTATGCTTTCGGTCCCGAGCACGCGCACGGAGCCAAAATCCTCGGCGATCATCGTGGCCCTTGGGGAGATATGCGGGCTAAGCGATCCCCCGGTGCACCGCGAGTTCGGTATGCTGACTCGGGGAAACAAGGGGAACGGCGCACCGATGGCACAGGGTTTTCTGCTCGACCGGCTCGCCCGCATCGCGGCGCACATCGACCGCTACGTCGAGGGTGGCCGGTATCCGGGGGCCATGTGCCTCGTTTCCCGCGGAGGCGAGGAGGGGTTCTTCCACCAGTCCGGGTTCGCGGACGTCGAGCGGGGGCGTGCGCTGGAACGGGACTCGGTGCTGCGCCTCTACTCGATGACCAAGCCGATCACCAGTTCGGCACTGATGATGCTCTACGAGGAAGGGCTCTTTCAGCTCGACGATCCGGTCGCCCGGCACATCGAGTCCTGGGCCGATCTTGCCGTCTTCGACCGGGGCAGCGAAGAGCAGTACGTCACGGTGCCGCCCGAGGCGCCGATGACCATCAAGCACCTCCTTACCCACACCTCCGGCCTGACCTACGGATTCATGAACGCGCATCCCGTGGATGCAATGTACCGCACCGCCCAGGTAACCGGCGACGGCACGCTGAAGGACATGGTCGCGAAGCTCGCCGACATCCCGCTGAAGTTCTCGCCCGGCAGCCAGTGGAGCTACGGCGTTTCCACGGACGTCTGCGGCCATCTGGTCGAGCACTTCTCCGGCATGGCGCTGGACGAGTTCGTGGCCGAACGCATCACCGGACCGCTCGGCATGAACGACTCCGGCTTCAACGTCCAGCCCGGCGGTGCGGACCGCCTCGCCGCCTGCTACCAGCACGCCGGCCCGTCGACCTACCGCCTGCAGGACGATCCCGAGAAGTCCCGCTATCACAAGCGTCCCAAGTTCTTCTCCGGCGGTGGCGGCATGGTGGGCACCATCGACGACTACCACCGGTTCGCGAAGATGCTGCTCGGCAAGGGCCAACTGGGCGACGTGCGCCTGTTGGGACGCAAGACCGTCGAGTACATGACCAGCAATCACCTCCCGGGCAACTGCGACCTCGCCGCCATGGGGCAGCCGGTGTTCAGCGAGACATCCTACGAGGGCATCGGCTTCGGCCTCGGATTCTCGGTGGTGGTCGACCCCGCCGCGGCCAACGTGCTGGATTCGCCCGGGGAGTTCGCCTGGGGCGGGGCCGCCAGCACGTACTTCTGGGTCGATCCTGCCGAAGAGCTGATCGTGGTGTTCATGACCCAGCTTCTGCCGTCGTCCTCCTATCCGATCAGGCGCGAGCTGAAGACCCTGGTCTACCAGGCACTGGCTTGATGGCCGCCCGAGTCAATACCGCCATCCGGCGGCTCGCCAACGACGAACCGGTGTTCTACATCGGCAGCCACGCTGGCGCGGAACTCACCTTCGAGGCGGGTGTGCGGATGGCGGACACCTGGGCCGACTACATCAACATCGGCATGGAACACGGTCCCCTGGACCTCGCGGGACTCGACCAGTTCATGAAGGGCATGGCCTCCGTGTGCACGCCGACGCCGGCGGTGCTGGTGGAACTGCCGTTCGAGGCACGCAGCGTGGAGATCGTCCAAGCCAACGCCTGGCAGATCCGGCAGCTTCTGACGTTGGGCGTACACGGCTTCATGCTCTGCCACGCGGAGCGCCCCGAGCCGGTGGCCGCCGTGGTGGAGGCCATGCGCTACACCTTCCGCGGCGGCACACGTGGCTCCGGCGGGCAGGGTGCGGCGGCGGAAATCTGGGGAGTGTCCGCCTCGGACTACCTCGAGGTGGCCGACCCGTGGCCGATGAACCCCGCCGGCGAATTGCTGTTGGGACTCAAGATCGAGAACCGACGCGCGCTGGAAAACGCGTTTGAGACAACCGCAGTGCCGGGTGTCGCGTTCGCCGAGTGGGGCCCGGCGGACATGTCCATGTCCCATGGATACCAGGACGTGCCCCCGGACTTCAAGCGGCCCGAACTGCAGCACGCGCGCCAACGGGTGTTCGATGCGTGCATGGCGGCTGGCATCCCCTTCCTTGAGGGTTGCACCGAGGACAATCTGGCACAGAAGCTGGCGGACGGCGTGCGCGTCATCCCCGGTACGGAACGTCTCAAGGAACTGGCCGCCGAGTTGCGGGCACGGCCGACGTAAACGGGTTGACTAGTGGTCGAACACACTTGAAATGACGTATCTGTGGTCGCAGGTGTGTTCCTCGCGAGGCGCGGTCGCGAAGTCGTACCGGGGCACGTCGAGCGGGCGCAACGCGGCGAGGGACGCACCGGCGACCACCCGAAGGGCGCGCCCACAAACGCCCATCCGCGTTGTTGGCGCCTCTCGACGTAACCCCGCTATGCCTTCGAGGCGCCGCCTAACGGCTGGACGCTTGTGGACGCGCAGATACGTCATTTCAAGTGTGCTCGACCACTAGGCTCCGAGCGTGCGCGAACTCGACAATCCCGCTTGGCATGCGCTCAAGGGCGAACAGCGTGCGTTCGGAATGGTCGGCGAGCGGGCTGCGCGCTACCTCCCTGACGTCTCGCCCATTGCGGCCGTGGCGGACCAGAGCCAGGAGGCCTTGGTGGAGTTGGCGGGCTTCGTCGAGCCGGGACGGTTCGTCGCGGTGGTCGCGCCCGGCGAGTTGCCCGACGAGCTTTGGCGCTTGGCTGCGATGGCACCTTTGTCGCAATGGGTCTGCCCCGACCCGCCTGCCGTCGACGCCGAGATCGACTGGGTGGAGCTGACCGATGCGCACGCCGGCGAGATGCTGGAACTGGCGCGGGCGACGGACCCCGGACCCTTCGAGACGCGCACCCATCGTCTTGGGGATTACGTCGGCGTGATCCGCGACGCCAGACTGGTGTCCATGGCCGGCGAGCGGATATGCCTGTCCGGCTACCGCGAGGTGAGCGCGGTGTGCACGGATGCGGCCTTCACGGGACGCGGCTTCGCGCAGGCCTTGGTGCTGGAGATCGTCCGCCGGCAGCAGAGCGCCGGGTGCATACCGTTTCTGCACGTCAGGACGGGAAGTCCGGCGGAAGCGCAGGCGATCCACGTCTACGAGAAGCTGGGCTTTCACAAGCGTGGGGACTACGCCATGTCGGTACTGGTGAGGAAATGAGCGAAGAGACACCCACGGACGACACGCTGGTTCCGGGGGCCTCGGGTGATCGCAACGACCGGGCGAAGTCGCCGTGGTCCATTCTGTTCCGCGTCGCCACGTGGCTGCTGGCGGCGGGATGCTTCTACCTTGTCTACGGCAAGATCGAGGAGGCGGCGGCGCGCGATGGCCTGAACGCTTGGCAGTACCTCGTGGAGTTCTTCGGCGAGGCCGACTGGGTGTTCTGGCTTGCGCTGATGATTCCCTATTCGGTGTTCTTCTTCCTGGTGGACAGCCACGTGACCTGGCGGGTCGTGCGCTGGTTCAACGCTCCGGAGCTCAAGTTCACGAGCATGCTGCCGATTCGCGCCAGCGCATACATCCTGTCGCTCGTCAACGAACAGGTGGGCAAGGGGGCGATGACGCTGTACCTGCTGCGCCACCACAAGGTTCCCGGTTGGCGGGCGCTATCGAGCATGATCCTGCTCGGCCTGATGGAGATCTTCCAGCTCCTGCTGTTCTCCGCCATCGGCGTTGCGCTCAACTTCCAGCTGGTTGTGGAGGCGTCGACCCAGTGGCCGCTCGACGTCATCCTGCCTGCGGTGATGCTCTTCGCGTTCGTCTACCTGCCCGTTCACATCGTGTACTTCCGTACCGGCGAGGGGGGGTTGAGGGAAAAACCCATCCTCACCGCGTTCCGCCAGGCTCGCCCGGTCCACTATTTCCTGATCGTGCTGTTCAAGGCGCCCAACCTGATCGGCGCCGTCATCGTCTACACGTTCGCGCTGGAGCTATTCCAGGTGGACGTGAGTCTCGGCCAGATGCTGGCGTTCCTGCCGGTAATCTTTCTTGCGGCGGCGTTGCCGCTGCCGTTCCACGCCGGCGCGCTCGTGCTGTGGACGGTGCTGTTTCCGGACTATCCCGAGGTGGCGGTGTTCAGCTTCGTGATGCACACCTTCTTCGTGTTGTTCAACGCCTCCATCGGCGTGCTGTTCCTGCCGCGTGCCAACCGGGAATTGTTCGGCGTGGGCGGCTTCAGGGTCGGTCGATCTCGGACTGGGTGAATCGCCCGACGGCGGATCTTTCGAAACCGCCGCGCACCAGCGGCTCCCAACTGTGGATGGGCATGTCCTCGAGGAGGGCCGTCAGCGTGCGTCCTATGTCGGCATCGCCATCGCCCAGATTGGCGAGGCGGTTCACGGCGTCAAGCGCGGAGCCGACGCTGAACACGTTCTCGTCGGTCCGCACGACTTCGATCAGCCCGGCCACGACGCGATCGAGCGCGTTGCCAAGGACCGCCGTGCCGTGTGAGCAGAGCACAACCATGGAGGTGAGGACGTTCTCGCGCACCACCGAGCGCACGCGCTTGAAGCGCTCCGTGCCGTAGTTGATGCCGATGCCCTCGCACACATCGCATTCGTCGGTGGGCCGCACGAACTTGATGCTTCGGTTCTGGGCGATGTTCATCGCGAGCCGGTTCTCCTCGTGCGCGAGGCAGTCGATGAGGGCGTTGGCGCACTCTGGTACCAGGGACTTGCCGATGCCGGTGGCGATGGCTCGTCGCCCTAGGCAGCCCAGCGAAATTCCGGCGGCGGAGCGGACGTACGTCGACGGGTCGTTCGCCAGCCGGTCGGTCACGGCATCGACAACCTCGCGCGTCAGCGGCGCGACTTCGCCAAGTCCGTACACGCCTGCCTTTCGAACCCACTTGACCGGCGATGCGGCGGCTTCCACGAGCACATCGGTGGCCTCCGGGCCGGCGGCGACGAGACCGTAGATTCCCGCGCGGCGCACGCTCTCGCGTTCGCTGTTGAGCGCCTTGCCCAGCAATCGGGTGGCGAGGACGGCGTCGCCGTTGGAGGCGAGCTTGTAGGCGGCGCCGATCCGGCATGACTCGTTGGCATCGCCGGGGGCATGGAGCCGGGCGAAGAGTTCCTGGGCTTCACGCTTGCGCGCGGCGCTGGAGAACGCCCGGGTCTCCGGCCGCGGGGCGGGCGGGGATCCGCAGTGAACCCAGTGGTGGTGATGACGCCACAGCACCGTCGCGTCGTCCGGTGCCTGGTTGAGATCGACTCCCGTCATGGGATCGATCCCGATCGCGTTCCAGTCGACGTCGTCGGGTTCCTCGCCGTCCGGATCGGTCGTGCGGTGCAGCCAGAAACGCCACATGAAGCGGGGCCGATCTTTCCAGGTACGCCAGTCGTCGCGACGATGGTTGCCGCGGTGGAACAGGTTGTGGGAATAGATGACGACACTGCCGGCCTTCAGCGGTGCCGCTTCGAAGGGCGCGAGGAGCGGCCAGCCGGTGTTCCGGACCGCTTCGCGCATGCGGACATCGTGGGCCGTGCGGCGGGCGACGATGTCCTCGGCGTCGTACGGGGAGTCGGGGCCGCTTACGGGTATTCGCTCCATGCCGTCCACCTGGTAGTTGAAGTCGAGGTGGTCGGCACCGGCGAAGTTGTCATGGTTCTCCTCGTGGTTGAAGGTCCAGTACTGCGAATACGGCACGGTCGCGGTCGGGCCGTTGTCGGCGCGGACTTCCTGCGGGTAGTAGAGCATCTCGATCTGCACCGCCTGGTGATGGCGTTGCCTGCGCATGTTGTAGGGGCCGTTGTCGTCCTTGTGCCAGTGCTGGTCGCGGGATCCGCTGGCGAACGGCGTGTTGTGCGTGAACGGCACGATGGCCCAGTTCCGGCCGAGCAGGCGGTCGCAGGCGGCGACCACGCCCGGCGACTCGATGACATCGAGGACCTCGGGAATGAGCGCGGCCGTGATGTACCGGCCTGCGGCCACGGCTTGGCGTTCCTTTTCGTAGATCAAGTCGTGGATGGCGGTGGCGACCCCGAGGTCATCGGGTCCGAGTACGACGAGGCCGCGACTGGCGAAATCCCGGAGCAGGTGGTGCGGCGTTGTGGCCGGTAGCGGATCGCCGGTCCGTGCTACCAAAGCGTCGGCCTCGGCCACCGTGGGATCCGCGGAAGAGATGGAACCGGCTCAGCCGAGGGTAACGGCCGTGCCGTTGACGGAGACCATCATCATGGAGCCGTCGGGACCGACCACTTCGTAGTCGAGGTCGATGCCGACCACGGCGTCCGCGCCGAGGTCCCGTGCCGCCGCCTCGATCTCGTCGATGGCGAGCTCTCGCGCCTTCTTGAGCTCGCGCTCGTAGGCGGCGGAACGGCCACCGACGATGTCCCGGACATTGGCGAAGAAGTCCCGGAAGACGTTGGTGCCGATGATCGCCTCCCCGGTCACGAGGCCGCAGTAGTCGCGGATGGTCTTGCCCTCGACGGTGGGTGTGGTGGTGAGGATCATGGCTGACTCCCAATGCGCTCGGCCGTCAAGCATGGACCGGACACAGGCGTCGATTCAACCAACATGTGCCGAAAGCAGTGTGGCGAGTGCGACCGCCCCGGAATCGCGCCGACGCGTCACGGCGAAACGTCGACCGCCGAAAATGCAATGCGCATGCGCCAGCGGCTCTCGCAAATGGGGATCATCCCTCGTCACGGCTTGCGGCTAGGGCGCGTAGGCGGTCGAACATGGATGCAAGGGTCGACACCAGCACCAAGAGCGCTGCCCAGTAGATCGCCTCGTCCGGCAGCCAGTCGATGCCCAGCGCGTTGCGCCCGATGACCGTGCCGGCGATGACGTAGTAGGCGATGCCGTTGGCGCGTCCTAGGCGGGAGGTTCGCAGCGGTTGCCCCGCTAGTGCCTTCGAGTCCAGCAGGTACTGCAGGAATGCGAGGGCGATGAACCAGGGCAGGATGCCTGGAACGACGTCGATGCCCGCGTCGACCTCGGCGTAGGCGATCCCCCACAAGGTGACCGTGACGAAGACCGCATCGGCGGTGTGGTCGAGGATTCCGCCGAGAGGCGAGACCGTGCGCCGCCAGCGGGCGATGATGCCGTCGAGAAAGTCGCTGGCCACGGCCGCCACGAATATCCAGCCGGCCAGCCGCCACTGACCGTCGAGCACCGCGGCGAGCGAGAACGGGGTCGCGGCGATCCGCAACAGGGACAGGGCATTGGCGGCCGTGAACCAACGGCGCCCCTGAGCGTTGTCCGGGCCTTGAGCGTCTGTCATCGGGATCCGAGCCGGTACACCCAGGCATCCCTCACGAAGCTCCGCTCTCGGTCGCCACCGTACTTCTCGATGTAGGCGTCGATCACGTCCTCGAGCTCCCTGGGATCCTCTGCCCGCTTCGCCGCCAGCCTGTAGATGTCGTCGCCGATCCGCAGCCTGACACGCGGCTCCGCCTCGATCGCCCGCGCCCAGCGCGACTCGCCGCCGTCCGAAGCCACGTAGAAATGACGATTCACGGCAACGCCCCAGACGTTGACCGAGTAGGGGTCGGAGGGCCGGGTTTCGAGTTGGATCGTATGGAAGTCGCGGGTGAATCCCCAGTCGGCGGGCAAGGACCGCTCGGTGCCTGAAAGTTCACCCCCGGCGAACACGAACACTGGGTCACATGCCGCCAACGCGAACGCCGCGACAAGCATGCACCCCGCTCTGGCGCAGAACATACGGCGTGGGGCTCCGACTCGCGGCGCGTTGCGCACGACCACCTCTTGAGACTGCGAAAGGGACGGTATGCTACGCCGATGCGACTGCCTTTGTGGAGTGAACGATGCGAATAGCCAATCTGCAGCAGCCGCCGTGCAACGCGTCTTTGATGGGTGTCGTCAAGGGCGCGCTCGACCACTACGGGCACGGCTGCAGCGAAGCCGAGGCATTCGTCCTCTCGGGTCATGCCTTCGCCATCAACATCCATGGGGAGATCTGCCCCAGCAGCCCCTATTGCTGGCGCACTTTTCGGTTCGTCGAGCTGTTGCAGAACCTGGGCCTCGAACGGGAGGAACTCGGTACGCTGCCACCCAATGCGGACGAGGACGACAGGGTAAGCCTCGAGATGCGCGTGCGCGATTGTCTGGAGGACGGCGCGATCTGTTCGGTCCTGTGTCTCGACCACCAGCTTGTCCTCGGCCACGACGATGCCGGTTTCATCCTTTCGCAGCCTTGGGGAGACCCCGGCGCGGACACCACGCCCGAGCGGATGAGCTTCGGCACCTGGCGCGAGTTCGGGTTCGGTCCACCGGTTACGTTCTTCCGGTTCACCCGCACCGAACGCCGCCCGGAATCCGCGGCTGTCGATGCCGCCCTGGACTTCGCCGTCGAGGCATGGCGGGCGCCCGCGCAGTTTGCGGAGGAAGGATACGGTTTCGGGGCCGATGCGTATGGCAAATGGCTCACCGCCATCGACGCAGGCCACGCCGGCGAGCACGGCAATTGGTGGAACGCGACGGTCTGGGGCGAGTGCCGGGAGCGCGCTGGCGACTACTTCCAGGCCATTGCGGCCTCGGAATACGGCGGCGGCGTCGACCAGCAGCTCGCGCGCGAGTTGGCCGTGGACTATCGGGCCCTCGCACGGCTGCTGTTGCGCGCTTCCGACACGACCGCGACCGATGCCGACAAGCGCCGCTTCGTCGAACAGGCTCGCGACCTCGACGCCGGTTGCACCGAACGTATCGCCGCACGCGCGCATCGGTGACGCGGACTCTTGTCACGGGGGCGAACGGCCATCTCGGTCGACGCCTGCTCGAAGCGATCGACGATCCGGTGCGCGCCGTGGTCCGCTCCAGGCGCGCGGCAGGCATGCTCGACGGCCACGAAGATGTCCATATCGTCGACTACACAGACGCTGTTGCACTGACGAACGCCTGCGCCGACTGTTCGGCAGCCGTGCATCTCGTCGGCATCATCAAGGAGGGTGCCACGTCGAGCTACGAGACCGCGCACGTGGATGCAACGCGAGCGCTCCTGGAGGCGGCCGCCGCATGCGGCGTCGAGCGAATCGTCTACCTGTCCATTCTCGGTGCCCACGAGCGATCGCCAAATCCGTGCCTCGCGTCCAAGGCGCGGGCCGAGGCGCTCCTGCTCGCCTCGCCGGTATCGAGTCTCGTGCTGCGCGTACCCATGGTGCTCGGCGAAGGCGATATCGCGAGTCGGTCGCTCCTGGCCAGTGCTTCGCGTCCGTTCAACGTGACCTTCCGGGGATCGAGCCGGGAACAGCCGATCTACGCCGGCGATGTGGTCGACGCCATCCTGGCTGGCCTCGCGCCTGACGGCCCCACGGGAGTCGTCGAACTTGCCGGGCCGCGTTCCTTGAGCCGCCGGGATCTGGTCACGGCCGCCTCGACCGTGGGCACGAGGACGGTGTCGCTGCCACTATGGATCGGTCTCGGTCTTGCCGGGATCATGGCGTCGGTCAGCCGCAACCCGCCCGTGACCCGGGCCATGCTGGGCGTTCTCGACCACGACGACGACATCGACCCGAATCCTGCATCGGCGGCACTCGGGATCGAACTCACGAGCCTGGAACAAACCCTCGCCCGCATCTCAAGTCGTTAGGGACATCCACCCTACGGAGAAAAAGGGACATCCACCCTGCGGAGGAAAGGGGACATCCACCCTGCGGAGAAAGAGGGACATCCACCCTGCGGCCAAGGGTGGATGTCCCCAAACCGGCATAGGGTGGATGTCCCTTTCTACTCGCTTTCTACTCGTGTTGGCGAACCGGCAGCGTGCGTTGCACGAAGGCGGGCGACCACAAGGGTCGCCCCTACGGGCGTTGATCTCATCCCGCCGTCAGCAACGGATCCTTCATCGTCCGGCGCGGATCCAGGGCATCTCTCGCGGCCTCACCGACGAAGATCAACAGGGTCAGCAGAACGGCCAGGGTGAAGAAGCCGGTGAGCCCGAGCCAAGGCGCGTGAACGTTGTTCTTGCCCTGGGCGAGCAGCTCTCCTAAGGACGGGGAGCCGGCAGGCAACCCGAAACCGAGGAAGTCCAGGGCCGTTAGGGTGGTGACGGCGCCGCTCAGGATGAACGGCACGAAGGTCAGCGTGGCGACCATGGCGTTGGGCAGTACGTGGCGCCACATGATGGTCAGGTTGGACACGCCCAGGGATCGCGCCGCACGCACGTAGTCGAAGTTGCGTGCACGCAGGAACTCCGCCCGCACGACACCGACGAGCGCCATCCAACTGAAGAACACGAGGATGCCGAGTAGCAGGTAGACCGTTGGCTGGAAGATGCTCGCCAAGATGATCAGGATCAACAAGGTCGGCAGGGATGACCAGATCTCCACCACACGCTGCCCAATGAGGTCCACCAGGCCGCCGAAGTACCCCTGCAGCGCCCCGACGGCGATGCCGATGCAGGAACTGAAGAGTGTCAGCGTGATGCCGAACAGCACCGACAAACGGAACCCGTAGATCAGGCGCCCGAGTGTGTCCTTGGCGCTGTCGTCCGTGCCCAGCCAATGCTGGCCGGAGGGATGGGCCGGGGCCGAACTGTCGATGTAGAGGTCGATGGAGTCGTAGCTGTAGGCAATCGGCGGATTGATCGTCCAGCCATCGCCCTTCTCGATGAGATCCTTGATGTACGGGTCGGCGTAGTCGGCTTCGATGGGCAGCTCGCCGCCGAGCTCGGCCTCGGTCACGAACTCGTACGCCGGAAAGAACCACTGGCCGTTCAGATAGAGGACGATGGGTTTGTCGTTGGCGATGAACTCAGCGAACAGCGAGGCGACGAACAGGGCGAGGAAGATCCACATGGAGTAGTAGCCCCGGCGGTTGGCCTTGAAGTTGTTGAGCCGGCGGCGATTGAGGGGCGAGATGTGCATGCGTCACCGCGCCTCGAAGTCGATGCGGGGATCGACCAGTACGTAGGTGAGATCGCCGATGAGGTGCATGACCAACCCCACCAATCCGAACATGAACAGCGTGCCGAAGAGAATCGGATAGTCCCGCTTGATCAGTGCGTCGTACGACAACAGGCCCATGCCCTCCAGCGAGAAGATCACCTCGACGAGCACGCTGCCGTAGAAGAAGATGCCGACGAACGCCGCAGGAAACCCGGCGATGACGATCAGCATGGCGTTGCGGAACACATGACCGTAGAGCACGCGCCGTTCGGTCAACCCCTTGGCACGTGCGGTCAGCACGAACTGCTTGCTGATCTCCTCGAGAAAGGAGTTCTTGGTGAGCATCGACAAGGTCGCGAAGCCGCCCACCGTGAGCGCCATGAGGGGCATGGCGAGATGCCAGAAGTAGTCGGCGATCTTGCCGAAGAAGCTGAGTTCGTTGAAGTTCTCCGAAGTGAGCCCGCGTAGGGGGAAGATGTCGAGGTAGTTCCCGCCAGCGAACAGGATGATCAGCAGGATCGCCAGGATGAAGCCAGGGATGGCGTAGCCGACGAAGATCACCGTGCTGGTCCAGAAGTCGAACGCCGTGCCGTCGCGCACCGCCTTGGCGACGCCGAGCGGAATGGATATCCCGTAGATGATGAGCAGCGACCACAATCCGAGGGAAATGGACACCGGCATCCGACTCTTGACGAGGTCGATGACCGGGGTGTCCTGGAAATAGCTATCACCGAAGTCGAACCGCACGTAGTTCCACACCATGGTGAAGAAGCGCACGTGGACCGGCTTGTCGAAGCCGAACTGCTTCTCGAGGTCGGCGAGCATTTCCGGGTCGAGCCCGTAGGTGCCCAGGTTCTCGCTGCCGGTGAGCGATTGGTCCATGGCCTGGGAACTGACGCCGGCATCGCCGCCGCCACCGCTGAAGTTCGAGGTTGTCGACACCGTGCCCATCGTCGCCTTGGCGATGATCTGCTCGATGGGGCCGCCCGGCGCGAATTGGGCGATCACGAAGGTCAGCAGCAGGATGCCGAACAACGTCGGCACGATCAGCATCAGCCTGCGCAGAATATAGCGGCCCATCTACCTCCCCACCTCGCCGGGCATCTTGCCGTTCGGCTAGCGCCCGCCCCGTATGCGTACACGGGTCCGAGAGTCGCCTGCCGGAAACCGGCGAGACCCCTCTCCCTGCGGTCAACGGCAAGCTGCCGATGCTACCGGGATCGTCGCAGTAGTCATAGTGCCGGATTGAAACCATCCGACCGGTCTGTTGCCATACTTCGAAGACGGCGAACTCTTTTCGTCGCGTCGTTCGCAAGCCGTGCGCCTTCCGAAGGACTTCAGAATCGAGCGCGAGGAGGTCTGCAATACGCAAGCAAGATACAGCGGTGATCCTTGAGTCCATGACTTCTGATTGGCGATGGCTCGACGAAATCGCCGGCGAGTTCTCCGAGGACTTCCTTTCCGAAGGGCGGAACCAACCGCCTCTTCCAAAGCCTTCGCGGGTTGATCGCGTATTCGACCTGATGCGGTACCTACCTGACGCCGATCAGCCGATGCGCGGAGGGGCGCGCGTGTAGAATCAGGTCGGTCGTTCGGTGCGGGGGGCGCCATGAAACCGATCTCTGCCGACTCGCATGTCGTCGAGGGCCGCGACGTGTTCACGGGTCTCGCGGAGCGTTTCGGCGACCAGGCGCCGCGCATCATGGACGTCGGCGACCAGGTGGACGCCATCGTGATTCCGGCCAACGGCCTGCGCGGAGTCAGCGTCGCCCGCATGGGCATGGCCGCCACGCGCCTGGCGCGCAACGAGCCGCTCAACCGCAAGCCCGGCCACAAGCCCGATGTCGCGCATATGAAGGATCCGGAGCTGGTCGCGCTCTTCAACAAGGGCTACGCCGGGATGCGCAAGGGCCTGGTGGACGGTGCGCACCGCTACGAGGACCAGGATGTGGACGGTCTCGCCGCGGAGTTCCTCTACCCCGGCTTTTTCACCATGTTCGGTCTCGCCAACACGGCGCTCCTGGTCGCGCTGCAGAGAAACTACAACGACTGGCTGCACGACTACTCGACCGCGTCAAATGGCCGTCTGTTCGGTCTCGCGGCCATCCCCGTCCAGGATCCTGACGCCGCGATCGAGGAGATCGACCGGGTCATCAGGATGGGCTTCAAGGGCGGCTGCATCCCCTGCACGTCGCCGGCCGATCGCCCCTACTTCGACGACGCCTACGAAGGCGTCTGGTCCCGCGCCGAGGAGGCGGGCTTCCCGCTTTCAATGCACGTCGGCACGAACGCCTACGTGCCCCGGGAGCATCGCCGTCGTCCGGTGCATCCGGACGGCATCGCGGACTACGCGGCGACGCAGGGCACTGTGCAACGCACCATCGTCGAGTTCATGTGCCGGGGCGTATGCGAACGGCATCCGAATCTCAAGATCGTCGTCGCCGAGTTCAACGCTGGCTGGATCGCCCACTGGCTGGACCGTGTCGACCAGGGTCTGCAACGGGAACGCCGGAACATGGACGAGCCTTTCACCGGCACCCCGCCCCACGAGGTCTGGCGGCGTCAGTTTTACGCCACCATCGAGGACGACCGTCCGGCGCTGGCCACCCGGAAGTTCATCGGCGTCGACAACCTGATGTGGGGTTCCGACTACCCGCACACCGACTCGACGTGGCCCTGCTCCAACGAAGTGCTCGACGAACTGTTCGAAGGCATCCCGGACGACGACCGAACCAAGATCACGAGCGATAACGTGAAGGCGCTGTACGGAGTTTGACGCGGTACCGACCGAACAGCCGGCGGAAGAACGATCGCCGAGGCGGCGTAAGAGCTATGCCCAAGCGGACCGTTTCCTTTCGCGTCAGTTGTTGGCTGATCGCCGGCGTCACGGTGGTTGGCATAGCTACTGTCGCATTGTTCGGACCGCCGCAAGAATTGGCGCGCGAGCGAATGGTCGCGTCAACCATCCCACGAAAGGCAGCAAGCGTAGAAGAACTGCAGAACCTTGACCCAAAGACGGAAGAGTTGCTTCGGATCGTCACGGACAAAACCGAGGTGCTGTTCTCCGATTGCAAGGGGATTGTCATCGAAGAGATACCGGGCGGTGGGCTGTCGATGGTCCCGGCGGAGGACGCCGGTACCTGTCGACTGGCCGCCGTCGTTCCCGTGGCCGCCGATGGCTATTTCCTGACGGCCGCTCACGCTTTGGATGGATCCTCGTCCCAAGTCGTCGCGATCTTGAGAGATGGAGAGCGTATGAGTGCGTTCGTGGCCCCTGCGCGTGTGGTTTGGATTCCCTCGGACTGGCGTGTGCGTCCCGATCTGGCCCTGCTCCATGCGGATGTCGGTTCGGTGGAACCGTTCCAAGTCGCCGAGACGCCTCCCTCGAAGGAAGACACTGTAGTGCTGACCGGTTCCGGCGGCGGCCATGCGACCTCGGTCGGACGGGTATTGGCTGTTGGGCCAGTCATCGCGGGACAACGTGGTTCGATTTATCGGCTAGTTCGTCACAATGCGCCCTCCATGAGGGGAGATAGCGGTGGCGCCCTAGCGAACCTCAAAGGCACACTGATCGGCATCGGGTCCACCATTCACCCTCCGGACTGGCTTGGGTGGCTGCCCTACATTGGATCGAGGATCAGCAATCTGATGGGTGGCGTAGGTTCGTATTCGCAGGCCGTTTGTCCCGACCCGGGGTGGCTGGACGACCTGATAGCAGCGGATCGCCGGCGGCGGATGGAGGATTGGTTAGTCGAAGATCACGTGGACGATGGTGGGACGAGCAGACTACCGTGATTGGTCTGTGACGTTTGTCACGGTGCATGCTTTGTCGGTTCTAAACCTGATCGGGAGCTTCATATGCAACTAAAGGACAAAGTGGCCATCGTCACCGGCGCAGGCCGGGGGATCGGCAAGGCCATCGCCGAGGCGTTCGCGAAGGAAGGGGCCGCAGTCGTCTGCTCGGCGCGGAGCGTTGGCGAAATCAACGCCGTTGCGTCCGAGATCGGCGGCCTTGCCGTTCCCTGCGACGTGGCCGACGAGGCGGACATCCGCAGGATGATCGATGCGACCACCGACGCCTACGGTCGCATCGACATCCTGGTGAACAACGCCGGTGCGGTGGCCCGACTGCCGGTTCACGAACTACCGGCCGAGGACTGGGACCACGTCCTGAACGTCAACCTGCGTGGCTTGTTCCTGTGCACCAAGTACGCGTTGCCGTCGATGCTGGATCAAGCCAGCGGCTGCATCATCAACATCTCTTCCGGCGCCGGCGTGGTAGGGCCCCGCAATCGTTCGGCCTACGCGGCATCGAAGCACGGCGTGATGGGGTTCACTAAGACGCTAGTCGCCGAGTACCTCTACCAGGGCATCCGCTCCCACGTCATCCTGCCGGATGCGACCGTCTCCCAGATGCGCAGCGAGGGGTTCCCTGACGAGGACCCCGACTCGCTGATCCAGGCCGAGGACATCGCGGACGCCGCGGTGTTTCTCGCCACCCAGCCGGCGACGGCGCACACCATGGAGATCCGCGTCAGCCAAGGCCTGCGGACGCGGACGAAGTGACCGGCGGCAGGGCGCTAACGTGAACGGCTCGTGCTGACGTCCGTCGCGGGGTCGTAGACGAAGCGGCCGTCGGCCACGAACGGCACCGCCTGTCCCCAGAGATCGCCGTTGGATGATCTCAAGGGCTCCCGGCTGTATTGCGTGAGGTACGCGCGCCGCAGTTGCCTTGTGGTGTTCGCGCCGGACCGGTGCAGGCTCGTGCTCGAGAAAACCGCCACGCTGCCGGCCGGGGCTTCGACGAGCACGCCCGGATCGTCGCCCTCGTAGCCGACGAGGTCGTTGGTGCCGGGTTCGGCCCGGTGGGGGAACACCGTCTCCCGGGATCCCACGCGGTCGTGGGGCATCACCGAGATCGTGCCGTTCTCCCGGGTCATGTCGTCCAGCGCGGTCCAGCAGGTCACGTAGGGACGGTGCGTGTTGCCGGGATCGCGGAAGTTGACGTAGCCGGAGTCCTGGTGCCACGCGAACTTCATGCCCTGTTCGGCGCCTTTCACGACCCACTGCTCGTGGAACAGGAAGACCGTGTCGCCGAGAAAGGCCGTGGTGATGGCGCGCATGGCCTCGCCGTAGACGAATCGACGCATGCGTTCGCTGTCGCGGTATCGGTTGGCGATGAAGTAGCGCTTGCCCCGGTGGGTGATGCCGAACGTGTCCATGCCCTGCTTGTCGAGCCAGGCGTCGGTGCGGGCGACGAAGACCGCACACTCCTCCCGCAGCATGTCGAGCGTGGCCGAGTCGATCACCGACTCGAGCACGACGAAACCATGGCGGTCGAAATCGCGACGGTCGGTCTCGGTTATGATCGGGTTCACTAGTGTCACTAGGCCAGCGCCTCCCTTACCTCATCCGCAAACGTCAGGAGGTCGTTGAACCCCTGTTCGATGACCCTTTTGACGATTCCAGCGTCGAGTTCGCGGTAATCGTGGACCGCTACGTTCCGGAAGCCCACCATCGACTGCAAACTCTGTGTGAGATCCGGCGAGATGAAACCGGCCTTTGCCAGCAACTCGAAACTCTCGCGACTGTCGGTTGGAATACCGAGCCGGCGCACCTTCGTCAGATGATTGGCCAGATCGATCGCCAACTCGCACGCACGCGTGATGTTGAGTACTGCGGCGTCTTGATGCGTGATGTTGGATGCGAGATCCCCACCTGCGAACTCGTACTCTTCTCTCGCACGGGAATTGCACCGCTGCATGCTCTGAATCTTGTTGACGACAATGTCGTTCACACGTCGTAGGCCCGGCCCGTCGTCCGAAACTGCTCGAGGATTTCCGCCCGTTCCTCGTTGAGCTTCTGGTAGCGGGACATCACGCCCACGTCGAACTCGTCCGCCGCTGCTTCATCGGCGCAGGAGATCCGGCGTCCGAGCATCACGACTTCCTTCTGAAGAACCGTCGACACCCGCCGCAGATCGATCAGGTCGAAGTTGCGCCCGGCAAGCTCCTGCAAGCGCCGGTGCAAGGGATGCATGGGTAGATTCCTGGAGCCGATGCGGTCTGACGGCTGGAACAGCAATGCGAGGTCCACGTCGCTGCCGGGCCGCTGCGTTCCGTCGGCATACGAGCCGAACAGGTAGATGCCCTGGACCTCCGGAAACGCCTCGCGAACATGTGCCACGATGGCATGTTCGTCGATTTGTCTCGGTTCAGCCATCTCGGCACCCCACGTTGGAATGAGGCGCATGTTGATCTGCATTGATGGCAGGATCAACCCGGCACCCGGACTAGCGACGTTCCTCATCGCGGACGTCCGCGCTCGTACGTCGACACCGTCACGCTGGCACGGCTCAACGGGAGCCGATAGTCTGTGCCGTTCGTTCGACGGAGTCTTTTTCATGGCGGTTGCAACCGACATCTTCGATCTCACCGGCAAAGTCGCCCTGTTGACGGGCGCATCGAAAGGCATGGGGCTTGCCATGGCCGAGGGCCTGGCGGAACACGGGGCGCGGGTCGTGGTGTCCAGCCGCAAGCTCGACCAGTGCGAGGCCGCCTGTGAGCAGATCAACGCCAATTGCGGAACCGAGGCTGCTGTGCCGGTGGCCTGCAACATCGGCTACAAGGAACAGCTCGAGGAGCTTGTTGCGCAAACGCGCGAACGCTTGGGCCCCATCGACATCCTGGTCGCGAATGCCGGCGTGAATCCCTACTACGGCCCCATGTCGGAGATCCCGGACTCCGCATTCGACAAGATCATGAACTCCAACGTCCGGTCCAATCACTGGCTCGCGCAGATGGTGGCGGCCGACATGGTCGCGGCCGGCGGTGGTTCGATGATGATTACGGCGAGCACCGGCGCGTTCATGCCATCGCTCACCCTTGGCACCTACGCCATCTCGAAACTCGCGGACATCGCCCTGGTACGCAACCTGGCGTTGGAATACGGGCCGAGCGGCATACGCGTGAACGCGATCTGTCCCGGTCTCATCAAGACCGACTTCGCGCGGGCTCTTTGGGACAACGAGGGTGCGAAGCGCAACGCCGAAACCAACACGCCGCTGAGGCGCTTAGGCGAGGCGGACGATCTCAAGGGCATCGCAGTGTTCCTGGCGTCGCCGGCGAGTTCCTACATCACCGGGCAGGCCATCGCCGTCTGCGGCGGCACCCACATGTGGCGGTAGAACGCCCGTCGGCGAAACAGAGGTGCGATACGACCACCGGCGCTGATACCGAGGATCCGGCAAGGGGCTTCATCCTCCAGGCGAGCTATCGCATCGAACAGGGTTCGCCGGTGGTGCATCTGTACGGCGTGCTCGAACAGGGCGGCACGTTCCTGGTTCGCGACCATCGCCAATCGCCGCACTTCTTCGTCCGGCGTCGGGATGGCGAGCGGGCGTATCTCGAGGGCGCGGTGCGTCAATCCGAAACGGCGCTCCGGACTTTCTCCGGCGACCGCGTCGTGCGCGTTGACGTCGGCGTACCGGCGGACACCGTGCCGCTGCGCGAACGCCTGCGCCGGGAAGGCGTCGAGGCGTTCGAGGCGGACATCCGCTTCGCCGTGCGCTACCTCATCGATCGCGACATCCGTGGCGGCTGCGAGATAACCGGACGGTTCACGCCGGGTGCGGGGATTTCGCGGATCTACGACGATCCCGTTGTCGCCCCCGCAGAGGTGGCAGTGACGCCGTCGGTCCTGTCCTTCGACATCGAGACCGATCCGACCGCGAAGCGTCTGCTCGCCATCGCCGTCTACGGGCAGGGCGCGGACGAGGTCTACATCGTCGATGCCGATGACCGTCCCATGCCCGAACGCGCCGTCGGCTGCGAGGACGAGCGTGCGGCTCTCGCCGCCTTCGTCGACCGGGTGGCGGAACTCGATCCCGACATCCTGACCGGCTGGAACGTGGTCGACTTCGACCTCAACGTACTGAACCGGATCGCCAAGCGCGTACGCGTGCCCTTCGGGCTCGGTCGCGATGTCGGCACGGTGCGCGTACGCCCGGCAAGGGGCTACTTCGGCAGCGGCCAGGCGTCCATTCCGGGTCGTCTCGTGCTCGACGGCATGGACTTGGTGCGCGGCGCGTTCATGCGCTTCGACGACTACTCGCTCAATGGCGTGGCAAGCGAAGTCCTCGGCGAAGGCAAGGTGGAAATGGGCGGTAGCAGCAACCGCGCTGAGGACATCCTTGCCCGCTACCGGGACGACCTCGAGACATTTGCCGCGTACGCACGCACCGACGCCCGCTTGGCGCTCGAGATCGTCGACAGGCTCGACCTAGTCAACTTGGCGGTGGCTAGGAGCCGGCTGACCGGGATGACGCCGGACCGGGTCTCGGCGAGTATCGCGTCGTTCGACTTCCGCTACCTCTCGGCGCTGCGCAAGCGTCGAATCGTGGCGCCCTCGGTGGGTTCGAACGACGCCCGCGTGTCCCGGCACCAGGCGGGCGGGCATGTCTTCGAGCCGGTCACGGGCATTCACCAGAACGTCTGGGTGTTCGACTTCAAGAGTCTTTATCCGAGCGTGATCCGTACCTTCAACATCGACCCGCTGGGCTTCGTGGAGCGTCCGGAGTCCGCGGAGGACGTGGTCCAGGTGGCACCGGATGCCGCGTTCCGCCGCGACCAGGCGATCCTGCCGACGATGCTCGACGAGCTCTTCCCCCAGCGCGAGGCCGCCAAGCGGGCCGGGGACGCGGTGGCCTCGCAGGCCATCAAGATCCTCATGAACTCCTTCTACGGTGTGCTGGGCACGCCCGCCTGCCGGTTCCACAACGTCGCCATCGCCAACGCCGTCACGGGTATGGGCCGTCACCTGCTCCAGTGGTCCAAGTCGTGGTTCGAGGAACGCGGCTACGATGTGCTCTACGGCGACACCGACAGCGTATTCGTCCGCTCGGGAATGGAATCTGACGAGGCGCGGGAAGCCGGCCCGCGACTCGCGGCCGAACTAAACGGTGCCATCGACCGATACGCGAGGGACGCCTGGGGGGTGACGAGCCGCCTGGAGATGGAATTCGAGAAACTCTACGTCAAGCTCTTCCTGCCTTCGGTCCGCCACGGCGGGGCGGGAGCACGAAAGCGCTACGCCGGGTTGATCGACGGTCAGGACGGCGTCGAGTTCACGGGCATGGAAGTGGTCCGCCGGGACTGGACGGAGCTGGCCAAGGAAGTGCAGCGCGAACTCTATCGGCGGTTGTTCGCCGACGAGCCCTTGGGGGACTACCTCGAACAGGTCGCCGTCGCGCTGCGCCGGGGGGATCTCGACGACAAGCTCGTGTACCGCAAGGGTCTGCGCAAGCGAACCACCGAGTACACGGCGAATACGCCGCCCCACGTGGCCGCCGCGCGCAAGTCCCGCGACCCCGGTCGGGTCGTCTCCTACCTCATCACCGTCGCCGGTCCGGAGCCGCTCGATGCCCTCGAGCACGAGCCGGACCGGGAGCACTATCTCGACAAGCAGGTCCGTCCCGTGGCGGAGCCCGTCCTCGGCGCCCTAGACCTCGACTTCGACCAGGTCATCGGCGACGACAGACAACTCACGCTCTTCTAGTACGTGGTGCGCGTCTCCGTGATCGGTGCCGGTGCGGCCGGCCTTGTTGCAACGCACGAGCTTCGTCTCGAGGGGCACGAGGCCACCGTGTTCGAACAGTCCGACCGGCTCGGCGGGCTGTGGAACTACACGGACGAGGTGGAGGACGATCCGCTCGGCCAGCGACCAACTCGGCGAGTTCACACCTCCCTGTACGAATCGCTGGAGGTCAACCTGCCCCGGGACCTGATGGCCTTCGAGGGTTATACGTTCGACAGCGCGGGAGGCGGGGACGACCGTTGGCCCCGCTATCCGCATCATCGCCGGGTGCTCGAATACCTGCAGCGATTCGCGATGGACACGGGCGTCGTCGAGGCCGTCCGATTCGGACACGCGGTCGAACGAGTGGAACGCTCATCGTCACGTGCGGACTGGCTCGTGGACGGCGAGGCGTTCGATGCCATCGCGGTGTGCAACGGGCACTTCTCGGAGCCGTACGTGCCGGAACTGCCCGGCTTGGAGGACTTCCCAGGCGTTGCACTCCACAGCCACAACTACCGCCGGCCGGACGCGTTCGCGGGATCGCGCATCGTGGTGCTCGGAACGTCGGTGTCCGGGGGCGACTTGACGCGGGAGATCGCCGGGGTGGCCGAGGTGTTCTTCTCGGGGCGCCTGTTCGAGCAGTCGCGGCCACTCGCCGAGCAGTCCGGTCCGATCCGGAGGTGCCCTCCGATTTCCCGGCTTGATGGCGGCGACGCCGTTCTCGCGAACGGCGAACGCATCACGCGCGTCGATGCCATCGTGTTCTGCACCGGTTACCGCTATCGCTTTCCGTTTCTTCCACCTGACTTGGCGCCGGTCGGCGACAACCGGGTGATGGGCCTGTACCGGCAGCTCGTCGCGGTTGAAGAGCCAAGCCTGGCGTTCGTCGGACTCCCGGTCCGCATCGTTCCGTTCCCGCTTTTCCAACGCCAGGCGCGATGGTTCGCCCGCGCGCTGGCACGTCGTTTTCCCCTGCCTTCCCTGGCGGAGCGACGCCGGGACCATGACGACGAGATCAGCCGGCTGCGCGGGGCCGGGGTCGCCGAGCGCCACTTCCATCGCTTGGATGACGGGCAATTCGGCTACCTGAACCAGCTCGCCGCCGAATGCGGCGACGAGCCGGTACCCGACTGGTTCGTGGCCCTGTGGCGCGAGCACCACGCCAACGCCCTGAAACACACGAGAGACTACCGGCGTCGGCCCTTGACCTGGGGTGGACCGACGGTGATTGCCTCGTAACAGCCCACGGTGGTGCGGGTGACCACACTGCGCGCCTTGGTCGGTGTTGAAGATCTCCGGGACGCCGCCACCTAGCGCGGCACCCACAGCCCGCGCCTCGGTCCACCATCCCGCGCGCTCCAGACGGGTCAGCGCGCCAACGGCACCCCAAAAAACAGTGGGACCTATCTACGTGGTACCTGGTTGCCGCACCTGATCGTCGAGCAGGATGGCGACCGTCAAAGCTATGTTGAACTTGGACGAGGCCACGGCGTGAGGCAGCTGATCGACGGCTCACTGGTGTCGCTGATTGCTCATGTGCGTTTCGGTTGCGGGGTGCAGATTCGGACCCCGCGGGAAGCTCGGTTCGCACCCCCGCTGTTCGACCGTACGTACGACGAATTCTCGTCGGTTTGGGAACAAGCACTGCTCGGGTCTGAATCTAGTGGTTCAGCGCATGACGCGCGTTTCATGTTGGCCTATGTGCCACCCGACACTGATGGCGACGGAGTCGACGATTTGGCGGATGCTTGTCCCTACGCGCCTGGACCGATCGACTTCATGGGATGTCCGACACCCACCTCCGATCCCGATCGGTTGGGATGCAACGCAGTGTCGTGCACACCATGGATCGGGTGTCCCCTTCCGATCAGGGAGTGTCGGACTTGCTCGGCGAGGAATCCTGTTACCGGCCAGCTAGACGTATGGAGTGAAGAGCGCAATCTTTGAGTTGATGGTCTCGAACGTCGTTGCGGAGGGACTTGCGTCGGCGACGGTGGGTGGAGCACGACTTCGGTGAAGAATGTCCGCCCAACGGTCCGTTCCTTTGGCGCAACGGAAGGCGGGTGCTTGGGAGCGGACTGCTTTCAAGACCGCGCACCCAGTCGAGCGTCTTCGTGGTAGTTGGCGTTCGTCGGAAGGGGCCCGTGGCCGTGCACTGCTGGGCATCTGTCATCTCCAACTTGAAGGTGGGCACTTAGCGGAGGACCGAGCCGTGTCCGAGCAGGATGACGCTTCACGGCTCGCTGCAGAAAGCCGAGTTCGTGCAGGCGCTGATCTGCTCGCGCTTGATGCTCGGCTAGAGGACGAAATCGAACCCGCCAGCATCTTCACAGCTGGCGGGCGCGAGACGAACGTGGCGGTCTGCAGGTGGCGGCTGTTGCAGCACGAACTGGGCGTTCAGCGGCTGCATGATTGCCTCGCAGGCCGCGAGCCGCTCGTTAGCAGCGCATGCCGCACCCACCGCAGCGCCAAGGTGCCAAAGTCCATCTAGCCCTGGTGGCTCGGCGGCGTTTCGTAGCTAGCGACCGGTTTCGCCGGGTGCACCGCGCTCACGCAGTACCCTAGCCACCCAACGTAACCCGCCGCACGCGCCTTGTCGAACAGCCACCGCGACGACGCTCCGCAGCCGCTCGTGTGATTACCTCTTGCGGAGCCAGCTTTGCGTCCGCTGGCGCAGCCAGTTTGTGCGTCAGCCGTTGCGGCTCCCGACGTGTACAGTCGGCCCCAGATCCATCCAGTCGGTCCGGACTCGATCCAATCGTGGATCGCGCGCCGCCTGACGGCGAAGCGCGTCGTCAGCTCCGGTTCGACGCGCCTTGGTCCAGGAGTACGTCAACCGCATCCCGGTCTCCCATCCGGGCGTCCCGGGCCTCATCCCTGTTGGCAAGGCTAAGGATGCACCGTTGGACGCCATCGCCAATCCGAATTGCGAAATTCCAAGCCGGAAGAGTGGCGATTCAGAGTTGCTACCAACGGCACCTACACAATTCGCGTCGTCGAGCCGGCGAACAGTGGGGCAAGCTGACGCCGGACTAGGAGCAGGATGGCGAGACTGGGCAGAACCATTAACGTCGTGATTCCGAAGAAGAGCGGCCAATGTCCGCCAAGACCGTCCACCATCAAGCCGCTCGCCGCCGCGAGCGTCGTGCGGGATAGGTTGCCCAACGACGCCAATGCTGCGTATTGCGTGGCCGTGTAGTCCCTGTCGCAGAGTTGCGACAGAAACGCGACGAAAGCGACGGTGGAGACAGCCGTCGTGAACTGGTCGGCTACAACCGCCACGGCGAACAGCCAGGCAACCGGATACCAGGCGAGGGCCGCGAAGAGCAGATTCGTGGCCGCCATCGCGATGCCACCAAGAACGAGGCCACGGAACAGGCCGTAGCGCGCAGTGACGATGCTGCCGAGGATGGCGAATGCGCAGACCGTGACCGTGCCGAGTCCTCCCGAGACCAATCCGACTTCGTTCTTCGAGAACCCAACGTCGGTGTAGAACACCAGTGACATACGCCCGAGGAAGGCCTCGCCGATCTTGAAGAGCAATACGACGCCGAGTAGCGCCGTACCGATCCGCAGGCCGTACCGGGCAACAAACGCGACGACGGGTGCCATGTAGATTCTCCCGGCGCGAACTCGCGCACCGAGCTCGACGAGACGCGCCGTTCCGGTGTGCCGCGCCCGTTCGAGCGTCTCGACGGTGCTGCGAAGCAGGCCGATGGACGTGTGATCGTCTAGGCCACCGGAGGTTCCATCGTGGAGGCGCGGTACCGCACTCCGCTCGCGAAGCCAGAAGACGAGCAATAGAACGGTGACGGCGATGATCGGTAGCATCGCGACGTATCCGACCTGCCACGCCCGTTCTACACCGCTCTGCTGCATCCATTGCACCAACGGCAGGGCCAGGACTTTTGTGCCTCCCATCCCTAGCCACCAGCCGCAGGTGGCCATCGCCGAGCCCGCGCCGACCTTGCGGGGCTCCCGGGTATCGATGAGCTCGATCCTTAGCGCGTCGATGGCTACGTCCTGCGTTGCGCTGGCGACGGCGATGACGAATAGCGCCAACGCGAGGAGCCAGAGGTTCTCCTGGGCGGTCGGGAGTGCGCCGACGAAGACCACGGCCACGACGATGATGGTCTGCATCGTGACGATCCACGCGGTTCGTCTACCGAGACGCCGTGTGAGATAAGGAATCGGAATCCCGTCGACCAGCGGAGCCCATAGCGCGTTGAGCGCGTAGACGGTGAACATCAGCGTGAAGAGGCCGATGCCCGTGCGGCTCAAACCTTCCTCACGGAGCCAGAGCGTCAACATGACGCTGACGAACAGCCAAGGCAACCCGCTGATGTAGCCGATCAACAGAATCTTGGCGAGTCGAACGTCACGGTAGAGGGCAGCGGTCTGCCGCCATCCCGGGATTGGAGATGTCACAACGGATTCAGCGGATGCCGGCGCGACTGATGTTTGTCTCATGCTATCAGAGCAAGGCGTCGAGCCTTCAGTCCGGAACGCGAACGGCCTTCCTGTACTTGCTGGGTCGCCTGGGTCGTGGGGCCCGCGCGTCGATGAGTTCGACGATCCAGGCCGTGTCACGGACCTGTTCGTCGAGACCGGCGGCCATCGCCGGGGTCGCCCCCGAGTGCGATTGGACCTTGCAGTAGTTGTGGTGCAGCGCATAGAGGTTGACGACGGCCCTGTACGTCTCCATGGGGCTGGCGGCGCTTGTTCGCTGGCCCGGGCGTGCCGCGGCGCCCACACGGGCCCGGTGGAAGGCTCCGGCGAAGTCGGCCGTAGTGTTTTCGACGGTGCCGGGGATGTTCGCCGGCAGCGGCAGGGTAACCAATGCCGGTTCGACCCTCAGCCTCGTCCTGAGATCGTCCTTCATGGCTATGGCCGCCCCTACCGTGCGGAAGGTGATGGCGTACGAAACGATCAGCCGGCTTTCGGCATCGATGGCCGTATAGGTCCACGCGTTGCGGGTACGGACCGGTCGGTTGGGATCCTCGGTGGCGGTTTGCGCGGTTTCGGCGAATGCCCAGACCCGGGTGCACTCGACCCTACGGCGCTCTCGGATTCCGCGGACCCGGGTGTCGTGAAAGCTCCGGGCGGTTCTTCCGCCATCCTGCAGCAGCTTGGTGACCGTATTGATGCTCACTCCTGCCGTGCGGGCGATCTCGCGCATGGTCACGCCTTCGATCAGCATCGTGAGGATGCTTGCGCGCTTGGGTCGCGGAAGTTGATTCATGAAGCGTATTGGCGCGAAGCGCGTGTTGACGCGTGGACGAACGCGGCACCATGCGGGTCAGGCTCCGACAGCGTTCTCCCGGTCAAGGATCTCTGAGGCGGACCCGAGCGGCGGTGAGCATCACGACCCGGTCGTGAAGCGCGTGCGACCGCTCCTTGGCGCGACGCAGAGCTGTGCTGCGCACGATGGTCTCTTCCGTCTCGCCGGTAGCAACCATCATGGTGCGCACGGCGTTGGATACGACACTCGCAGGCCGCTTCTCGCCGTTAGGTCCGATAGGCACGGATCGAGTCCTCCCCGGTGGGAATCTGCCAGCGCCTGATCGGGGAATCAACCTGCGAGGCGTCTTGGCGGCGCTGGCCCGCATAACTCGCCAAATCGCTCATACCATCACGCAACTGGCTGGCAGCCCTCATCGACCGAAACGATAGCGAAGCTTGACGAGCAGGGCTTCCCGCTGGGGATCGTCGAAGACGTCCGCGAGCAGCGTGCGGAAGCCTCGGCCGGTAGACGGCTCGAACAGGGATCCGTTGCGGTTGTAGACCACGAACAAATCGGAAAGCGGGGCGATCTGCCACCGGTAGCGGACCTGGACGGTCATCCTGCTGATGGAGAACCGCTGGGTCGGAGCGCCGCTCGTGACGAGCTTGCCGTCGTCGTCGATGCGCAGCCGTTTTGCCCCGACTGCCCTGAGTCCGGTCCATTCGACCTGGACACGCAGTTGTTGACGCGCCGTGAAGAACGCGTCGAACTGCACGCGTGGAGACCACTGCTCGGTCTCGAATGCCTCGAATTCACGACCGCGTTGCCAGAGGACCCAGGCATCGCGATTGACGTAGGAGATGACCGGCGACAAGGTGATCCGGTCGACAGGCCGCCAAGCCAGGCCGAAGCTCGCAGAGCGAAACCAGCCGCCTTCGGACTCCGTGCGGATCTGGCCGCCGAGGTTTCCGAACAGGCGTTTCGACGTGTCCGACGCCCAGCCCCCTTGGAGGCTGACGCCGCGCCCAACCCGGTAGTCGCCGTTGCCCCGGCTGTTGCGGTCGTCCCAATGTCCGGGGTTGTAGCCCGCCCGCACCCACGCCCCCGTGCCATCGTGGAAGAGCCATGACAGGCCGGCATCGAGCAGGTTGTTGATCCGCCGGCCGTCGCCGTTGAAGTCGGCGAACACGCCGAGTTGTGTACGGAACTCGCGGTAGCGCTCGTGCTGCTGGTTGCGCCGGTCGAAGCTGTAGCCGACACCGGAGTAGTCGTTGCGCCACAGGAAGCCGACATCGTTGAGGTCGAGTTGGTCGTCGTAGTAGTCCGCGCGGAAGACGTGCGAGTCACCCCTTTGGGGTGCCCACGACAGCACCCCGAGACCCCCGTAACCGGTGCCGTCGGGGACGTCGCTGAGAAACAGCTGCCCGTCCCAAGTCCACTTCGCATCCGCCGTGCGGTAGTGCGCGTCGATGCCGTGGGAGGACGCCTGCCTTGCGGGGTGATCGGCGACTGTCGCCGTCCAGCCGACGACCCGACGACCGCCTCCCTCGGTGCTTTCGCGTTGCCATCGCATCACGCCGAAGTTGCGCCCGGCCGCATCGACGCTGTCCGTGCCGTCGGCGAAGGCGAGGCGCGTATCGTCCTCGGCGGCCCCAAGCGCGCCCCATCGCCAGTTGCCGATCTGTCCAACGCCCTTGGCGGCGAGAAGCAGGTCCACGGGCTTGCCGGTGTCGTGGGAGTCGAAGTCCACGCCGGGTCGGAAATCGGGGCCGCCGCGCCGCGAGCCGACCGAGGAGCCGATGCGCCGGGTGTGCAGCAGCGACGGTCCATGGTCGACACCGCCTTGGAACACCTCTTGGTTCTCCGTGAAGAACAGCCGTTTCTCTTGAAAGAACGTCTCGTAGGCGGACAGGTTGACGATGATGTCGTCGGCATCCACCTGGCCGAAGTCGGGGTTGATGGCGGCGTTCAGGAGGAAGGCGGTGGAGGGTCGCCAGATGACATCGACGCCGGCTCTGGGTTCGGCGTCGTCGCGGGCGATGTCGCTCAGGTACGAAGCATAGGGGAAGACGCTGATCTCCTGGGTCGGGGCGACGCCTTCGAACAGCATCGGCTGGAACACCGAGATGAACTTGGGCTGCGTCCACGACAGTCCGGGCCACGCCCAACGCTCGTGGATCGCCGCCAGGTCGCGGGTGATGAGCAAGCCCATGCGCCGTTCGCCTTCGCCCACGTCCGGCATGTCGATCATCGACCACGGCAGGAACATCTCCACGGTCCAACCGTCGTCGGTGATGCTTGCCTCGCCGGACCAGGGTCCGTCCCAGTTGCTGCTGAACCGACGCTCCGGCATCAGGTGGCCGTCCGCCAGGGTGCCGCCGAGAACCACCATGAACCAGTACCCGTAGCGGCCGTCCCCGGAACTGTCGATCATGACCTGGTAGGCATCGCCGGTGCCCCAGCCGTCGCGCCCCGCCAGGCGCGGGGTGAGAGACTCCGGCGGTTGCTCGTTCCATGCGGCGACGTACAGTCCCCGCTCTGTGTAGAACAGGAACGACTGCGTCCGGTAACGCCCGGTTCCTCCCCTGTCCGGACGGATGAGCGTCATCCGGTCGTAGGCGGGCACTTGCGCCCAGATGGGATCGTCGAGTTTGCCGTCCAGGCGGATGTCCGCTTCGGCCTCGGAGAAACGCGGGATCACCAGCGGCGGGCCGATGGAGTCGTCCCCACCCCCGGTATGGAGATCACTGCCGGTTCGTGAACGTTCCTGTGCGCCGCCGTTGCACACGAGCGCCAGCAGGATCGTCGCGACCGGCCACAACGGCCAGCGCCGGTTGCGTCCCCTCATACGCGGAGCATAGCCCGCATATCTCACCAAGTCGCTTGTGCCGTGGCCCTTGGTGAGGTAATCGACCAAAGGCGTTCGGGGGACCGACGGCGTCCGGGATGACGTATGCTCTCGTCGAATCGGCGACGAGGACATCACGAGATGATTGCAGTCCGGAACATCGGGGCCACGGACATCGAGGTGACGGAATTGAGTTTCGGCGGTGCGCCGGTGGGTGCCGTGGGCGACCGGCTTACGGACGACGAGGCCGCGGCCATCGTGCACCGCGCTCGGGATGGCGGCATTCGCTACTTCGACACGGCGCCGTTGTACGGCCACGGGCTGAGCGAGAAGCGCCTGGGGCAAGTGCTCCGCAGCCTGCCACGTGAAGACTTCGTGTTGTCCACCAAGGTGGGTCGTCTGCTGGTGCCGCCGGACGAGGGCGAACGATTCGCCGGCATGCTCGACGCCGAACCCGTCGCTATCCGCTACGACTATTCGTTCGACGCCGTGCGGCGATCCCTGGAAGCGAGCCTTGGGCGCCTCGGTCTCGACCGGGTGGACATCCTGCTATGCCACGACATCGACATCTGGACGCACGGCGATGCCCAGCCGGGCATCTTCGAAGCCGCGCGAAAGGGCGCGCTGCCTGCTCTCACGCAACTCCGGGAGGAGGGCGTGGTGCGTGCCATCGGCCTCGGCGTGAACGAATGGCCGGTATGCAGCCAAGTGATGGATGAGTTCAAGGTGGACTGCTTCCTGCTGGCCGGACGGTTCACCCTGCTCGAGCAGGAACCCTTGGACGAGTTCCTGCCCAAGTGCCTGGAACAACAGGTGTCGATCATCATCGGTGGCCCGTACAACTCCGGCATTCTCACCACCGACGAGCGTCGGCGTGCCACCTACGACTACAAGCCGGCGCCGGAGCATCTCTGGGTAAAGGCCCAGGCCATCCGCCGGATGTGCGAGTCCCATGGCGTCGATCCGCGCGCGGCCGCGCTACAGTATCCGCTGCGCCATCCTGCCGTTGCCGCGGTCATCCCTGGGGTCCGCGCACTGCGGGAGGTCGACGAGAACCTCAAACTCTTCGCCGCCGATATTCCCGATGCGCTCTGGCGGGACTTGGCGGACGCCGACCTGTCCCGCGCGGTGGGCTGAACGACATGCAGCGGCTGGTCGTCGGACTATTCATCGGGGTCGTGGTTGGGACCGGTTTCGGTTTCGCACTGGGGATACTGGTCTTCCCCTATCTGTTTCCGCCACCCGAGGTGAACGAACCCTTGGTGGACGTCGCCGAGCGCGAAGTCGTGGCGCGGGCGACGTTCATCCATGCCAATCCGTCGGACCCGATCCACTACGGCCGGGGTACGGCGACGATCTATGCGGACCTAGTGCGCCTCGAGGCGGACTTCGAGGTGGGGCCAGGGCCCAAGTTCCACGTCTATCTGGTGCCGCTCGCCGAGGTCACGCCCCAGACGGAGGTGGAGAACACGATGTTCGTTGACCTCGGCCGCCTCAAGGCGTTCTCGGGCAGCCAGAACTACCCCATTCCCGTAGGTACGGAATTGGCCGACTTCGGCTCCGTGGTGATCTGGTGCGAGCAGTTCAACGTGCTGATCTCGCCAGCCGCGATCTCGCGACCTTAACGGGCTAGCGACTTCAACGCCTCCAGCGTCGACGCTGGACTCGTCGCGTGCCACACGCGGAGTCCGGCGGCCCGTGCGCCCGCGACGTTCTCGGCATTGTCGTCGATGAACAGGATCGCACCCGGGTCGACGCCCATGTCGAGGGCGACCGCCAGGTAGGCCGCTTCGTCGGGCTTGCGTAGCCCCAATCCACAGGAGGTGTAGACCTTGCGGAACGAACCGAGCACACCGGCGAGTTGCGTTCTCCACACCGCCTCGTGCACGGCATTGGTGTTGGAAAAAGCGTAGAGCGGCAACCGCCGCGCGACGGCGGGCAGGATGCCGGCGATCTCCTGGAAGGGACCCCGCAACAAGGCGTTCCAGCCGGTCATCCACTGTTCTTCGGCGAGCGTGACGCCGAGCCGGCGGGACAGGCTATCGGTGTACTCGGCGAATCCCATCGCGCCGACCTCGAACGCCTTGTAGGCGTCATCCACCGCCCAGCGGCTGGCGATCAGTTCGGCATCGACGCCCGCGGCCGTTGCCCAGGAGACGAAACACGCTTGGGGATCGATGTCGAGAACGACGCCGCCGAGGTCGAGCAGCACCGCCTGCGGTAGCGATTGGCCAGCGGATGTCGGTGTTTGTCGTGGCATGGACGACGCGACCGCTTAGCGGTCGCCCCGAGAATTCGCTGCGCGAATTCTCCCGGCGGCGAGGCACCGCTGACCGCCGGGCACCAAACGAAGTATTTGTTCCATGGACGGGTCAAGTTGTCGTGCGACGCTGCGGCGTATGATAGTTCCGACGCCCGATCCCGCAGTCCCAAACGCATCGTTCATGCATCACGACCGCTACGGCCAGCCCATCACGGCGCAGTCCGCGCGTGCCGTCGAGCTTTACGACGACGCGGTCGACAGGATGTTCGCCCTGCAGCCCGGTAGCGATGTGCTCATCGACGAGGCGCTTGCGCTGGACCCCGAATTCGCCCTGGGTCATTGCGCGAAGGCGCGTACGTTGGCGGGCCTGGGCGACAACTCGGGGGCACGAGACTCGGCGGCGCGCGGCCGCGAGCTGACGGCGCACGCTTCGGAACGCGAACGCCGTCACGCCGAGATCGTCTTCCGCGTGTTCCGCGGTGACTCGGGCGAAGCACTGGCTGCCGTGCAGGCCCACGCGCTGGACCATCCACGCGATGCGGTACCGATTTCGTTCGCCCTGGGTGTCTATGGACTGTACGGATTCGGTGGCTACAACGACTTCCGGGCCCGGCAGGTGGATCTGCTGGAGCGGGTGGCCCACGCGTGGGGCGAGGACGACTGGTGGTTCCTCGCGTCCTACGGCTGGGCGCTGGTGGAGTTGGGAGACGCCGAACGGGGAATCCCCCTGTTGGATCGGGCGTTGGAGCTCAAGCCCGACAACGCCAACGCGGCACATGGCCGGACACACGGCTACTACGAACTGGGTGCGGCCGAAGACGGCGAGGCGTTCATCGAGGCGTGGCTGCCGGGCTACGACCGTGGCGCCATCCTGCATGCGCACCTTGCTTGGCACCAGGCGCTGTTCGCCCTGCAGCGCGGGGATCCGGAACGTGCCCACGCCATCTACGTCGACAGCATCCGTCCAGCGGTCTCCCGGACGCTGCCGATGTTTACGATGGTCGACTGCGCGTCGTTCCTGCTGCGTGCCGAGGTGGCCGGGATGGTTGTCGATCCAGCCCTGCGCCGAGAGCTCGTCGAGCTGGTCGAGGAACGCTTCGCCAAGCCCGGCATACCCTTCGTGAACGCACACATCGTGATGGCCTACGGCGGCGTCTCGGATCGCGAGTCCCAGGATCGCATCCAGCGCGGGGTGGCGAAGCTGCTCGAACAGGAACGGCAGCCTTCCGGTCCCGTTGTGGCCTCTGTCTGTTCGGCCGTCGCTGCCTATTCGAAAGGCGACTACCTGGACGCCGCCGACACCCTAGTGCGGGCACTGCCCAACGTGGAGCGCCTCGGCGGCAGCAACGCCCAGCGCGACGTGTTCATCGACTTGGCCGTATCAGCCCATGTTCGGTGCGGCGCCATGGACGCGGCACGGAACCTGGCCCGTGAACGATGGACCAAGCGGGCCGGACACCTTGGCGAGGCATGGTTCGAGCGACTCTGTGCCGTGGAGAACTAACGTCCGTAGCGGACGAGCTCGTCCGTCGCCGCGGGTCTTCGCCATGCCGGTCGACGTACTTTGGAGTACCTGACAGGTCGTCCCTACAGCGCACCGCTCGCCAAGAACCCCTCCGGTTCCGAATTCTACGGATCGAGCGCGAAGGTCGTTGCCGTGAACGAATGCGGTGGCAGGACCGCCTCCGCGGAGCGGTTTGTCACCCAGCCGTCGAATGGAACCGCGGCAACAGCATTGGGCTCGTCGAAACTGTTCTCGGCCTGCAGCGGGGCGTGCAGGATCTCGGCGTCGAGCACCTTCGCAATGGGACGATCGGCGCAATCGATGGTGAGCGGCAGGTCCTCGTCGAGGCTTCGGTTGACGGCGAAGACGTGCAATCGATCGCCGTCCAGCACGGCGGCATGGTCTAGGTACGCGACCTCGCCGTAGCGTTCGCCGGTGTACGTAGGCCCGCGCACCGCGCCGCGCAGCGAGATGCCCATCTTGCGCGCCGAGATCATGCGGAAGGCGTGGAAGATCGTCTGCTTCATGAGATCGTCGCCCCGGGTCATCACCGGACCGATCACGTTCACCAGCTGGGCGAGATTGGCGATCTTCACGCAGTCGGCGTGCCGGATGAAGCTCATCAGGAACATGGCGACGACCAAGGCGTCCTCCAGGTTGTAGCGTTCCTCCAGGAGCTCCGGGGCAAAGGCGCCGCCGCCGTCTCCTCCTCTCGCGCGGTACCAGACGTTCCATTCGTCGAAGCAGAGCCCGGCCCGCTCGGAGGATTGCCGCTGCTCGGAGATGAATCTCGTGCAGGCGTCCACGGCCTCGATCTGCCGGTCGACGCTGTTCGTGACCGCGAGGAACTCTGCGCTGTCGCCGTTCCGGTTGCCCACGTAACGATGCAGACTCACGTAGTCGGCAAGCCCGCCGAGGTGTTCGAGCACCTCGCGGTCCCACTCGAGAAACGTATCCATCATCGGTCCGGTCGAACCGCAAGCCACCGTGGCGATCGACCGGTCGCAGTCCTTCATCATCTTCGCCGCCTGCTGCGCCCGGATCGCGTACTGGCCCGCCGGCACGTGGCCAAGCTGCCAGGGTCCGTCCATCTCGTTGCCGAGGCACCAGATGGGCACGGCATGGGGCGCTTCGCTGCCATTGGCCGCCCGCTCGTCGGCAAACCGTGTGCCCGTCGGCGAGTTGCAGTAGTCGACCCAGTCCCGGGCCTCTTCGGGGGTGCCGGTGCCGAGGTTGACCGCGAGCATCGGCTGCCAGTCGAGCTTGCGGCAGAGCTTCACGAACTCGTCCGTGCCAAAGGTGTTGGGCTCGATGGATTGCCACGCGAGCTCCCGCACCTTCGGTCTCGCGTCCTTCGGGCCGATGCCGTCCCGCCAGTGATAGCCGGAGGCGAAGTTGCCCCCTGGATATCGGACGATGGTCATCTGCAGTTCACGCAGGGCGTCGATCACATCGACGCGCATGCCGTCGGCGTCCGCGTGGGCAGAGGACGGATCGTAGACGCCGGTGTAGATGGATCGGCCAAGATGTTCGAGGAAGCCGCCGAATATCAGCGGGCTGACATCTCCGATGGAGAACTGTGAGTGCAGGGTGAGTGTGGTGCGGTGCATGGATATCCGGTCGGCGTTGCTTGGAGTTCAAAACTTGCAGTCTGGCACGGAACGCGGTCTGGAGGGACAACCCTTTCCGTCGACTGCGTCGAGCGTGCGCAACGGCTGCCAATTTGCCATGCCACGCAAGCCATGAGCGATTTCGAGTCCAGTGGAAATCCCCCATGAGTGATTTAGAGTTGATGTGACTTTGCCGACGTAGAGAAGGACCAGTGTCGGACGTGCTCAACGCACTTGCCACAGCGCGTTGGATCCGTCATGGCCCACGACGGCGGCCATGCTCGTCCACTCGGGCTGGTGGAAGATGATGGAAAGCTGCCGGTGTTGGCTTCTGGCAACCATCCTGATGGCGCTGGGTTCCCAGGCCGCCGAACGACCGAGTCTGCCTGACGGTTTCTCCTTGGCTGACCCGACTTGGGTGGAAGACGAGATCTTCACCATCCTTTGTCAACGGCTGCACTACCAGGGTCGTCCGTTGGGCTTGATCGCGTTCGAGATGCCCGCGGGAGACAGCGTGGTCTTCGAGGAATGCAGGCAGTATGGCGAGGGTCTGGGCGGTTCCGTCGGGTGGTTCGTGTCGACGCCGCGGCATCCGGACTTCGTCCGCTTGGACCTGGAGGGGCTTGGCGGCTTCTCGAACCCGGCCACCTGCGGATCCCGGATCGCGTACTGGGGTTCCGAAAAGATCCCGAACGACACGACATACAGACTGTATTCGGTCTATGTCGCCGATGTTCAATCGCGGCAGCTGCTCTGCCGGCAGGTTGCGGGCCGCGCGTGGCTCGGGACGGACAACCCGGCCCACCTGCGCTTGCCGCGTTGGAGCCAGGACTGCTCCGAGTTGCTGATGGTCGATGAGCGCTACTTCCAGCCGATCCGGTTTTCCCTAGCTCCAGCCGGGGCCGAGCCGTTGTCTTCGCCCGTGTCGGAAGCATCGGCGGTCGGCGAGGTCGCCTGCACGCACGATCCGCCGGTCGTGATCCACGTGGACGACGACGCAGGGTCAGGAGGAGATGGGTCGATCCAGATGCCCCTTCGGTCGCTGGCCGAAGCGCTGCGGCTGAGGAAGCTGGGGGACACCGTGCGGTTGCTGCCGGGCCGCTACGAACAGCCGCTGGAACTCGTGGGCAACGTGACGATCCGTGGTTCCGGGCCGGACTGGACGGTGGTTGCCGGTGCGGCGTACCGGGGTCTGGCGGTCGAGCCGTTCCACGGGCTCGGGAAAGTGCCGGCGTTCGTCGAGTTGGAGAGCTTCCGACTGGAAGCGCCTGTTCCGGCGGACGAGGGGTCTCCGGCCTATCCGGACTACGACGCGTCGACCCTGTCCGTTCTGCTAAAGATGGTCAATGCGATCGACGGCAGGAAGTATCCAACGGTGTGGACGCTGGTTCGCCAGTACCCGGGACTTGCATCCATGCGCTACTTCGATCCGAGTTCAACCACGAGTTTGGGAGACACGCTGCTCCATCGCGGTGCCTACGAGCGGTTGGATGGGGTGTCGGAGATACTTGAGCATCGCTTTCGCACCCGCCGACACATCATGGGATTGCTCATCGACGCCGGTGCAGACGTCAACGCTGCGGGCGGATCGCCACGCTATGCGGGGGAAGGCGTATCGGGCACGCCCCTGCACGTGGCCGTAAGGCGAGACCGGCTTGCGCTCGCTAGGTTGCTGTTGAAGCACGGTGCCGACCCCGACGCTTTGGATAGTGCGGGCTACACATCGCTTGAGCGAGCGGTCGGCAATCGGGAGATGGTGGAGTTGCTCCTGTCCCATGGCGCGGAACACGTCGACGATCGGTGAGCATTTGGCGCTAACATTTGGATTCGTAACCGAAGGAAACCGCCACATGTCCCGTGTCCGATGCCTGACGATTACTTGCGCCCTCTGGCTCGCTTCGACGCTCGCGGCTGAAGTCGTCATCACGCCCGATGTCGTCTACGGCCACAAGGACGGCATGGCGCTCGTCTACGACGTGTTCCAGCCTGTGGATGCGAACGGTGCGAGCGTGCTGTTCATGGTCAGTGGCGGTTGGTATTCCGGCTGGGCGCCGCCGGAACGACGTCAGCGTCAGTTCGCCTACCTGCTCGATGCGGGGTTCACGCTGTTCACCGTCCAACATGGCAGCGCGCCGCGTTTCAAGGTTCCCGATGCGGTGGCCGATGTTCGTCGTGCTGTCCGGCACGTACGCATGAACGCCGAGCGGTTCGGGGTCGATCCCGAGCGGCTAGGCGTCATGGGCGGCAGCGCCGGCGGCCACTTGGCGCTCATGCTGGGCCTGGCCAGCGACGGGGGCGACGCCGAAGCGGAGGATCCCGTACTACAGGTGGGTAACCGGGTGCAGGCGGTCGTGGCCTACTTCCCGCCCGTGGATCTCAGCAATAGCGCAGGACCGAACGATAGGTTCCCGGCGCTCGATTTCGATCCGGCCTTGGCGGCGGACGTCTCGCCGATCAACTTCGTCAGCGAGGACGATCCGCCCGTGTTGATGGTCCACGGCGACTAGGATCGACTCGTGCCGCTCAGCAACAGCACACGCATGGGCGAAGCGCTCGACGGCGCGGACGTCGCCAACAAGGTCGTGGTCATTGAGGGCGCGAGGCACGGCTTCCGGGGAGAGCACGGACAACGCGCGAGATCGGAGACCCTCGCGTTCCTGACCGCTCACCTCGTACCCGCAGACGAGTAGCCGAGGCTGGACGGCCCGGGGGAAGCGATGACCGTCGTCGTGCGGCTGTTACCCGTTGCTGCCTTGCTGGGCTTGCTGTCCCCCGGCGTTGTCGAGGCGGATGAGACCCAGATAGTCTTCCAGGAACGCGGCCTCGAGAATCTGGGTATCAAGCCGGCCGGTCGGCGGACGCGCAATCTGACGTTCGAGCACACGGCCCGTCGCGATGTCTCGGGGACGCCCGATCTGATGGCCGTGGAGACGGTCAGGGTGGTGGGCGGCATCATCTTTGTCGAGCAGGCGCGGCCGCAGTCGGCGGAGTTCGCCTGTCCGAGCGTGGGCATCGATCCCGTCGAGGAGAGCGGCCGGCGGCTGACCGCGGACATCGCCGATCAACGCGTGACCGGCCTGATCTACGACTGGGAACTGGAACCGCTAGTGGATTTCGTACGCAGCGGATCGGACGCGCTGTTCACCTACATGGGCGTACACGGCGAGTACCACAAGGCGTTCGCGGGCAAGCTGGCCGGTTTCAACCTGTTCCTTCTGGATACGTTCCGCTCCATCCGCGATCCTGAGCGAGCGCATTTGGCTGTCAAGACGGCTGTTCCGGGCTACACGACCGGGCCGGACGCAAACCGCGTAGACGCACAAGCGTCCGACGCGCTGACCCGCTGGATGCGGCGGAGCCACCTGATGTTCACGGACCTCGACGTCGACTTCGTGTTCCGACCGGACGAGGGCGAACTGATCGTCGAAGGCGACCCCTACTGGATCTCCCTCGACAGCCGAAGGGGCGGGCCCGGTCGAATCACCGGACGATTCGACGACGCGGCGGCCACGCTGAAGGCCAATCCCATGGTGTTCGGCAGCGGTTTCCGGCTCGCCAAGTACGCAGCACTGTTCCGGTACCTCAAGGCCGATTGCCCGGAGCAGTGGCAGTCACTGCGGCGGAGCGTGGCGAAGCACAAACGGGAGCTGGACCTCTACACGATCCCCATGCGGCAGATGCCCTACGCGGTGCGTTGAGTGGCACTTGCCCGGGCGATCTGGACCTGCACGCCCAAGTCGGTCAACCGGTAGCCGACCTCCAGGCTCCGGGTCAGGCCGAGTGCCTTTAGCTTGCGCACGTTGGCCTTGAACTTGGGGGTATCCCAGCACGTCAACGGCGCTAGGTCGCCGGCGCGGATCGCCGGGTGCGCTTCGATCAACGCCAGCACGCGGGCAGTCCATGGTGCGGCGCTGCGCCGGTCGGTGGCTTCGAGGCGCTTGACGACCTCTTCGACGGTTAGGCTCGGCACCGCCTTCGGTGAATCGTCGGTAAGCGCGAACTCGACACGGGTGACCTCCGCCGTCCGCGGCAGCCCGAGAAACGCGACCATGTCATCCACGGATGGGAAGCCCGCACGAACCGCATCGTCGGTAGAAACCTCCGCGAGGCGAACGTTGGCGAGACCGGTGACCTCGACCGCGCCGTTCGGTCGGAGCCGGTAGACGCCGCCGACCTTGGCGTGCGGGCGTTTCCAATTGCGGAAAGTCAGCGTGACGCCGCCCGCGCGGATCTGGTCGCTGTTGCGTGTCGTGAACTGCATCGAAAATCGCTAACTCTGACAAGCACCGCGTGCCCGAACGCAGGAACCGTAGGGGCGACCCTTGTAGTCGCCCGTGCCCGTCACCGCAAGGTGTCGTTGACCCAGGAGAGGGCGACCACAAGGGTCGCCCCTACGGAGCCTCTTAAGCGGGCGTGTTGTCCCAATCGGCGAACGAGCTGCCCTCCTCCGCCAGCCGTTTCAACAGCGGCGCCGGTCGCCACGCATCGCCGTACTCCTGGTGGAAGGCCAGGATGTCGCGGTAGACGTTTTCCAATCCGACCTGGTCGGCGTAGTACATCGGCCCGCCCCGGTACTTCGGGAAGCCGTAGCCGTAGATGTAGACCACATCGATGTCGCTCGCCCGGATCGCGATGCCCTCGTCGAGCAGTTGGGCACCGATGTTGATGAGGGGATACAGGCAGCGTTTGAGGATCTCTTCCTCGTCGATCTCCCGGCGCGAGAAACCGAGTTCCGCCGAGGTGTCCTCGATGATCTTCGCCACCGCCGGGTCGGGCTGGCCCTGGCGGCTGCCCTCGGCGTAGGTATAGAAGCCGGCATTGGACTTCTGGCCGAAGCGGCCGAGGTCGCAGAGCTTGTCGGGCACGATGGTGGTCAACGGCTTGTCGGTCGTTCCCGCCATCCGCCGCGCGCGCCAGCCGAGGTCGAGGCCCACCAGGTCGTTCATCGCGAAGGGGCCCATGTTGAACCCGAAGTCGACGATGACCTTGTCGACCTGTTCCGGCAGAGCGCCGTGCAGGATGATCTCGCCGGCCTGACGGGTGTAGCCGCCGAGCATCCGGTTGCCGATGAATCCCGGCGCGTTGAGGGACATCACCGGAATCTTGCCGATGGTCTTGCCCAGCGCCATTGCCGTGGCCAGGGTCTCGGGGTTGGTCTCGACCCCGCGCACCACCTCGAGTAGCTGCATGATGTTGGCGGGGCTGAAGAAGTGCGTGCCGACGACGTCGCCGGGACGCTTCGTCATGGCCGCCATCTGGTCGAGGTCGAGGCCTGAGGTGTTGCTCGCCAGCACCGCGCCCTCCTTCATCGTCGCGTCGAGCTTGGCGAAGATCTCCTTCTTGAGGTCGAGGTTCTCGTAGACGGCCTCGACGACCACGTCGGCGTCGGCCACCGCGTCGTAGTCGAGGACACCCTCGATTAGGCCTAAGCGGTCGTCCCGTTCCGCCTCTGTGATCCGACCGCTTCGGACCATGCGGTTGTAGTTGGTTTGGATGACCGACAGGCCCTTGTCGAGGGCTTCCTGGGTGACCTCAAGGACCTTCACCGGAATGCCGGCGTCGGCGAAGCTCATGGCGATGCCACCGCCCATCAGCCCGCCGCCGATGGTGGCCGCGCTGGCGATGTCCTTCCTGGGTGCATCCCTCGGCACATCGGGAATCCGGGCGGCTTGGCGCTCGGAGAAGAACACGTGGATCATGGCGGCGCGCTGTTCGTGGTCGTGACAGACTTGGAAGTTTTCCCGTTCGGCCTGAATGCCCTCGTCGAAGTCGTCGATCTCGATGGCGGCCTGGACCGAGTTGAACGCCATCTGGCCGTTGATCTGGCCGCGCATGCGCCGGGCGAGATACGCCTCCCCGGCTTTGAAGACGTCGGGGTTGGCGCGGTCCGCCTCGATCTTGTCGCGACGGTGGCGAACCAGGGGAGGCGGTTCGCCCTCAGCCGCCCGAGCCTTGGCGAAAGCGATGGCACCGGTCACAAGGTCGCCTTCGATGATCTCGTCGATGATGCCGAGTTCGAGTGCCTCCTCGGTGTCGAAGGGATCGCCGGAGAGAATCGCCTGCATGGCGCGTTCGGCGCCGATGAGCCGCGGAAGCCGTTGCGTTCCGCCGCCGCCGGGCAGGAGTCCGATCTTGATCTCCGGCAAACCGACCGGCGCCCCGGGAGCGGCGACGCGGTAGTGACAAGTCAGGGCGTGCTCCAGGCCGCCGCCGAATGCCGTGCCGTTGATCGCCGCGACGACCGGCTTGCTGCTCGCCTCGATGAGTTCGCCTGCGGTACGCTTGGGCTGTTCATCGGGATTCCTCGGCTTTCCGAAGTCGCGGATGTCGGCGCCGGCGATGAACGCTCGGCCCTTGCCGGTCACGACGACAGCTTCCACATCGTCGTCGTCGAGCGCGGTCTCGAGATGCTGGGACATGTAGAAGCGCACGCCCGAACTCAAGGGGTTCACCGGCGGGTTGTCGACGGTGAGCAGGGCAACGCCATCGCGCACTTCGTAGTGGACGGTTCCAAGCAGGGCCACGGTGGCTTCTCCGGGTCGAAAAGAGGGCGGGCGAGTATACAAGGTGGGCGTGAGCGCGCGAGCCGTCTTGACCTTCGCCGTCCGGCGCGGGAGCATTTGCGCCCGTTTGCCGCGGCGAGGGAATGATCATCGTCCGGCGAAGCGTGTAGACGTCTATACATGGATGTCGACGGTTGCCCCTCAATGGAATCGATCTCGATGAACGACACGAAACCCGCGGCCATTGCGGCCACTTCCCTGCCACTACGCCTCGGTAGCGGTTACCCCTATCCCTATTCGGAACCCTGCGACGAACGCGAGAAACGCGCCCTGGGCGACGCCTTCGGCCTGTTGGACTACGGCGTCAACCTGGTGACGCTGCCGCCGGGCGCATGGTCGTCGCAGCGTCACTGGCACTCCGCCGAAGACGAGCTGGTGTACATCCTCGAAGGCCGTCCGACGCTGGTGACGGACGAAGGCCGAACGCCCATGGAGCCGGGAATGTGCGCGGGATTTCCCGCCGATTCGGGCAATGGCCACCATCTCGTCAACGACTCCGAGGAGCCGGTCGTCTACCTGGAGGTCGGCAGCCGCCGCGAAGAAGACGACGTGGACTACCCGGACATCGACATGCAGATCCGGGGCCGCGGCAAGGGCGGCGAGTTCGAGCACAAGGACGGCACGCGCTACGCATGAGGCCGGACCCCACGATCTGGGACTGGCCGCTTCGAATCTGGCACTGGGCGTTCGCCGCGTTCATTGTCTTTTCGCTCTACTCCGGCCTCGCCGGAGACATCGGCCTGCTCGAATGGCACCAGCGTTCGGGTCTCGTGCTGCTGGGGCTGGTCGTATTCCGGATCGGCTGGGGCCTGTGGGGTGGTCGGTACGCGAGGTTCGGCCATTACTTCACGACGCCGAAGGCGTTCATCGATCACTTCCGACGCCGTGGCGAACGGCGGGCGCATACCTCTCCCGGGGTCGCGCTGGCCGTTGTGCTGTTGCTGGCGGCGGCTGTTCAGATCGGCACGGGTCTGTTCACGACCGACGACATCTTCAACGAGGGACCGCTCAACCGCTACGTCTCCAACGAGTTCGCGCGCACGGCGACCTGGATTCACCATCGTGTCCACTGGCTCGTCCTAGGTGCAGGCGTGGTACACCTCACGGCCCACGCCGTGTACGGATTCGTACTACGGGATCGGACCCCTCTCGCCATGTTCACCGGCCGAAAGGACTTGGATCTGCCAGCGACGCCGCACTTCTGGATTCGCGCCGGGGTGACTTCGATCGTCGCGCTCGGCGTCGTACTGACGGTGACCTACGCCGGGAAACTCTTCTAGGAGATCTCCTCGCGGAGCCGATGGTCAGTGCAGCATCCCTTGGGGAAGTGGCCATCAAAGCCAGCCTCGGGCGCACAGACTTCCACGCGGATGCGGCGTTGCTGCGCCGGGGATTGCTCGAGCACGGCTACGCCGAGTTGGCCATAAGCGGTGCACACGTGACCGCGCTAGCCCGCCTCCCCCCAATCCACAAGGATCCGTTCGACCGCATCCTCGTCGCCCAGGCACAAGTCGAGGAGATCACCCTCCTGACCGCGGACACCGTCGTGGCCCAGTACCCGGGGCCAATCGTGGGGGTATAGACGCGGGCGAGGCGCGTGGGACCACCTCGAAACCACCAACCGAAAATGTCCTATGGCGGTCGTTATTCATCCAAAGGGTGAATTCGGCTTGAACCCAGCAGTGCCTCCATCATCCGGTGTGCCGTCTCGGCACCGGAGTTCTGGTTCTGGCCGGTCACCAGATGACCATCGACGACCACGTGATTCGCGAACATGTCGCGGAACCGGGTCTCGCCCTCGAATTGGGCGCCGGCGGCGCGCAGGTCGCGCTCGGGATGCATCGGCGTGAAGGTGATGCCGAGTTCCTCGATTTGTTTGTCCGTGACCGCCGCGATGCGTCGACCCCGGACCAAAGGTTCCCCGGTCGGGGTGATCGCTTGAAGCAATCCGAGCGGGCCGTGGCACACCCCGCCGACGATCGCGTTGTTGGCGTACGCTTCGCTGACCTTCCCGCCGAGCGTCACAGACTGGCCTAGGTCGTAGGCCGCGCCCCAGCCACCGGCGAGGAATACAATGTCGTACGAACTCGCGTCGACGTCTTCGATGGCGAGCGACCGCTCGACCTTGGCTCTGGCAGCCGCATCCCGGAGGAAGCGCCTGTCCGCCGGGCTCGCGACCGGCCAGCGCAAAGACTGCGGCTCGATAGGGATGGGACCGCCTTGAATGCTGGCGATGTCGACAACCATCCCGGCGTCCGTGAACGCGTAGTAGGGGACGGTCATCTCGGAGGCCCAGACACCGGTCGGTTTACCCGAGTCGCCGAGCATCGCGTGGCTGGTCGTGATGACCAGGGCATGACGACCGCCCAGATCCATTGCCGGGATTTCGTAATGGGGGTGCAGCCCAATGCCGACTAGCAATCTCGGCAGTCCCAACCAGACGCCGATCGCCACGACGACGACGGCGAAGCCGATTCCCACCAATCGCTTGCGCTTCATGTCGCCAACCCCCCTCAACCGGTACGAACGAAGTCGGACACGATCCGCGCAAGAACGTCTCCGCGCCCTTCCTGGAGGAAGTGGCCGCCTCCCTCGATCCTCTGGTGAGGTCGTCCCTCGGCACCCGGTACGCGCTGCCGGAACAACGCATCGCCGCCGCCGGTGACGGGGTCGTTGTCGGTGAACGCGCACAGGAACGGCTTGTCCCACTCGCGAAACACCTTCCAGGCGGCAACCTGCTCGGCGACGCAGGGCGCATCGGGCAGCAACGGCACCTGCGTCGGCATGGCGCGGGGGCCCATCTTGTAGGAGGGATCCGGGAACGGTGCGTCGTATGCTGCGACTTCCTCCGGGGTGAGCGTAGTGCCGCCGCCCCCAGCAACGCTAAAGGCGACGATCGTGCCGACCGGCAGATCCTCGGTCTCCCAAGTCCACTTCTGCCAGTAGGCGAACTTCAAGGCGCGCGTTTCGGGGTCGATGGAGGTGAGCGCAGCCGTCATATCCTGCATCGTCGGCGTCGGCGTGGCGGGGCCGAGGAACTCCTTGATCGCCCGAAGTTGGTCTTCCGGCATGTCGAGGGCCAGCGGCAGGCCGGTGTTCGCCGCCACGATCCGCTCGAAGCGATCCGGGTTTTCGGCGGCCATCCGCAGGCCGATCAGCCCGCCCCAGTCCTGTCCGACGAGGGTCGCGCCGCGCACGTTGTTGGCTACGAGCCAGGCGTTGAGCCACCCGACCTGGCGGTTGTAGCTGTAGTCCTCGCGTCGCGCCGGCTTGTCGGAGCGGCCGAAGCCGACCAGGTCAGGTGCCAGCACGCGCAGGCCGTCGGCGACGAGCAACGGGATCATCTTGCGGTAGAGATAGCTCCAGGTCGGTTGCCCGTGCATGCACAGCACGATTGGCCCATCCCTCGGTCCGGCGTCGACGTGGTGGATGCGGAGCGTGCCCCCCTCGCCGTCGGCAACGTCGGTGTAGTGAGGCTCGTAGGGAAAGCCGGGCAGGTTGGCGAAGTGTTCGTCGGGCGTGCGTAGGGTCTCCATGGACTACTCCTGGGGTAAGTGTGTTGGGGGACGTTGGGGTCGCCGTCGCCGGATGAGCCAGACGGCAAGACCGAACAGCACCACGACAAGGCCGGCACCGGCGATCACCAGGTGCAAGTTCGCCTTCGCCCGGTCGTAGAGGTAGTTGATCAGCAACTGCCGCGTCGGCGAGTAGGCGGCCGGTACTTCGAGCACGCCCACGCGTGCCGCGTAGGCTTCGTAGTCGGCGAGCATCTGGGCGAGGCGTTGGGGTTGTTCGACTGCCAGGTCGCGGGTCTCGCCCGGATCCTCGGCGAGGTCGAACAAGCGCCATTGGCGGTCGCCGTCGGGCGCACCGACGCGCACGAGCTTGTGGTCGCCCTTGAAGACGCCGGCGTTACCGGCGGTTTCGAAGCCGATCGCCGCGTCCGGCGGGTGAATGTCGACACCGAGGTTGCGCAGCGCCGGTGCGAGGCTGCGACCGCTGATGGGATGCTTGCCGGACGGCGTGGCGCCACTCGTGCCGGTGAGTTCGAGGAGCGTCGGCGCGATGTCCGTCGCGTAGGTAAACGCCGGGGATACTCCCCTCGCCTCAACGCCGGGTCCCGCAATGATCAGCGGTACGCGAATGCCCCCTTCGCCCCCGTGGAACTTGTAATACGCCAGCGGCGCCGCCGCAGCCCGCGCAAAGTGCGGCCCGATGATGGCGTAGCTTCCCCGTTCGCCAAGAGTCGCTAGGTCGCGGCGGTAGCCGACGTCTTCGGCCCAAGCGTCGAACGTGGCGCTTGCCGCGGGGTCGCCGGCCTCGGGTCCGTTGTCGGACAGCACGACGAAGACCGTGTTGGCGAGGAGGTCCGTGCCGTCGAGATAGTCCACGAAACGACCGAAGTGGTGGTCCATCGCCTCGAGCATCGCCGCGTTGACGGCCATGTTCTTGGCGGCAAACGCCTTCTCGTCGGGCGCCAGCGCCGCCCAGTCGGCCTGCGCGGGAGTATCCGATGGCGCTGCGGTGGGCGGAAAGACGCCGCTCTCGACGGCACCGAGATGGCGCGCTCTTCGCAGGGCATCCCAGCCCTCGTCGTAGACGCCTTCGTAGCGCTCGATGAACTCGCGTGGCGCTTGAACCGGCAGATGCACCGCCTGAAACGCGAGGTAGGCGAAGAAGGGCCGCGGCTGGGTAGCCGACGTCCGGTCGGCCGCGATGAACTCGACGAGTTTGTCCACCAGGTGCTCGGACGAGTAGAAGTCGTCCGGCAGATCGGTGGGCTTGCCGTCGGCGAACCAGGGCGGCTCGCCGTAGATGGGCAGGTACGGCTTCTTCTCGAAGTTGTCGGCGCCGGTGGAATCGAGTGCGAACGTTCGGTCGAAGCCCCGGGCGCTGGGCAGGGAGGTTGGCGTGTGGCCGAGGTTCCACTTGCCGCTTAAGTAGGTGCGGTAGCCGGCATCGCGCAGGCGGCTGGCGACGGTGACCACGTCGGTGCGCAACTCGCCTTCGTAGCCGGGTCGCCCACGGTGACGGAGCGGGGTCGCGACGTAGAGGCTCGCCACGCCGGCGAGGTGGGCGTCGACGCCGGTCAGCAGCATGGCGCGCGACGGCGAGCACATCGGCGAAACGTGGAAGTTGCTGAACATCACCCCGCGCGAGGCGATCGCATCGATGTGCGGCGTGCGGATCTCGCTGCCGTACGCGCCCAAATCCGAGAATCCGACATCGTCCGCTACGACCACGACAACGTTTGGGCGTGACGCAACCGGAGTCGCGCCTTCGGCAGCCATCGACGTCGGTGCGAACAGAGTCGTGACGGTCGTCAGGGCTGCGGCCAACGCAATGAGCTCCGCCGCCCGACGGGACGAAGCTGCGCGAGCTCTTTGGTCCATACAGGAGTTTTTGCGTACCGCCGAATTAATGTCTATCATTAAACCATCGAAAGTGATGAATGTCATTAGGGGCAATTCGTGGGTAGGGGTACGACGGTTTCGATGAGCGCCCGGGCAAGGACGGCGACGTCTGCGGCCGGCGAGTCCACGCGCGGCGCCCTGCTTCGGGCCGCCGAGCGACTGTTCGCAGAACTCGGCATTGGCCCGACCTCCACCCGTGCGATCCTTCGCGAAGCACAACAGCGCAACGAGTCGGCGCTGCACTACCACTTCGGCGGTCGCGAGGGCCTGATCGACGCCCTCTACAGCGAGCGCGGCGCCCAGGTTGCCCTCGAGCGCGAGCGCATGCTGCGGGAACTTGACGCATCCGGCGAAGCGCAGGACGTTCGCCGGCTGTGTGCGGTGGCGGTCCTGCCGCCGGTCCGTATCGTGCGTCGGAATCCGGAGTTCGCGCTTTTCTTGAAAGTGGTTGGCCAGTTGGCGTTCCTGCCCAGCGATGCGCTCCAGGACCGGGCGAGGCGCTATACGGGCGCATCCGCGCAGGAGGTCTCGGCCCGTATTCGCGCGCAGCTTCCGATTCCCGAGGCGCTCGCTGACCGACGGATCGAGCTGATGCACCGCATGGCCGTCTTGGCACTTTCTCAGCGAGCGTTGTCCGGCGGCAGTTTCGACGGACCCGGGGCAGGCCTGTTCTTCGAGACCCTGCTCGATGCGATGGCGGCTGTTCTCGAAGGGCCGGTCTCGCCCGCGACCGAACGCGAACTCGCGAGGGCGTCCCAATGAGCCGGCGCGCGGGTGTTCTGATCGGTTTTGCGCTGGCCGTCGTGGCGGCTGCCGGCATTGCCTGGGTCTACCGTTTAGAGATCCTGCTAGAGATCGTCGAGATTCGACTGCACGACGACGTCGCACCGAACCGAAGGATCGAGTGGGACTCGGGGGCCGATCCGGCGGGCCGATCCGAGGCAGAAAGGCCGCCCAACATCGTCGTGATCCTCGCGGACGATCTCGGCTGGAACGACCTCTCCTGGCTCGGCGGCGGTGTCGCCGGCGGCACCGTGCCCACGCCGAACATCGACTCGCTGGCACGGGAGGGCGTCCACTTCGCGAACGGCTATGCGGCCAACGGCACCTGTGCGCCCTCGCGAGCGGCGCTGATGACCGGCCGCTACGCCACCCGCTTCGGCTTCGAGTTCACCCCGACGCCTGCCAGCTTCAGCACCATGGTGCCCCTGCTTGGGAACAGGAGGCCGGGAACCCTTCGCACGACCATCATCGAAGACGCGGGATCCTCGATCGCCTACGACGACATGGGCGTGCCTCCGTCCGAGATCACCCTCGCCGAGTTGCTTGCCGACGCGGGCTACCACAGCGTGCACATCGGCAAGTGGCACCTGGGCTTGAGCGGCGGCATGGCACCCCACGACCAGGGTTTCGACGAGAGCCTGCTCATGGCAAGCGGACTCTACCTACCCGAGGACCACCCGGATGTCGTCAACTCGAAGCAGGACTTCGACGGCATCGATCGCTTCCTGTGGCGTGCCATGCAGTTCTCCGCCTCGTTCAACGGCGGCCCGAAGTTCGAGCCGGGCGGCTACCTGACGGACTACTACACCGACGAAGCCGTTCGGGTCATCGAGGCCAACGCGGACCGGCCGTTCTTCCTCTACCTCGCGCACTGGGCCGTACACACGCCGCTACAGGCACTGAAGGCCGACTACGATGCCCTGTCGCACATCGAGGAGCACCGCCTGCGCGTCTACGCCGCGATGGTCCGCTCCCTCGACCGCAGCGTTGGCCGGGTCCTTGCCGCGCTGCGCGAGAACGGCCTCGAGGACAACACGCTCGTATTCCTCACATCGGACAACGGCGCACCGGGCTACATCGGCCTGCCGCGGGTCAACCAGCCATTCCGTGGCTGGAAGATCAGCTTCTTCGAGGGCGGCATCCATGTGCCCTTCTTCCTCAAGTGGCCGGCACGCCTGGAAGGCGGGCAGACCTTCGAGGCCCCGGTACACGGTTTCGACATCTTCTCGACGGCCGCGGCGGCGGCGGGTGTCGAACTGCCCCGCGACCGGACGATCGACGGCGTCGATCTCGTGCCCTTTGTCGAAGGCGTTGCGGCGGGCGTGCCCCACGAACGGCTGTTCTGGCGCTCGGGGGGCTACGAGGTCGTTCTCGCCGACGGCTACAAGCTCCAAGTCAGCGATCCGCCGGGCAAGACCTGGCTATTTCACCTCGCGAGCGATCCCACCGAGCAGCGCAATCTCGCTGCCGCGGCGCCCGAACGGGTCGCGGCGCTCAAGCAGCTCCTGGCGGAGCACAACGCCGAACAGGCACCGCCGCTCTGGCCGTCAGCGGTCGTTTCGCCGATCAACATCGACAAGACGCTGCTCGATCCCGACGCGCCCGACGACGAGTTCATCTACTGGTTCAATTGATCGGGAGCGGGTTGCTACTCCGCCCGATAGTTGTCGTGGCACCCCTTGCAGGCCTGGCCGATGCCCCGAAACGCCATGCCGATCTCGCCGGCATCGCCTGACTCCGCGGCGGCCTTGAGTGTCTGCGCGGCTTCCTTGAACGCGTCGAGCTTGCTCTGGAAGTCCTCCGGGTTCTCCCAGATGGCATCGAGAGCGTCACCACCCTTGGAGCTCTCCGGGAACAACGTCGGCGCGATCTCCGCGAGATCCGCCATGGCGCCGGCGTGGGTCGCCAAGTGGTCGGTGTGCGACACGTCGCCGCGGATGATGTCGACGATGGCGCGCATGTGCCCGCCGACGGCGCTCATCGTGTGTTGGCGGTAGTTCACCTCGCCTTCAGACGCGGAAACCGCGACTGCGACTAGGCAGGCCGAGAGCGCCGTCGTGGCGAATCGGTTGTTCATGGCTGCTCCCCTTAGCGTTGAATGATTTAGTGTATGCCCATCGAGCGTGAGTTGAGACTAGAAATTTGCCTCGAGTGTCGCGCCCTGCTTGGCTAACGCTGGCCATTGTGGTCGTGATCGTGGCCGTGATTGTGTCACTCGGCACCTTGTGGTTTCTCGGCGACCCGTCCAGCGGCCCTGCGCCGAAGAACGGTCGAGACACAAGTGACGACACCACGCCCGTACCGGCCGGTGAACCGCCAACGGCGGACGCGCAGCCGGCTGCGAAGCCGCAAGTGCGGGTCTCGCCGACAGCGGACGAGGTCGTCTCCGATCCGGACTGCCGGATGGTGGTCGGCCAGCGGGCGGTGGCGGATACCGCCCTGGTCGTCCTGCCCTTGGGGGATGGCGCCTGGTTTGCGCTCGTGGACGGCGATGGCATCGAGTTCGAGGGCACCTTGCCGTTCGTACCGGAACGACCCGTGCTGGGCAGACGTCCCGACGGCACGATCCTGGCCGGATTCAGCTTCGACGGCAGTCTTCGAATCGTCCACGACGGACATGTGATCTACGAATTCGACAACGTCTGGGACTTCGACATCGCCAACAACGGTTCCTCCTTCTACGTCGTCGAGCCGTTGGCGGGCGGTGCGTCACGGCTCATCGTCCGGAACCTCGATCTCCGGCAGGAGCATCACTTCGATCTGGGGACGACCATCGCGCGCACGGACAGGGGCTTGAGTTCGAGCGTCTCGTACTCGGTCGAGTTCGCCGAGGTCGGCGTTAAACCTTCACTCCTGAGAGCGGGGACGAACCGCTTCTATCCGGTCACGGGCGGCGAGCCCCGGGAGGTCGTCGTCGAACACCCGGACGGCATGGCGCCGCGGGTGGTCTCCCTGTTCGAATCCAGCGAGGTGGCCTATCACGCGTACATCCGATTCGACGCGGAGCGCACGGAACGTGGGCTGCCGGGCCAGGAATGGATGGTCGTCAAAGTTCAACAATCGTTCGATCGCGGCTCACAGAGCAGAACGGTGGTCTGGGCCCACGATCTGCTGGCCATCGGCCCGCTGACCCTACAGCAGTCGGAGGATGGCAACCTGCTCCTTCTCGCCGGCCCTGTTTCGGCCTTCGTGCTGGGTGCGGCCGACGGCCAGCAGGTCTTTTCCTATCCTAGCTACAGGCCGATCGCCTCCATGGACGGCAAGCGATTCGTCTATCCGCCGCGTGACAGGGACAACCGGCTCCAGTTGATGACCAGCCGATTCGTCGGCAACCGGTTGTTCTTCTACAAGTGGACCGAGGGCAAGCCGGGCGAGGTGGTGGTAGAGGGTGTTGATATCCGGCTGAACGGGTCGCGTCTGGACGGGCTTCACATGGTGCACCGTGACGTGGAAAAAATGCCGGACGAGTCGGACCTGGACTTCGCCATGCGAACGCTGCTCGATCCTCGGAACCCCATTCCATGTACGGATCACGCCATTCTTGATCGGAGGTTGGAAGTACGGGATGGCCGGTTGACCTATCAACGAGATGCGGAATAGGTCCGGGGAACACGCATCGAGACGGGCGTTGTCGCTTAGCGCCATGCGTATCGGCTGGTTATCGCTGGCTGTCCTGGCGGCCGGTGCTTTGGGTGTCGTGTTGTTCGTCGGGGTCGGTGGGCGCTCGCTGGAACCCGCTCCGGGTCGTCCCCCGCCCGCAGCGGTTGTCGCCGACCTAGGCTGCCGCATGGTCGTCGGAGAGGGAATGGCGCGGGACACCGCCCTCGTCTTCGTGCCCGTCGCCAGGGGCGCCTGGTTCGCGGTAGTCGACCACCGGGGCGTGGCATTCGACGGCACGTTGCCGTTCGTTCCTGACGACGTCTGGTTCGCCACCCGTGCGGACCGTACCGTACTGGCGGGGTTCGGTGGCGACGGCAAGCTGCGCGTCGTCCACGACGGACAGACGGTCTTCGAACTCGACGGCTACCGGTACTTCGGCGTCGCCGGGGACGGCTCCTCGTTCTTCGCCGTCGAAACGTCGACGGGTGCTGCATCGCGGCTGGTCGTGCATGGTCTCGATTCGCGCCAGCATCACGTGGACTTGGGGACAGCGTTGACCGACCCACCGCTATGGTATGGCGTGTCGTATTCGGGCGACTTCGACGAAATCGCGATCCTGCCCCTCCACGGAAACCCGGATGAAGTCAATCGGTTCTTTCCGGTCGGTGGAGGACAATCGCGCCAAGTCATCGTGAAGCGCAGACCTAGCATGTTCCCCAAGGACATCGTCGTGTTCGCGTCTAGCGAGGTCAGCTATCACGCCCGCAACAGGGGAACAAGCGAGCGCGACCGCCTGGGGTTGTACTGGACCATCAGCAAGGTCCGAAGAGATTTCGAGAACGGCACGGCACGGGAGAGGGAAGTCTGGTCGCGGGAATTCCGTTTCCTAGGTCCGCTCAACGTGGGCCTGTCCGGCGACGGAGCCTGGCTCGCCGTCCACGACTTATTCTGGGGTGTGCTCTTGATCGACACGGTCGACGGGAGAATCGCCTTCTCCGATCCGCCCAGGACCGCGGATTTCTCCCCAAACATGTTCTCGACTGGCGGTCGAGACGGTCCCGCCGACCTGTATTCCGCCAGGTTCTTCGACGGCCTCCTGCACGTAGTCCGATGGAGCCAGGCCGCGAACGAGGGAGTCGTCAAGGTATTCGAACTGGACGGCGGCGGGGACGGTGTTCGCCAGATCGACCGCGTCGAGATCAAGAAAGCGCCCGGCGAGTCCGACGAAGACTACGCGAGGCGGACCGAACCGGCGCCGGAGAACACGGTGACCTGCACCGACGCCGCGCTTCTCCACGGGCGGCTGGTCCTGCGTGATGGCCGCTTGACCTACGAGCGTTCTCGTCGCGAACCGTGATGGCGCGGTGAACCGCATGGACGACGGTTCGAAGCCGGCCAACGCCACCTTCACCGAGGGCGACCTGTCCCGTCACCTCATGCGGCTCTCGGGCTACATGATCCTCGGCTTCGTGGCGATGACGCTGGCGAGCTTCGTAGAGATCTTCTATCTCGGGCGGGTCGGGACAGAAGCCATCGCGGCGGTGACGTTCGCCTTTCCCGTGCTCATGGTGATCGGCGCAGCGACGCGCGGCATCGGAGTCGGCATCGGTGCGGTGCTGGCACGGGCCATCGGAGCGGGCGACCGGGAGCGCGCGGCCTTCCTCACGACGCACGGCCTGCTCCTGGTGCTGATGTTCAACATCGCCTGCTCGGTGCTCCTCATCGTCTTTGCACGTCCGTTGTTCCATCTACTCGGTGCTCGCGACGCCGTGCTCGACCTCGTTGTCGCCTACATCCGCATCTCGGCCATCGGCTACCCGCTGTTCGGATTGTCCATGGTCGGCACCGGCCTGATGCGTGCCATCGGCGACCCGGTGTATCCAGGCATCGTGATCACCGCCGGGTCGGTACTGCAGGTGCTGATCGGACCCTTCCTGATCTTCGGCTGGCTGGGACTGCCCGCGCTCGGCGTGGAGGGGGCGGCGTGGTCGTTCGTGGTCGCACGGTCGGCGTCGTTCCTCATCGGCGTGTACTGGTTCTGCTTCAGGGAACGCATGATCCGAACCTCGCTGGTCCGGTTCGGGACGTCTGCGCGGGAGATCCTGCACGTCGGCCTGCCCGCCATGACCAGCAACGTCATCGAACCGCTGGCAGCGGCCGTCGTGACGAGACTGTTGGCGCCGATGGGTGCAGCCGTCGTCGCCGGTTTCGGTGTCGGCTCGCGGATCGAGTCCATCGTGTTCATGGTGGTGATCGGTATCGCCACCAACGCGGCCCCACTCGTCGGCCAGAACTGGGGCGCCCGACGCTTCGACCGCGTCAACGAGGCGCTACGCCTGTGCTACCGCTACTGCCTCCTCTGGGGCGTCATCGCGGCCGTCATCATGTGGGCCGGCGGCGAGTTCTTCGTGACACTCATCCGGGACGACGCCGAGGTCGTCGCCACCGCGACCAGCTACCTCTACATCATCCCCATTACCATCGGCTTCGCGGGCATGTTCAACACCGCCAACGGCGCCTTCAACGCACTGTCGAAGCCCCTGCCCCCGCTGGTGCTTTCACTGTTGCGGCTGCTGGTGTTCTACATCCCGTTGGCGCTCGTGGCCCGGCACTGGTTCGGCTACGTCGGAATCTTCGCGGCGGCGGCGTTCACCAACGTCGTCCTCGGCGTGTGGGGACGCGAGTGGAACCGGCGCACGGTGATCCGGCAGCGGCGCCGATTGGTCGGCGCGGTGGGGTGACGATATGCAGGAAGCCGTGTATACGGCCTCGCTCAACAACCGACGCTTGGAAGTGGCCTACCGCGGCGCCAGCTTGCGCGAGGAGTTCGCCGACCAGGCGCGCCAGCTGGGTAACATCTACACGTAGCGTTTAACCAAGGAATCCTCGATGACGGCACGGGCGGAACGGCGCAGTTTCTGGACGTGGGGCTACGTCTCGGACGAGCCGAACGACGCGCAACGCCAGGACGCAGCAAGACGCTTGGCGGGCCGCATCGGCGAACACGTGGAGCCGCCGCCGGTGCCCGCGATCGACGAGATTCCGCTGCCGCCGTCTCGGCTCGAGGTTCCGGAACGGCTGGCGCCTTGGGTGTCGACCGCGACCGCGGAGCGCATCACGCACACCTACGGGGGACATTCGCTGGAATTGCTTAAGGCTCTGCGCGGCGAGTTCGATCACCCGCCGGACGCGGTCGCGCACCCAAGAGACGAGGATGAGCTCGAGGCGACCCTTGACTGGTGCGACCGCGGAGGCTTCGCGGCGATTCCCTACGGCGGCGGTACCTCGGTGGTTTGGGGGGTGAACGTCCCGCCCGACGCGAATGCCGCGGTAACCATCGATCTGGACAGTCTGAATGCCGTCCTGGAAGTCGACGAAGTCTCGCGCGCGGCGCGCATTCAGGCCGGCATCCTCGGGCCCGATCTGGAGGCCGCGCTGAAGCCCCGGGGCCTGACGCTGCGACATTTCCCGCAGAGCTTTCCCTGGTCCACCGTCGGCGGCTGGGTCGCGACCCGTTCCGGTGGTCACTACGCCACCAATCACACCCATATCGACGATTTCGTCGAGTCCACGCGGATGCTGACGCCAAGAGGCTGGTTCGAGTCGCGGCGTCTGCCGGGAAGCGGCGCGGGGCCGAGTCCCGACCGCCTCGTGCTGGGCTCGGAAGGCACGCTCGGGATCATTACGGAGTGTTGGCTGCGTCTGCAGAAGCGCCCGGTGTTCCGCGCCACGGCCGGCGTTCGGTTCCCGTCTTGGCAGGGCGGTTGCGACGCCGTGCGGGAGATCGCCCAGGCCAAGCTGTGGCCGGCCAACCTGCGGATCCTCGACCCGGCGGAAGCCGAGTTCTCGGCAGGTCTGTCGGACGAGTACGCCCTGCTCATCATCGGCTTCGAGTCGAGCGAGATTCCGCAAGGCGCGAACATCCACGCCGCGGTGGACATTGCCCGAGCTCACGGCGGCGAGGTCGACGACGACGCGATCCTGGTAGACGACGGCTCGGGCTCGCCCACCGGCCGCCGCGGCGCGGTGGGAGCTTGGCGCAATGCGTTCATCGGCGTGAACGCGGGACTGACCGCCGGGCTCGGGCTGCTCGCAGATACCTTCGAGACCGCCATCACCTGGGACCGCTGGCCGGATTTCGATGCCGAGGTTCGTGAACGGGTGGGAAGGGCGCTACGTGAAGCCGTGCGCGGCGCACGACTGTCCTGCCGTTTCACCCATGTCTATCCGGACGGCCCGGCGCCGTACTACAGCTTCAGCGGCATCGTGCCGCGCGGCGCGGAATCGGAGCGCTGGCGGGTCGTCAAGCAGGCGGCGACGGAAGCCGTGGTAGCCGCCGGCGGCACGGTCACCCATCACCACGCCGTGGGCCGCATGCACCGCGACGGTTGGGATCTGCAGCGTCCGGGCCCGTTCGCCGATTTGTGGCGGGCGGCCAAGCGCAGTGTTGATCCGAATGGAATCCTGAATCCAGGGGTTCTGATCGATCCCTGACCGACCAAGTGGCCGACAACTGCGTGAGCTTGGCCAGGATGGATGGACGGGATTGAAATGAACGGTCATCCCGACTTTCGAGTGGAAGTCGACTCCAGCAACCGGTGTGCTTCGGGTGACTACGCACTCCGAGGCTTGCAGGTTCACGACGACCGTCTGACGTATTTGACGACACGGTTATAGCCGTGAACCCAGGGGTGCTGATCGATCCCTGACCGACGAAGCGGTCTACATCTGCGTCAGCGTGAAGGTCGTTCCGGGGTTACCCACGAGCTGCAGGTGGCAGCGGTTATCCTTGTCCGCGACCCTGTATTTGATGCCGGGCTCGAATCGGAAAAAGACAAAGTCGGTTCGGCAGCGGAGCTTGATCTCCGCGATGTGGCCCTCGACGTCCTGTATGAGGAATTCGTCTTTGAACAGGTTGTAGCTCCACGACGCGCGATCACCGAAGTCTCCTGGCACGGCGTAGGCACGACCATCCGCGCGGAGTGATTCGAGTCTCTCGACCACGCGTTCCAATGCCGCCAACACCGGCTCCTCCAACTCGAGCCCTCGCAGCAGGTAGTACGTATGGATGGCCCTTTCGTAGTCATGTGTCTCGACCAGCAGCTTGAACCGCACCCGTTGGCAGTTTGTGAACAGCTCTTGCGGGAGGTGCTTCTCGGCGAATTCGTGCGCCACCGCGCGGTCCAGCGCACGCAGCTGCTGATGCTTGTCGCCCCATTTAGCGTAGTAGTTGAATTTCGCGACATGCAGATAGGCGTCCTCGTAGAGACTGAGCCTGGTGTGGAATTCGAGCGATGCCAGCCTTTTCTCGGCTTTTTCGCGGTCACCCTCCCCGATGGCGCGCATCACGGCCCTGTGGGCCCTGACGAACCATTCGCCAGCGCCTTTCGGTCCTCCTTGGAGGATGAAGACGTACTGCATTGAGTGCCCGGCATCCGCGGGTTCGCCGTCGACCCGTGCGGCTTCGAAAGTCGACTTCTCCAAAGCACGGACGGCGGCACCTTCGAACCGCCAGTCGCCCATGGATTCCGATACCGCGATCTCGTAGGGCTTGCCCTTGGGGTCGACCATGAAGTCCAGGCGAACCCAGCCCTCCTTGCCCTCGCCGAGCAGTTGGACGGGGTAGACCGGGTTAGCCCGCTCCTTGCTCCAGGGAGGCGAGTACAGGTCCAGAGCGACGCTCTCGACCGGGGCCTGAGCGGCGTCTTCCGTCGCGGTCTCGGACGCTTGGACGTCGGCGCCGTTCAAGGCGATGCCGAGGGTGACAGGGAAACCGACCACGCATTGCCAGGATCGCACTGGATTGAGCAACGGGTGCACCCCTGGTGAGGGCTACAGCAGCCGAGGCTCGATTATAGCCAATTCCACCGATGTCTCGACGACGGCTCGGATCGTGTCCTCCACCGGCCGTATGGTCGCGCCGAGGACTTCCTTCGCCTTCTTGCAGTCGTTGACCTTGTCGGACTGCAACGTGATCGGGTCGCCCCGGCTGGTCACTGTGGCCGGTTCGCCGAGGGCGAAGGACGGGAAGTACTCGTGGATGATGCCGGCGAGTTCCGTGCCGAAACGGATCGCCGAGCGGCCACCGGTGCCGTGCATGACGTAGCGCGGGCCACCGTGCGTCGCCCTGTGGTCGACGTCTGACTCTGCTGCCAGGCGGTGGGCCTTGACGAGATCGCGCACGTCGATGATGTTGTAGTACATGTCGTAGCGCGACGGCCAGGTGGGTTCGAGTCCCCCGGCCAGGCGGCCGATCTGCTCGATCCACTGGCCGACCTGGGCCTTGAACAGAATCGGACCGCAGATCATTGCCGGGTTCATGGTGATCGCATCCCATCCGTCGCCGCTCTCGTCGGCGGCGCGGTTGATGAGATGCTCCGTGTCCACCTTGCTGCGGGCGTACGCATTGCGTGGACCCTGCCAGTGTTCGGGATCGACGCCGTCGGATGCCCAGTCGGTTTCCGTCCACTCGTACCCCTTCGGCATGGTCGCGCCCCTTGCGCCGGAGACTGCGGCCATGGAGCTCGTGTAAACGAGCCTCTTGACGCTGCCGCTGGCGTTGATGGCGTCGATGACGTTCTGGGTGCCCGTCATGCCGCCGTCGTAGACATCCTGCGATACGTCGCCGCTGCCGAGGGGCTGGGATTTGCCGTCCGCCGAGTTGCCGAGCACGGCCGCGACGTGGAAGACACCGGCACAATCCTTGAACGCGTCGTCGTACGAGCCGGGCGTGAACAGGTCGCAGCCGTCGACGATCTCGACCCGGGGCAGGCGGTTCAAGTAGTCCACGCAGTCCTTGCCGCGCCAGGAACTGGCGTCGCGGATGCAGGCGCGGACGGCGTAGCCGTGGATGGCGAGTTCGCGGACCATGTGGCCGCCGGTGAAGCCGGAGCAGCCGGTGACTGCGACGGGACCGTCGTTGGGGGAGATTGCCGACATATTCAGTTCCTGTGTTCTGCGGCCAGCCTGGCCGTGGGATGTACGACGATGCCGTCCTTCAAGACATCGACCGGATCGCGTCCGTCGACGCCCAGGCCGAATCGGTGGTAGCCGAGCAGGCGCTGGAGTTTCTCCGGCAGCTCGAGCACGACCTCGCGGGGTACGGACAGCAGTTGGATCTCCTGCGGGCGCAGGTAGGCGACGTTGTGGCTCATGAAGAAGCCGAGTCGTTCGCGGTTGGAGGTGTTGGCGCCGCCGCCGTGCCACAGACCGCCCTCCCACATCAGCATGGTTCCCGATTTCATGACCACGCGCATGGTCTCGACGTTCTGGTCGACCGGCCGGTCGTGCCACTTGTGGCTGTAGGGGACGATGTGGGTGGCGCCGTTGTCGAGGTCGAAGTCGTCCAAGGCGATCAGCGCGTTGCAGACAAAGTGGGGATGGGGCCGCTTGATGGGCCACAGGCCGTCGTCCTGGTGCAGGAACTGGCGCGTCTCCCCCGGCAATACGTTGAACAGTGTCGTCACGTTGATCTGGGTGTACTTGCCGAGCACGCCTTCGATCAACGCCCGGATGCGGGCGTCGAGGAACAGGTAGTCCACGGCGCGGGTTTTGGCGAGAAGATTGTGTGCCCGCCAAGTCTTGCCCGTCTTGGTGCCGATGGCGCGCATCTCGGTGATGTGGACCTCGGTGTCGAAGGCGTGACGGATACGCGCGACTTCCTCCGGCGTGATGAAGTCCGGCACGAGGGTATAGCCCTGGTCCTCGATCTCGGTGACACGCTCGGTGATGTTCAGACCGTCGACGACGAGATCCTCAGCGACCTCTGCGGCTTGGCTCACGATGCCTTTGTCCTTGTTTGTGTGTCGCTCTTGCCCTTGGCGCCGTCCTGCGAGTACTTCACGTACTGGTCGATCTTCATCCGTTTGGCTCGTTCGGCGTTCCGCTCGGAGGTCATCTTGCCGTCGTGGTGCATGTAGTCGTAGCGGGGCCGGATCGTGGTTCGCCCGGCGGCGGGCTCCATGTCGAACAGGCTGCGGTAGGCGTTGATGGATTGTCCGCCCTTGGCGCCGCGCTCGGCACCCGCCTGGCGTTCGAGATCCCAGTCGCTCTTGCCGAACGGGAACAGGCTGTAGACGTCCATGAGCCCGGCGAAGCGGATGGGATTGCGGTCCAACGCCTCCTGGGTCACCGTCTCGCGGTAGGCTTCCTCGGTCTGGTGACGGCGGCGCATGTACTCGCACTGCAGGGTCATGCGCAGACCCGGCGTCTTCTTGGGGTAGGAACCGTGCCACGTGTGATTGCCCCAGATGACCATGGAACCGGCCGGGGCTTCCACCGCCACAGCCTGATCCGCCCATTTCTCTGCTTCGCCGGCGGTCACCTGCCGTCGCCAGTGGTGGCTACCCGGCACGAACGAGATGGCACCGTCGTCCTTGGTGTAGTCGGTCACCATGAAGTGCATGTTGCAGTTGATGATCCGCTCGGGCTGGGCGTTGATGGCCGGGTCGAGATAGTCGCCATGGATTCCCGTTCGAATCTCGCCGGGTCCCTTGACCCACGCCGCGCATAGGCTCAGGACGCAGTCGGTGCCTAGGAGGTACTGTGCAAGCCCGAGGCCCGCGGGGTTGTAGGACAGGCGCTCGAAGGCCGTGTCCTCCCAGAGCATGAAGCGCTGGATGTCGTTGACGTTGGCCCACCGTTCCGGTGCCAGCCCGTCGGGACCGTAGCGGCGCAGCATCGTCTTCTCGAGCGCCTCGCGCACTTCCTCGACGAGTTCCGGCGGGCCCACCTTCTCCGGCGGCACCACCGTGAAGCCGAACGAGGCGAGTTCGGCGATGTTGGACTCGAGGCCGAGTTGCCGCAGTTCCTGGTGCAGAAGCGCAACCGACCCGGTGGACTTCCAGTCGCCGATTTTCATGAATCCCCCTGTCCCTAAGCGACCCCGAATTCTAACAAGTGGTGCTGGGTGCCCAAAACGTAGCGCTCTACCCGCCTCGCCGGGACACCGACGTGCGCGAGAGTTGCTCGTAGAGCAGCCAGGGCGCACAGAAACCCAGTACGTGCTCGGTCAATGCAGATCCTTGGTGTTCGCGGCGATGAGGCGGACCGCGGCACGCCGTGTCAGTAGGCGGGTCACGAACTGTGCCGAGATTCGGTTGAGCCGCCCGGGTACCGTGCGCGGACCCTTGCCCAGGGCGTCCAGAGTCCTTCGGGCCACTGCTTCAGACGAGAGCATGCCGGGAAGGTCGCCGGTTACCGCCCGCAGATAGCCCGGTGTGCGTATCGCGCCCGCGCAGCAGCCGACGACCTCGATGCCGCTCGACCGGAGTTCCGCCCACAGACCCTCGGCGAGGATCGTGTTGAACGCCTTGGTGGCGGCGTAGGCGGCGACCCTCGGCGTGCCCTGGAGTCCCGCGAGGGAGGACATCAGCACGACCGCGCCCCGGCCGCGCTCGCGCATCGGCGGCAGGAGCGAGTTCAGCACGGCGAGCGGACCAAGCACGTTGACCCGGGCGACGCGTTCGAGGTCCGAGTAATCGATGTCAACGAACTCGCCGACGGGCACGAAGGCGGCGTTGTACACCACGACGCCGATTTCGAGTCCGGCGATGGCATCGGCGAGGGAGTCCGTCAGGCCCGGATCGGCTAGGTCGAGAGCCAGGCAGCGAACCTCGACGCCATGGCGCGTGCGAACGTCACGAGCCGCTTCGTCGAGGAGCGCGGCACGGCGCGCGATCAACAACAGGTTCAACCCGCGGCTGGCAAGGTCGTGGGCGAACGCTAGGCCGAGCCCCTCCGACGCGCCGGCGACCATCGTCCAGCGGCCGTAGCGTTCCGCGAACGGCAGTTTGAGCGTCCCCATGACGGGAGACCGCGACGTTACGCGAGGCTAATCGACCGCGCTAGTCGACCTTCAGAGGGGCGAAGCGGGGCGGTCGGCGCTCGACGAACGAGTCCACGCCTTCCTTGAAGTCATCGCGTGTGAGGCTGTCGTCCATCCACACGGTCGATTCGTCCATCGCCGGACGAAGCTCCGCGTTGAGATGACGGTAGACCTGCCTCTTCATCATCATGAGCGAATGCGGCGCCGCGTTCTCGGCGATCCCGCGGAGATAGCCGACGGCGTCGGCGACGCACTCGCCGTCCTCGCACACGCGGTTGGCAAGGCCTAGGCGACCGGCTTCCTCGCCGTCGACCCGGCGCCCGGTCCAGAAAAGATCAAGGGCGTTGGCTGGTCCGATCAGACGGGGCAGTATCCAGCTCGTGCCGTGTTCGGCGATGAGTCCCCGCTGGGAGAACGACGTGACGAACTTGGCCGTCCGGTCGACGAAGCGCAAGTCGCAGAACACCGCGTAGCTGAACCCGAGGCCGGCGCAGGCACCGTTGATCGCGGCGATCAGCGGCTTGCGCAGGCCGAGGAGATAGGTCGGCCCGAGTTGGAAGTTGGGGTCGCCGTCGGGGTTGCCCGGATCGGCGGCCAGGTCGGGATAGGCGTTGCCGAGACGTCGTCCCGCCTCGCTCATCGCGCCTAGGGCGTTCATGTCGACGCCTGAGCAGAATCCGCGACCGGCGCCGGTGAGTACCGTGCCGATCACCGCCTCGTCGTGTTCGGACTGATCGAGGGCGTGCCGGATTTCGGCCTGGGTGCGGTCGGTCAACGCGTTCAGCGTTTCCGGCCGGTTCATGGTGATGACGGCGACGGAGTCGTCGACGTCGTAGATGATCTCTTCGTACATCGGCTTGCCTTGTCCTCACGGGAATCCGCAAGACAAGGATAGTGCTCCGTCAACCCCAAGTGTAGGGATCAGCGTGTCTTGTGGGCGTCGGTCTGAGGAGCCTCGCTGGGCTACTTTAGCGAACAATCCGCAAAGTAGACCCATCCGGATGGCTTTCGGTTGCCCGCCGTCAACCGCGGTGGCTGTGACCGAGGGCGGGTGTCCGCTCGTTCGAAGTTCCTCCGTACACGAAGCTCGGACGAAGGACTGCCGACTCTCTGCCGAGCGCCGGGGGGCGTGTAGTTCGTTATGAGATCGGCCTCTTCGAATCCGAACTCGCAGACCGCGGTGAGCTCGGCCTCTACGGGTTGTTCGTCAAGCCGTGCAGGCTCGAAGATCGAGCGGCGCAACGCCTTGACCGAGGCGAACTCGAACGTGACGCCGCCCTCGGAAGCGGCAACCGTGATGTCGCGGGCTTTGCCGTCGACGTCAACCCGGAAATCGAGCTCGACCCGACCAATCCGGCGGTGTTTCGCTTGCCGGCGGGGGTAGAAAGGCGCGGATCTCTTCTTGAACTGTGGTGGCGTGTAGGCGTCGTCGGTAAGCGGATCCGCGTCGGCTTCCTCGACCGGCTCTGGCGGATCGTTGCTTGCATCTGCGGATGCCGCGGTCGTGAAGGCGGCGACGAGACCGAGAACGACCAAGCGTATGGCAAATCGACCGTTCATCGCGCGGTTCCTGCATGGCGGCTGACGCTCACCGTACGCCTCGGACACTGAACTTCCGCTGCAGGGTTGTCAACGATGTGGGAGGGTCCGCTACAAGCTCCGTTTGCTCGTCAGGGTCACCTCGACGCCGCCCACGCCGGGACCGTCCACGAGGGGGAAAGCGACGTCGATGTGGTAGACGAGATTGCGGTTCGTGCGCGTGGACTCCAACCGCAGCCCCACCCCCGCGTTGACGAGCGTGTCGTTGTCGTGAGCGGAGCTCCAGGCTCGACCGACGTCGACGAATCCCGCCACGGCGACGCGCAGAACCCGCAGCGGATAGAGATCCGTGTAGTAGCGTTCCTCGGCACTGATGCGGAACTGGCGGGTGCCGGTTTGGTAGCGGTTGGGATAGCCACGGAGCCCCGAACTGCCGCCGATCAGCAGCTGCTGGTCGGTTGTCAGGCCATCGGTGAGCGTGGTCTCGGCGTCGAGGATGATCGCGAGCCGGTCGGTCTGGCGGTGCCGGTAGCGCGCCCACGCACGGGCGACCACGTTTTCGGCGTGCCGGTCCGTGGTGTTCCAGTATCCCGAGGCGCGCAACCCGTAGCGCAGAATCCCGGAGTCGCCGCGTTGCAGCCCGTCGCGGAACTCGGCGCTGGCGACGATGTGGCCGTCTCCCCGGGGGGAATAGCCGAACAGGGCATCGTACTGGCGGCCGAGATAGACATCCTCCGTGGTCTGCACGCGGTCTACGTTCCTGGCTTGGGCGTATTCATCCTGGATGCGTTGAAAGGCGACCCAGGGATATAGGAACTTCCGGCTGGTGAGGGCGAGATCGGAGTCTTCCACGGGCATCAAGCGCCAGTCGTCCAGGGTGACGCCAGTGCTCAGACGGTTCACCCAGCCGTCGTCGCGGCCTCGCGACCAGCCGGTCCAGATCTGCGCTAGCCGGTAGTCCCGCCCGAATTCGTCGACCCGCTCGCCGACGTCGTAGAGACCCTGGAGCGTCTTCGCGCGGTGATAGCTCACGTGCCATGCGCGACGAGCGTCGAGGGCGTAGAACGGTTGGCCGATGCGCGCTTCGACCCGGTCGCCGTCGTCGGTGTCGTCGTAGCGGAGCTTGAAACCGACCCGGCCGGTGCCGAGGTTCGCGTCCTCGTAGCTCAAGCTGACGCCCTCGCGGTCCGGGTTGTCGAACACCGTGAAGTCGAGGTGGGCACCGGATCCGGCCAGGTTGATCTCGGAGACGCCGACCTGCACGCGATGCTCGCCGCCGGTGCGGGTGACGCTGAATTCCGGCGAGAGCGACCACACGTCGCGGGTGACGACCACAAGCTCGGCCTCGGGCAACGCGTCACCGCCGGCAGCGTCGGCAACCACGCACACCCGGTCGGCGACGATGCGCGCGTCGTAGAGGTAGGACTTGGCGCGTAGTAGGCGCTCACTTTCCGCAACGACGTTGCCGGTCACCACGTCGCCCTCGCGGAACAGGAGCAAGTCGCGGATGACCCCCTCGCGGGTATTGGCGTGCCAACGATTGGCGAAGCGGAACGCGGCGTTGTTCTCGGCGGGGTCTTCCGGATTGAAGACGTTCTGGCGAATGACGGTGATCTTCCCGATCCGGTATCGGGTCTCGGCGTCCAGGGGCCTGCCGGTGACTTCCTCGATGGCGGTGGTAGCCAGGGCTGTGTGGTCGAGGACCGGCGGGCAGTTGCCGTCCGCCGCCGCGGCGATCGCGGCGGTACAGGTCAGGCAACCGGCGAGTGCTACCACTGTTGACCGCATCGTCAACCCGTATTGCGGAGTCCGCTCGCAATCCCCGCCATGGTCACCTTCAGCGCTTGGCTGACCGGTTCGGACTCGTTGCCGGCTCTGCGTCTTGCGAGCAGCTCGACCTGCAGCAGGTGCAGTGGATCGAGGTAGGTGTCGCGCACCGTGATCGAGTCTCGGACCTGGCGCGCGTTGGCGAGAAGCTCGGGCGCCTGGGTGAGCGCGAGCAGATCCTCGGCGAGAGAGCCGAGACGCGCGAACAGCGCCTCGGCGGCGGCCTGCTGGTCCGGCGTCGTAAGGCGGCGGGAGTAGTAGCGGGCAAGCGTGGCGTCCGCCTTGGCGACGACCATCTCCAGCATGTCTGCCTGCATGGCGAAGAACGGCCAGGCGCGCAGCATGTCGAAAGCGCCGCGGTTCGCCCGCAGCTTGGCCACCGCGCGGTCGGTGCCGAGCCACGCGGGCAGCATCAGACGCACTTGCGTCCAGGCGAACACCCATGGGATCGCGCGCAGGCTCGCGAGGTCGCGGTCGGGCACCCGGCGCGCCGGTCGGCTGCCAAGCGCCAAATCCGCCAGTTCGGCTTCCGGCGTCAGCGCCTCGAAGAAGGACACGAACGACGGTTCACCAACCGCGTTTCGGTAGGCCTCCTTGGACGCGCCGGCGAGTTCGTCCATTCTCTTGCGCATCGTCGCGGTAGGTACAGGCGGCGGATCGAGGGTGGCGTTCAGGGTCGCCGTCAGGTAGTGGCTGAGTGTCGCCTTGGCGATGGCCGGAGAGCCCAGTTTGAAACGGATCATCTCTCCCTGCTCGGTGACGCGGAACGAGCCGGCGACGCTGCCCGGGGGTTGCGAAGCGATGGCTTGGGCCGACGGCCCTCCGCCGCGGCCCACCGCGCCGCCGCGACCGTGGAACAGGGTCAGCTTGACGCCGTGCCGGGTGGCCACCGAGGTGAGCGCCTCTTGGGCCCGGTACTGCGCCCACGCCGCCGCGAGCTGTCCGGCGTCCTTGGCCGAGTCGGAATAGCCGATCATCACCTGTACCCGGTCACCGACGTACTCCCGGTACCAGGGGATCGACAGCAGCGCGTCGACCGTGTCCGCGGCGCGGTCGAGGTCGTCCAAGGTCTCGAACAACGGCACGATGGGCAGACTCGCACCGACGCCGGCTTCCTTCAGCATCAACGCCACCGCCAGTACGTCGCTCGGTCGTGACGCCATGGACACCACGTAGGCAGATACTCCGGCGGCGTCGTGCTCGGCGATGACCCGGCAGGTGTCCATGACTTCGTTGGCGTCATCGCTTCCCGGCCAGGCGGGTGGGAACAGCGGCCGTCGTCCGGCAAGTTCCTCGACGAGCCACGCGCAGCGCCGACCCTCGGACCACGATCCGTAGCTCTCGGCGCCGTAGAGATGCGCCGTGAGTTCGTCCAGTACCTCGGCGTGGCGGCCCGCGTGTTGGCGAACGTCGATGTGGGCGAGGTGGACGCCGAAGCAGACAGCCCGGCGCAGGGTGTCGAGCAACGGCCCGTTGGCGATGCGGTCCATGCCCGAAGCGACGAGCGAGTCGTAGCACAGCCGCAGTGGCGCCAACAGTTCGTCGTCGTCGAGGATGACAAGGGGTCCAGGCGGCCCGCCCGCCTCCGCCCACCGCATCGTCGCGTCGAGCCGGTCGCGAAGTTCGGCCAACACGGCCCGGTACGGCTCGGCCGCACCGTCGGTGTGCTCGATGATGGTCTCATTGCCTGTCGCCATGGACAGCGACGCACTCAAGCTCGATACATCGCGTGCGAACAGCTCGGCGGCCATCCGGCGTGCCAGTAGAAGCACTTCCCGGGTCACATCGGCGGTCACGCGGGGGTTGCCGTCGCGATCGCCGCCCATCCACGATGCGAACGCGAAGGGCATGACCTCGATGGGCAGAGGCGCGCCGTCGCGACTGTCCAATTCCCGCATCGCCGCAGGAACGGCTTCCCACAGCGAGTTCTCGATGACCGCTAATCCCCACATGGCCTCGTCCTGGGGCAGCGGCCGTTCATGGCGAATCTCGTCGGTGTGCCAGGCTTCGGCGATCAGACGTTCGAGGTGCTCCTCGATTCCGGGTCTCTCGGCTCGAGGCGCCCGTGCACGGGTCTCGAGCAAGGTGGCGATGGCGTCGTACTTCAGGATCAGCGTGCGGCGCAGGATCTCCGTCGGATGCGCGGTCAGAACCAGTTCGATGCGCACGGCGCGGAGCTTGTCGGCTTCGACCACGTCGGGCCAGACGACGTCCCGGGACGCTTGTCGCTGGTCGGCGATGTTGGCGAGGTTCAGGAACTGGTTGAAGGCGCGTGCGATGTCGGTCAGCGCGTCTTCGGGCAGCTCGGCGAGGTAGGTACTCAAGGCGTTCCAGTCGGCGGAGGATCCGCGCCGGGCGCGCTTGGCCAACGCGCGAATGGCCTCGATGCGGTCGACGAAAGCGTCACCCCGGTGCGCGGCGATCACCCGCCCGAGAAGCTGGCCGAGCAGCCGCACATCGTCCCTCAGCGCGCGTGGAAGGCCGGAGAGGTTCCCGCGCGTAGCGACTGCAGGGGCTTGAAGTACCATCGGCTCGACTATAGCGCAGCGGATTTCGTTGCCAACGGCTGACGAGTCCATTGCGCTGAGTCGACTACTCTGCGTTGCCATGGCCGTCTCCCTCCATGAGCGGAGGACGTTCTTCCGGCAACAACATCTCTGCCCTTCTCACGGGCCGCCCGTATGCCATGCCCTTGGTAGATCCGAGGGCAATGGCGATTGGCAACGAAAAAAACATGATTCCGTCGGGTTATGACACATGAAGTTGACGTCAAGTACGGTATGGTTGCCGATCACGTTCTAGGCTCGGCGTGTCCGGAAGATGAGCTGGCGGCGGTGACCTGGGCGGTACGAATCCCCATGATTGGCTGGACGTTGAGCGCGTCCCTGCTGGCCGTGTTGGCCGTCTCGACCGTGGCCGACGGTGCGGAACTTGAGCCGGTCTCCGCAGGTCCGTCCGAGGAGGGGGAAGTTGCCGACAGCGCGGTGCGCTGGCTGTTGTTGCGTCGGCGGACATGGCGGGAGCTGCCGGAAGCGCCCCGGGCACCGACGGTGACGGGGGACTCGCCGTACAGCCTTGCGGTCGCTTGGGATCCGCCCGACCGCCCACCTACGGCGGTCGTCGGGTACGATGTCGAATACCGCGTGGCGACCGCTAGCGCATTCTCGCAGTGGCCTCACTCCGGCGCCGCCACCACGACCGCAATCACCGGCCTCTCCCCTTCCACCACGCACCACGTCCGGGTGCGCGCCATCAACGACGCCGGTAGGGGCGACTGGTCCGAAGCAGGGATCGGTATGACGTCCCACGTTCCGGTGTTTTCCGAAGGCGCGTCCACCACCCGAGCCGTGCTGGAGAACACGCCGGCGCATCGGAATATCGGCTCACCCGTTGCGGCGGCGCACGCGGCGAACGAGACACTGACCTACGGACTGGGGGGGCCGGACGCGTGGCGCTTCGGCATTGTGGCGGGTAGCGGACAGCTTCGCACCTTGGGAGAGGTGGACTACGACCACGAGGAGAATCCCGACCACGAGGTCACCGTGACGGCGGAGGATACCCGAGGCGGTCGTGCCGCCATCGTCGTTCACATCCGGGTCTTGGACGTCGTGGAAAGCCCGGGAAGACCCGCGGCACCGATCGTCGTCGCCTCGTCACGGACAAGCGTGCGCGTCTCGTGGACGGCCCCTGCGAACACCGGACCTCCGATTACGGACTACGACTACCGCTACCGGGTCGCTACTTCGAACCGCAGGTGGACGGAAGTCACCGACACGGCGATTGCCGCGACACGGACGGAGATCACGGGGCTTGTCGGCGGCGTGAGGTACGAGGTGCAGGTCCGCGCCAGCAGCGACGAGGGTGTCAGCGACTGGTCCGAGTCCGGCTCAATAGGGGCGCCAAACGACGCACCGGTGGTGGACTTGGGCAAACTGCGGGATGTGGACGTGACCGTCGGCGGGGCGATCGAGGTCGTGCCGCTCAATCAAGCGTTCTCGGACCCGGAAGGGTACCCGCTGACGTTCAGTGTGTCGTCCACGGACGAGGCGATCGCGGTCGCGAAGCCGGAGGGCCCGGTCGCGACAGTGGAGGCCGTTGCACCCGGTACGGTGGATATCGCGGTCATTGCAACCGACCCGCTGGGGGCGACCGTCTCCGCAGACTTCAAGGTCAGGGCCCATGCGGCGACGCGTGCGGCCCCGATACTGCGCTACACGCGCACGAGTCGGTTGCTGAGGGTCGAATTCACCGACTCGTTCGCCGCCCGCGAGGTTCGTGCCTATCGATTTCGCATCCGGCAGGGGTTGCCGCGGGGTGCGTGGCGGCGCTATTGCGTGACGATCACGAGCAAGTACGACGAGCCGGGATCCATCCGCATCGAATTCACACTCCCGATTGATTCGTTCCTGGTCCCCGGCACTACCTACGAACTGGACTACCGCTACATGGGCGGCGCGTCCTGCGGCGTCGATTCCGTGCCCGGCCCTTGGTCCCGGGTGGCGAGACTGACGACTCCGTGGGCTGGCCGGGGCAACTTCGACATTGAGCTCGCGTTCGTTGGCGGCGAACCGTCGGCGCACCACAAAGCGTTGATTGAGCAAGCGGCCGAGACGTGGGAGGCGATAATCACGAACGAACTGCCCGACCACGATTTTGCCAACGACCCCATACCGGCCGGTGCCTGCCTGGAAGGCCAGCCGGAATTCGCCGGCATCGTGGACGATCTGCGGATATACGTCCGCCTAGCATCCATCGATGGTCGGCACGGGACCCTTGGCACTGCGGGGTTGTGCTACTACCGTACGCCGTCGGGCTTTCCCATTGTCTCGGAAATCGAGTTGGACACCGATGATCTAGATGGCTTGAGCGATGCCGTCGTCCGGGGTCTCATGCTGCACGAGATCGCCCACGCGCTGGGATTCGGCATCCTGTGGGGACACAAGGGGCTGCTGGAGAATCCTTCGCTCGTCGATGGCGCGCCGGTCTCGCCTCCGCCGGACACGCACTTCTCGGGATCCAATGCGGTAGCCGCGTTCGATTCCGCCGGAGGGACCAACTACAAGGCCGGCAGGGTGCCGGTCGAGAACCGGTTCGGCGGCAGCGGGAGCCAGGATTCGCATTGGCGCAAATCCGTCATGGGCTCGGAGCTCATGACGAGGTCTCTTGGACGCGTGTACTCGCTGAGCGCCATCACCATCGAGTCGATGGCCGACCTGGGCTACTCGGTCGACGCCTCTCAGGCCGACGCCTACACAGTGCCGAACGTGCAGGGCGATGTGCTCCGGTCCTTGGACGCCGTCGGGGCTCTGGCGTTGCCAAACTGTGTCGTGAGACTGCCGACCGACGCGATTGCCGTGTTGGAGCCCGTTGCCGAAGTGCGGTCGATGTCAGGTCGCGACACGGAGGTCGACATCCAAATCGAGGCCGAATAGCGCCGCCGAGACGTCTCACGGGCTCGAATTCGTCGGCATGTCCTACAACGTTTCCGCGATAATGTTCGGATGCTCGACACCGCCCGCCAAGTACTTCAGGACGTCTTCGGTTTTTCGACGTTCCGGCCGGGCCAGGAAGCGGTGATCGAAGCCGTCCTCGCCGGGCGCGACGGCCTGGTACTCATGCCTACGGGTGGCGGCAAGTCGGTGTGCTACCAGATTCCGGCCATGGTGCTTCCCGGCACCGGTATCGTGGTCTCGCCGCTGATCGCCCTGATGCAGGACCAGGTGGCAGCGCTTCGCGAAGCAGGGGTGGCCGCGGCGTTCCTCAACTCGACCCTGCCCTGGTTCGAGCAGACGGAGATCGCCAACGCCTTCAGCCGCGGTACCTTGGACCTGCTCTATCTCGCCCCGGAGCGGCTTCTCCAGGAGGACACCCTGACCCTGCTTGGGACTTCCCCGGTGAACCTGTTCGCCATCGACGAGGCGCACTGCGTCTCCCAGTGGGGACACGACTTCCGCCAGGACTACCTGGGCCTCGGCGTGCTCGCGGAGCGGTTTCCGGGTATTCCCAGGTTGGCCCTCACCGCCACCGCCGACGCCCGCACCCGGGCGGAGATCGTCGGTCGTCTGAAGCTCGACAAGCCCGCCCGTTTCGTCAGTGGGTTCGACCGTCCGAACATTCGCTACTCCGTGCGTGTCAAGGCGAACGCGAACACGCAATTGCTGGATTTTGTGAATGACCACCAGGGCGAGCCCGGCATCGTCTACTGCCTGTCACGCAGGAAGGTGGAGGCGACCGCGGAACTCCTGCGCGACCACGGCCACGACGCCCTGCCTTACCACGCGGGCCTGCCCGGAGCGATGCGAACCCGGCACCAGGCGCGCTTTCTGCGCGAGGACGGCGTGGTGATCGTCGCGACGATCGCCTTCGGCATGGGGATCGACAAGCCGGACGTGCGCTTCGTCGCCCACGTGGACCTGCCGAAGAGCGTCGAGGCCTACTACCAGGAGACGGGCCGCGCGGGACGCGACGGCGAGCCCGCCGAGGCGTGGATGATCTACGGACTCCAGGACGTGGTCCGCCTGCGACAGATGGTGGACGAGTCCGAGGCCGACGAGACGCACAAGCGGGTGGAGCGTGCCAAGCTCGACGCTCTGCTCGGCTGGTGCGAAGTCACCACCTGCCGACGCGCCTCGCTGCTGCGGTATTTCGGCGACGAGCCGCCGTCGGCGTGCGGCAACTGCGACGTCTGTCTCGCTCCGCCGAAGACCTGGGACGGCACCGTCGCGGCACAGAAGCTGATGTCGTGCATCGTGCGTACCGGCCAACGCTTCGGCGCGGGGCACGTGATCGACGTGCTCCGCGGCAAGGACACGGCCAAGGTCCAACAGCATCGGCATGCCCGGCTGTCGACCTTCGGGATCGGCGAGGACATGAGCGACGTCGCGTGGCGTTCCGTTCTCCGCCAGTTAGTCGGCCGCGGCTACGTCCGTGCCGACCCGACCCGTTTCAATGCCCTGACGCTGACGCCATCGTCGCGTCCGTTGCTGCGAGGCGAGACGACGCTGACGCTGCGCGAGGAGACCAGGATCGCCAAGCGCGCTCGCTCGCCAGCGAAGACGCGGGTGGCGGACTTCGCGATCGCTCCCGGCGACGAAGCCCTGTGGCAAGCCCTGCGCGAAGCACGGCGATCCTTGGCCGAGCAGGCTGGCGTGCCTCCCTACGTTGTGTTCCACGACGCCACGCTCAAGGAGTTTGTGCGCGTGCGGCCAGAGTCCCCGGACGCCATGCTCGGCGTCCACGGCGTCGGCCAAGCGAAGCTCGACCGCTACGGGGAAGTGTTCCTCTCGGTCATCGCGGTTCACCCGCCTTCCGCTGCGGAGCCTCAGGAGGCACCAGCCACAACCGCATCAGGTTCTTGATCTGCGTCTGGTAGGGGATTCCGCGCAACCGCGCCTGGGTCTTGAACGCCGCGAGCAGCGCTTCCGGCACCTTGAGACTGATCAACCGGGAGCGCGAGTTGGCGGTGCCGTGGATTCGCTTGAAGTTCTCCAGGAAGCGGGCGATGTCGTCCGGGGACAACTCCCGGCAGCGTTGGAGATACTCGTCCGAGAAGTGCTGTACCGGGCGCGAATGCCTGTTCTCGCGGCTCACCTCAGACGCTCCAGCGCGTGGATGTCCTCGATGTCCTGGGGGCGGCCGCTCGCCCGCTTCATGGCGATGAGTTCCTCGATCGCTAGGACGACCACAGCAGTAGACGCGAGTTCGAAGCGCTTGGTCCGTTTGCCGGTGAGGTCGTAGGTGATGACGATGTCCACCTGCTCGAGCGGGTCGTCGGGATTGTGGAAGTTCCACGCGACGAGGTTGCGGTTGCTGACGTACTCGTCGCGGAACGCATGAACATCCGCGGCGGTGATCGGTAGGCGCGATACCAGGCCGATGCCGTTCAACGCGGCTTCGGCGCGGACGAGGGTTTCCTTGGTCCAGCGCAGGACGAGATCGATATCAAAGGTGCCCCTTACCGCCCCGTGGAGCGCCACCGCATGTCCGCCGACGACGGCGTAGGGCACGTCGGCACCATGCAGGGCGGCGCATATCCGTTCCAACGAGGTCACAACTGGGAATATACCGGTATATATCCAGTTGGGGGGAACGGGAACGACCCTGGTTTGCCCATGTAGAATCTCCGGTTCGTTCGCAGGTAGGCGCAATGTCCGTCGACGATACTGGCTACGACGCGGTGGTGGTGGGTGCCGGTTTCGCCGGCCTCTACATGCTCTACCGGCTCCGCCAAGCGGGCTTTCGGACCCGCGTCTTCGAGGCCGGTTCCGGGGTCGGCGGCACCTGGTACTGGAACCGCTATCCCGGCGCCCGTTGCGACGTCGAGAGCATGGAGTACTCCTACAGCTTCTGCGACGAGCTGCAGCAGGAGTGGGAATGGACCGAGCGCTACGCCGGACAACCCGAGATCCTCCGCTACGTGAACCATGTCGCCGACCGGTTCGATCTCCGTCGGGACATCACCTTCGACACCCGGGTTGTGCGCGCGACCTTCGACGAGGACGCGAGTCGCTGGCAGGTGGAGACCGACACCGGCTTGGTCGTCGACGCAGCGTTCGTGATCATGGCCACGGGATGCCTGTCGTCGGCGAATCTTCCCGAGTTCGATGGCCGGGACGACTTCCAAGGTGAGACCTACCACACCGGCCGCTGGCCGCACGAAGGCGTGGACTTCGCCGGTAAACGCGTGGGCATCATCGGCACTGGCTCCTCGGCGATCCAGGCGATCCCCATCATCGCCGCCGAAGCGGGGCATCTCACCGTCTTCCAGCGCACGCCCAACTACTCCATCCCGGCCCGCAACGCGCCGATCGATCCCGACTACGTGCGCGAGATCAAGGCCGAGTACTCGGCGTTTCGCGCCCGCAACTACCGGATGCAGGCCGGATTCGGCTCGAAGATCCCGCACAACGACGCACCGGCGTCGAGCGATGACCCGGCTTCCCGGGAGTCCAACTACGCGGTCCGCTGGGAACGCGGGGGCTTCGGCTACCTGAGTGCCTACAACGATCTGCTGCGCGACCGCGACGCCAACGAGACCGCGGCGGAGTTCGTCCGGCAGCGGATCCGCGGCATCGTCGACGATCCGGATATCGCCGAACGCCTGTGTCCCGACAACGTCATCGGCTGCAAGCGGCCGTGTCTCGACACCGGCTACTTCGAGACCTACAACCGGGCCAATGTGGAACTCGTGGATGCCCGGGACGCTCCCATCGAGCGGATTACGCCGAATGGCGTCGTCGCGGGAGGACGGGAGTACGTTCTCGACTGCATCGTCTTCGCCACCGGCTTCGACGCCATGACGGGCGCTGTGCTCGGTGTCGACTTTCGCGGGCGCGACGGCATGACGCTGGCCGACAAGTGGCACGCGGGACCGCGTACGTACTTGGGTTTGGGCACGGTCGGGTTCCCGAACCTGTTCCTCATAACCGGCCCCGGCAGCCCGTCGGTGCTGACCAACATGATCGTCTCCATCGAGCAGCACGCGGAGTGGATCTCCGATTGCCTCGAATACCTTCGCGCCGAGGGGCTTGACAGCATCGAAGCCACGCCCGAGGCGGAGGATGCCTGGGTGGAGCATGTCAACCTGGTCGCCGGGCTCACCCTGTATCCGACCTGCAACTCGTGGTATCTCGGCAAGAACATCCCGGGCAAACCCCAGGTCTTCATGCCCCTCGTCGGCTTCCCGCCCTACGCGGAGAAGTGCGCGACCGCCGCCGCGAACGGCTACGAAGGGTTCGATCTCGCGTAGGGGCGACGCTTGTCGTCGCCCTTGTTTGTCGCCCGCACGGACTTCGATCGCCAAGACGGGCGACCACAAGGGTCGCCCCTACGGGACGTTTGCGAACCCGTACTCGCGCCCCGCGTCCGCGATCCAGCCGCGCAGATAGTCGGCGTAGCTTCGGCGGAAAACGACGTCGAACGAAGCATCGGCGTTGGCCGCGACCAAGGCTGCGGCCTTCGCGAAGTTGGTCTGCACGCATCGTCCGGGGGGGAAGTTCCGCGGATGGAAGTCGTAGGGACTGGATTTCTGCAGCACCTTGCCGGCTTGTTCGCCCGAGAGGTTGACGGCGATCTGCGCGCCGCTCACGTCGACGATGGAGCAGCTACCGAACAGCGCCCCGCGCAGGGGTGTCTCGAGCTCCGTGCCGGGTTCCGCGGTCAACAGCCATTCGTCGGGGCCGAGCCAGAAGACACGTCGATCGCCGGCTTCTTGCCAGGTGCAGGGCTCGACCGGCGGTGAGATGCCGACGACGGCTCGACGGCGTCCCGAAATCGCTGGTCGTCGCCGTCGCCACGCAGATTCCACCAGCCTTGCGGCGGGCTCTCGCGCATCACGACGCCGGCGTCGTCAGACATTCTGGCGTTCTCCGTCGGGATCGTAGAAAACGGGCGAGACGATCTTCACGGAGACCGTCCGGCCGTCGGTCAGCGGGCAGTAGAGGGTGTCGCCCAGCCGGTTGGCGCCGCCCTTCACCATCGCCAGCGCGATGGAGCGCCCGAGGCGCGCGCTGTAGTAGCTGGACGTGACATGGCCCTGCATGGGCACCGGTGGCTCGGACTCCGGCTTGTCGACTAATTGGCCGCCTTCGGGAAGCACGGTTGCCGCGTCGGTGGTGGCGAGACCGACCAATTGCAGGCGGTCGTCGCGTCGATGGTCCGACACGTCCAGCGAGCGGTCGCCGAGGAAGCCGAACGGCTTGTTGCGGCGCACCGCCCAGTCCATGCCGGCGTCGTGGGGCGTCGTCGTGGTGTCGCTGTCCTGGCCGACGATGATGAAGCCCTTTTCGGCCCGCAGTACGTGCATGGCTTCCGTTCCGTAGGGCGTGATGCCGAATTCAGCACCGGCCTCGACGATGGCGTCCCACACCTGCCGGCCGTGTTGCGCCGAGACGTTGACCTCGAAGGACAACTCGCCGCTGAAGCTGATGCGGAACACGCGGGCGGCGATACCGGAGACGTGACCCTCGCGTACATCCATGAAGCGGAAGGCGTCTGGCGACAGGTCGATGTCGTCGCAGAGCCGGCCGAGAACCGCGCGCGACTTGGGGCCGACGATGGCTGTAGTGGCCCACTGATCGGTCACCGACGTCAGGTAGACGTCGAGTTCCGGCCACTCGGTCTGATGCCACCGTTCGAGCCAGGCGAAGACCGCCTCGGCGTTGCCGGTCGTGGTATGCATGAGGTAGCGGTTGTCGGCGAGCCGGGCGGTCACCCCATCGTCGAAGATCGTGCCGTCTTCGCGGAGCATCAGACCGTATCGGCAACGGCCCACGGCAAGCTTGCGGAAGCCGATGGTGTATACGCGATCGAGGAACTCCGCCGCGTCGACGCCTTGGATGTCGATCTTGCCGAGCGTGGAGGCGTCGAGGACGGCGACGGCATCGCGAGCGGCGAGGCATTCGCGATTCACGGCGTCCTGCATGGTTTCTCCGGGACGGGGGTAGTACCAGGGACGCTTCCACCGGCCGACGTCTTCCCACAGCGCGCCGTTCGATTCGTGCCATGCGTGCATGGGCGTATGACGTTCGGGATCGTGGAACTCGCCCACGTCCCGGCCCGCGATGGCACCGAAGGTCACCGGGGTGTACGCGGGGCGGAACATGGTCGTGCCGGTTGTGGCGACGTCCTGGCCGAGCGCGTCGGCGAGGATGGCCACGCCGTTGACGTTGCCGAGCTTGCCTTGATCGGTGCCGAAGCCTAGGGCCGTGTAGCGCTTTACGTGCTCGACGGACTCGTAGCCTTCGCGTGCGGCCAGCTCGATGTCCGCCGCGGTCACATCGAGTTGGAAGTCCACGAACTGTTTCGGCGCCCGGCTCACGGGCTTGGTGTGCGGTACCAGGAAGAGCGGGCGCGACGGTGTCGCGGGGGTCTCGTCGATCTCCGGAGCGGTGAATGTCGTTCGACCGCTGCCGAATCCGGCACGGGACGCCGCCGTCGCACCGGCGAGTGCCCCCTGCTCGAGGCAGTCGCGCAGTGAATCCGATCCCGCGACCGCCCCGGCACAGATGGCCCCGTCGCCCACGTCGCCGGGAAGGAAGGCGGCCGCGGCCTCGTTCCACCGCGGCCTGGTCCCGGTCTGCGAACTCAGATGCAGGGTCGGGCTCCAGCCGGCGGAACAAGCGATTACATCGCAGTCCAGGCGCCTCGTGGTCGGTGAGTCCGTGCCGGGATCGAGTGGCGCGATCACGGCGCCGGTCACGTGTCGTTTGCCCGAGGCCTCGACCACTGCATGGCCCGCAATGACCTCTATACCCGCGTCCCGGGCGGCATCGACCAGACCGCCGTGCGGCTCATCCCGGCAGTCGACCACGGCGGCGACGGCGCGACCGGCACGATGCCAGTCGAGAGCTGTGCGATAGGCATGGTCGTTGGCGGTGCACAGCAAGAGCTTGTGGCCGACGGCCACGGCGTAGCGATTCAGGTAGCTCGCGACGGACGATGCCAGCAGAACGCCGGGTCGGTCGTTGTTGGCGAATACCAGGGGACGCTCGATGGCGCCCGTGGCCAGCACCACCTGTCGGGCGCGGACCCGGTGCAGGCGCTGACGGGTGCGATTCGGGTTAACCAGCCCGAGATGGTCCGTGCGGCGCTCGAGAATGGTGAGGAAGTTGTGGTCGTAGTAGCCGGCGACCGTGCTCCGCGGCAGCAGGTCGACGTCCGCGCAGGCGGCCAGTTCGGCGACGGCGTCCGCGACCCAGTTCGATGCGTCCTGTCCGGCGATGTTGAACGAGCCGTCGAGAAGACTGCCGCCGAATTCCGCCTGCTCGTCGGCGATGAGAATCCTTGCTCCGGAGCGGGCGGCTTCGAGTGCGGCGGCAAGTCCGGCTGGCCCGGCGCCCACGACGAGCACGTCGCAATGTCGGTTGAACCTGTCGTAGGTGTCGGGATCGTCGCCTGCGGGTACGTGGCCTAAACCGGTCGCACGTCGCAGAATGTGCTCGGAGGCCGTCCACAACGCCGTAGGCCCCGCGATGCCGGCGGTCCAGCGCTGGGGCGCCCCCATGAAGGTCTTGTAGTAGAAGCCGGCGGGCATGAACCGTCCGAGGCGACCGACCAGGCGCTGGGCCATGGATCGACTGCACGCCTCGGCGTCGAGGCCGTCGTACAGCTCGACCTGGGTGGCGCGCAGGTTCGGCACGCTCGCACCGCCCCGGCCGAGCTGCACGATGGCGTTGGGTTCCTCCGCCCCGTGACCGACCACGCCTCGTGGTCTGCCGTACTTGAAGCTCGTGGCCACGGTGGTCACGCCGTTCGCGAGAAGCGCCGAAGCGAGGGTATCCCCGGCGAAGCCGTGCATGGATCGTCCGTCGAAGGAGAACGCTAGGGGCTTTGCGCGGTCGATGCGCCCTCCGGTCGGCAGACGTCGAGACTGCGTCGTCACGATTCGTTCCCGCCGGGCGGTTGGGGCAGGGGAGCACCGATCGTGTACACGGCGAGAATCTCGTAGCTCACCGTGTCGCGCAGCACATTGAAGTACCGTCGGCAACCAGCGGTGTGAACCCACAACTCGCGATGGGGACCGCGCGGATTGGTGCGCATGTAGAGGTAGTCGCCCCACTCGGAGTCCGACAGGTCGCCGGGACTCTCCGGGCGGTCGATGTGGGCCTCGCCGACGCACGAGAATTCCTCCTCGCTACGGTCCTCGCGGCAGTAAGGGCAGCGGATCAGCAGCACGGTGCGTGAACCTCAGCGGGAACTGACACGGCGGTGAGGAATCGGCATTGGCTGGAGTGACACACGATCGCGGACGGCGCAGTCAGTGTGCGACCCCGGCGGCCCCGTGCTCATCCACCAGGGCCCCGGTGGCGAAGCGCTCGAGGGCGAAAGGAGCGGCAAGAGGATGGGGTCTTTCGTTGGCCAGCGTGTCGGCGAACACGTAGCCCGAGCCGGGCGTCGCCTTGAAGCCGCCCGTTCCCCAGCCGCAGTTGAAGTAGAGACCCTCCACCGGGGTCTGGCCGATGATGGGGCAGGCGTCCGGGCAGATGTCGACGATGCCACCCCAATGCCGGTTCATGCGGACACGGCTGAACGACGGGAACAGCTCGCACACGGCCTGCAGGGTGTGCTCGATGGTCGAGAACGAGCCGCGTTGTCCGTAGCCGTTGTACATGTCGGCGCCGGCGCCGATCACCAGGTCCCCCTTGTCCGCCTGGCTGATGTAGCAGTGCACGGCGTTCGACATCACGACCGTGTCTAGGCAGGGCTTCAGCGGTTCCGAGACGAGCGCCTGGAGAGGTCGGGACTCGATTGGAAGTCGCAGCCCCGCCATCGCCGCGAGCACGCCCGAGTGGCCGGCCGCGACGCAGGCCACCTTGCGTGCCGCGATGAATCCCCGGGAGGTTTCGACGCCCTCGGCGCTGCCGTTGCGAACGCGTATGCCGGTGACCTCCGTCTGTTGCAGCAGGTCCACCCCCTGGCTGTCTGCCGCCCTAGCGTAGCCCCAGGCCACGGCGTCGTGCCTGGCGACACCGCCGCTTGGCTGCCAGGAGGCGCCGAGCACGGGATAGCGCGCATCGGGAGAACAGTTCAAGAGCGGCACGCGCTCTTCGACGCCGGCCGTGTCCAGCATCTGCCCGTCGATTCCGTTCAGGCGGTTGGCGTTCACCCGTCGCTCGATTTCGCGCAAGTCGTGCAGCGTATGCCCCAGGTTCATGACCCCGCGCGGAGAGAACATCACGTTGAAGTTGAGATCCTGGCTCAAGCCGGGCCACATCTTGAGCGCGAAGTCGTACAGGTGGGCCGCTTCGTCGCGCAGATAGTTGGAGCGGACGATGGTCGTGTTGCGACCCGTATTGCCGCCGCCCAGGTAGCCCTTTTCGATCACCGCGACGTCCCGGACGCCATGCACCTTGGCGAGGTAGTACGCGGTGGCGAGCCCATGGCCGCCGCCGCCGACGATTACCGTGTCGTAGCTCTTCTTGGGTGCTGGGTCGCGCCACGCCCGTTGCCACGTTTCGTGATGGCGGCGACCGTGCTTGACGAGTGAGAACAGGGAGTACTTTTCCACGGGAGTCCACGGGAGGCGGCGTCGTTGGCTGCACGTCGTATTTCATCACAGTTCCCGCCGTTCAGCGTGCGCGAGCGCGACATGCGGGACTGCTTGCGCGCCTCGCGGACCCCGAGTACGGTTGCGTTCGAAATCTCCATCCGTGCAGGTCGCCCGAAAGCCGGGCCGCCTGCCGAATACGACAGTCTCGCAAAGGCAATGGGTAGCTCCCGGCGCCGGGACGAATAGGCAGGACATCAGCCAAGCTACTTGCGCGGATGGGATTTCTGACCCGGCACCAACGGGGTGTCCGGGACTGGCTGTGGCACCGGAACATTCATGGTCGAACACCCGGAAGTCGGTTGCGCGCATCGCGGCGACTGTATCGACGTCCTCAGAGCCTGGCCGGATGGCTTCGTCGACCTCTGTTATGCCCACCCGCCACCGCCAAGCAGTGCCCCGGGAACGCTGTTCAGCACACGCAGCCGTCGTGCGGCCTCCCCGCACGACGGCCCTTGGCAGTGGGACGAGAGTGCAGCCAAGGGCCTCGATGCGATCCAGCGGGACCTCGACAACCCCGCCCACGACGCCGTCGTGGGACTTCACATTGCCCTCGGCGACTGCGGGATCATGGCGTTCCTGGCCTACATGGCCGTCCGCCTGGTGGAGATCAGGCGGGTGCTGAAGCCGACGGGTAGCGTGTATCTGCACGGCGGGTCGGCGGCGGGCCACTACCTCAAGGTATTGATGGATGCAGTGTTCGGGCCTCGGAACTTCCGCAACGAGATCATCTGCTGCGACGAGGGGCCCAACCGGGCGAGTCGACGTCAATTCGCCACGGCGCACGAAGCTGTTCTCTGGTACGCGAACGGTCCTCGATGGACGTTCAATGGCCACGTCGAGGCGGGATCACAGGGTCGTTCCTCGCCGCCATTGAGCTGGGTGTCCAGGCGGCGATCCGCCGTGAGCAAGAACGTCGAACTCCTCGAACGCGTCATCGCAGTGGGCAGCAATCCCGGAGACCTCGTGCTCGATCCCTTCTGCGTCGACGGCAACTCCCGCGCGGCGGCGCTAAGCCTCGGCCGCGACTGGATAGGCATCGATGCCCCGCACTGCATAGGTGTGGAACCTCGCTAGCGAAGCGGAACCTCCCCACGCGCTCTCTAGGGCGCTACACTCGGCTCAACAGGGTGGCCTTGGACGGGTGATGGACATGGCTGAAGGAGGGAACGCGGGAACACTGAGGTTCGCGGAGGAGATCATGTTGCTCCTTCTCCACGACCACGAGGGAAAATTCGCCCGCGTTCCGGGCTGGTCTCTGGACTATGCGCTAGCGGGCGGCGTGTTGATGGACTTGGCCCTCGACAATCGGATCGACACCGATCTCAACACGCTGGTGGTGCTCGATGAAACGCCTACGGGCGATGATCTCCTCGATCCGACGCTGGACGACATCGCCAAGACCGAGGGGCAGCACGACGCACGCTTCTGGGTGGAACGGACGGCGGGCTATGCCGACGACATCCGTGAACGCGCCCTCGGCCGACTGGAGGAGCGTGGCATCCTGGAACGCCGCGACGACCGGTTCCTGTGGGTGTTCCGGTCCCGTCGCTACCCGGTGATCGATGGTCGCGCCGAGCGCGAGGTGAAGCTCCGCATCATGGGCGTGCTGTTCAGCGACGTCATCCCCGAACCGCGCGACGTGGTCATCATCTGCCTGGCGGATGCCTGCGGCATCTTGAAGGAACTGCTGTCGCGACGGGAGCACGAACAAGCGACCGCGCGCATCGAACAGGTCCGCAAGCTCGACCTGATCGGGCAGGCGATGGCCCAGGCCATCAGCGACATCGAACTATCGGTGGCGGTTCTGCAGCAACAGGCGGCCTTGCAGGTCTGAACGCGACCGCATCGCGCATTCTCCCGCTGGAGAGCGTCTTCAGAAACGGCGTCGTTGCTGACTCCGGTGCGGCGTCTCCCATTTGCCGGCGACGCTTGGGCAGGCTCGGCGCCCGGCTCCAACCCCCATCGCCCAGGCGCAACTTGACACGTCAAGACTCGGCCACGACGATGGTTGCGGGGACAATCGGGGAGCAGACCAATGCACGACATCGTAATCCGAGGCGGCGAACTCGTGGACGGCACGGGGGCCGAACCCGTCGCCGGCGACCTCGCCATCAGCGACGGCCGCATCGCGGAAGTGGGCGACGTCGGCGGCAAGGGCAGGCGGGAGATCGATGCCGACGGCATGACCGTGACGCCCGGCTTCATCGACCTGCACACCCACTTAGACGCGCAGATCGGCTGGGATCCGGCGCTGACGCCGGTGAGTTGGCACGGAGTCACGACGGTGCTGATGGGCAACTGCGGCGTGACCTTCGCGCCCTGCAAACCGAGCGACCAGGAACTCCTCGCCGGCATGATGGAGACGGTCGAGGACATCCCGAAGAACGCGATCCTCACCGGTCTGCCCTGGGACTGGGAGGACTACGGGGGCTATCTCGACGCCATCGAGCGGCTCAAGCCCGGGATCAACGTCGCCGGCATGGTCGGCCACTGCGCCGTGCGCTTCTACGTCATGGGCGAACGCGCCGTCGAGGAGCAGGCGAGCGACGACGAGCGTCGGCAGATGGCCGACATCGTCGGCGCGAGCATCGACCGCGGCGCGGTGGGCTTCTCCCCCAACCGCCACGCACCGCACCGGC
>VXPO01000108.1 GCA_009839505.1 Gammaproteobacteria bacterium
GGTTCGTCGGGCGCTGGCGTACGTGCTGCTGAACGTCCGCAAGCACTACCGGGAGCGGTGCCGCAGGAAACCGCCGGTGGTGCTGGACGGGGCGAGTTCGGGGCTCTGGTTCGATGGGTGGAAGGGTCGGGAGCCGCCGCCTTTCGGCCGCTACGCGGACGCCGACCGCGACCGCGAGGTGGCCGCGCCGCACACGTGGCTGCTCGCGAAGGGCTGGCGACGGATCGGGCTGATCGATCCGGCGGAGGTGCCGGGCGGCAGTGCGTAGGTCGAGGACGAACGGCGCGACGCGTCAGCACTGGCTTGCTCGGCAAGCTAGCGTTCGTGAGGGTCGGAGACGGCTTTTGAGCCGCTATGGTCCGTTCTTGTCGTCCTCGAGTCGCTTCGCGAGGCTTCGGCCCAATTCTTCGTGGCCACCAGCGAACGCCCATCCGGCCGGAGTCCCGTCGTAGATCTTGTCGCGGAGCTGCAGGTTCGCCCCCCGTGCGAGCAGCTTCTCGACGAGACTCCCATCGCCGTCGATGGCGGCTTGATGTAGGACGGTAGCGCCGTCGTCCCGCCGAGCGTTGATGTCCACGCCCGCGTCGAGCAAGGCGAACAGAATCTCCGTCTCGCGCAATGTCGCGCTCTCGACAAGCGCCCGTCCCGCGAGTTCGGAGTGGGGATCGAAGGCGTCAACGGTGTCGGGCGGACGTCCATCCGCGAGATCGCCAAGCAGGCGGTAGACCTCGTCGACGCGTGCGCCGCCCTTGGCCAGCGCGGACACCATCGACACCGTCAGTCCCGCGTCGCGCGGATGTCCGCTACTGGTCAGCAGCCCTACGGTGGATTCGTCCGGGCCTCCCCGGTAGGTGTAGCAGGAGGCGTTTGGATCGCTGCCCGCGTCCAGCAGCAGTTGGATGACACGCACCGCATTGGCTGGCGTCGTCTGGCGTTCGCCCTCTACGCCGTTGGCGCCGAGGTAGTGCAGGAGCGTACATCGATGTGGACGGGACGAGCGGGCCCTGGGCAGCGCTGGGTGGTCGCGGAGCAGGGACGCGAGCGTGTCGATCTCGCCTGCCACCACGGCGTCTGCCGCGCGCTCGAACACCCGAGCGAACACCGGTTCGTCGAACAGGATGGACGGCTCGGACGGCGATAGTGGTAGCAGCAGCGCGGCTGTTAGCGCGTGCGCCTCATCGTCGCTGCGTCGGCTGACATCGAGGGGCGTCTCGCCGCCGTAGTTGATCGCTTGCGGGTCCGCGCCCTCGGCGAGCAGACGTTCCACCACCGTGACCGCGCCACTTGCAGCCGCCAGATGCAGCGCCCGTTCACCGTCGTCATCCACGGCATCGGGGTTGGCGCCGCCGGCGAGCAGGAGCGGGACGGCGGCCGTGTTTCCGGCCCGGATCGCCCGACAGAGCCAGACGTGATCGACCTCCTTCAGGGCGGCCGGGTCCGCACGTTGGAGCGAGTGCGCGTCGTCGCCGGCGAAACACGCCGCAACCCACCGATCGATGTTTCGGACCTCGTGGTCGCCCGCGCCGTGCTGGCGCAACACCGAGGCGTGATCGTCGCGCTTCAGGCACGTGGCGATCGCCAGTGCCGTGCGTCCGCCGCGGTCTCGGGCATCGACGCGGGCACCCTTGTCGAGCAAGCGCTCCAGGATCGCGACGCGGTTGTCGAGCACGACGCTCTCGTGAAGGCATGTGCCTTTGAATCCCCAGATCCCCATATTCCAGTTGGGGTCGCCGTGGTGTTCCAACAGCAGATCCACGAGATCGACGTCGTCGAAGAGCAGGCAGTGGGGTAGGGCGTGACAGACGTGCCACTGCGGCGGACCCGCTGCCAGCAGCAGCTTGAGGCTCTCTCCATCCCGGTGGCGGACGGCTTCCCACATGGCCGATCCTTCATAGAGGGTCGGGCCGTCGGCAATGTCGGCCCCGGCGTCCAACAGGTGGCCGGCGAGCGCCGGGCTTCGGGCGCGACCGATGGCCGCCCCGAGTGCCGTGCGATAACCTCGTATGGTCTCCGACTCCCGGGCGCCGACATTGGGATCCGCTGCCATCGCGGTGAGTGCCTTGGCGATCTCCAAGCGGGCATTGGCGCAGGCTTCATCGTCGGTCCGGTAGCGGGAGTTGCACAGGTACAGCAACGGCGGCCAGCCGTACGGGCCGGTCGCCTCGTTTACCATCGCCGGGTTCAACCCGGCGAGGCATGTGGCATCGGCGAGGGCCAGTCGCACGGGGAGTGACTTTGATTCGGGCCCGGCGGTCCGCATGATGGCGGCGGTCCCCGCTTCGTCGCCGGCGAGGGCCGCTTCCAACAGGGCCACCGCCGGATCGCCGGGCTCCACGAGCTCCGAGACGGGTACGCCCACGGCGCGGCGCGGTTACGCGCGGGCCGGGAGCGCTACGGTGATCGTGGATTCGGTCGTCGCGAGTCCCGCCTGGTTCTCGTTGTAGATCTCGAGGTCGACCAGATTCTCGCCGTCTACGGTGTACTTGCGGCCGACCTTGCCGAAGATGGTGTTGGTGTCGCCCACGACGTTGGGATGGCGCACCCGGGTTGCCATTCGCTTGAGTGTGCCGTCGTCCCCCATCCAATCCGTGGCCATCTGCGACAACCAGCAGACGCGTTGCGGTCCCCAGTCGAACTGCCCGGGCATGTTGCGCCGATCGCGGGCATGGTCGGCGTCGAACCGGCCGCCGCCACCGAGATCCTTGGAGTCCTCGGCTTCGAGCGCCGCGCGGGGGCTGCGTCCGGTACCCACGACCCCGTGGGTGAAGAGAAACAGTTCCGTCACCGTGTAGGTGCCCTTGTGCAGGGGAGGAATCTCCTCGCCTTCGGTGACGTCCTCGAAATAGCGGGTCTCGGTGCCGCGCCGTTGTCGCTCGAACACCAGCGGGTCGGGCGACTCCTCGATGACCTGGGTTTTCTTCTCGCGGTCGTACTTGATCGTTCTGCCACCACCGAGATTTTCGTAGCGGGCCATCAGCGTCTGCTTGGTGGCGACCAGTTCCTTGCGCTGGTTGTGATAGCTCACCAGCGCTTCGCACAGCACGAAGTCGCCGATGCGACCGCTGTGCTTGCGATGGACGTCGACGATCTCCTCGGTCGCCGTGATGCGGTCGCCAAGCCAGATCGTCTTGTAGAAGTTGATCTCCCCGCCCGCGTAGTTCATCGGGAAGAAGCTCGACGACAGCCGTCGCCCGTCGATGTTGCCGTTGATCGCCATGGCGACGCCGATGCTGGCGCCGTAGATGAAGATCGGCGGCGCGGTGACCATGCCGAACCGGCTGGCTGCCGCGTGCACCTCGTCCCGGTACAGGGGGTTGTAGTCACCGACGCCGTCGCCGAAGCGTCGGATGTTGTCGAGACTAGCTTCGCGGCTGCCTCGCGCGGGCATCCGGTAGCCGATCCCCTTGCGGTACTCGGCCTCGAAGTCGTCCAGCGTTGTGATCATTGCAGCGGCTGCCATGCTCGCATCCCTCCCCATGTCGCGCGAAGTCGAACGTGGCGAAGTTACTCCGCGCCGAATCTCGGTGTCAAAACGCGCTGGTTTGGGTTACAAAGTGCAGTTCGTGGGGAATAGGGGAGTCACGACGATGGATGTCAATGTGAATGGGCAACGGCGGAGCCTCGGCGACGTGGATCCGCAGACGCCTTTGTTGTGGGTGTTGCGCGACGAGCTTGGCCTTGTCGGCGCGAAGTTCGGTTGCGGGATCAGCCAGTGCGGAGCGTGCACCGTTCTGGTGGACGGCCAAGCTGTCAAGGCGTGCTCCTACCCGGTCTCCGCCGCCGCCGACGCGGATGTGACGACCATCGAAGGGCTCGCGGCCGAGAACGGCGAACTGAACGCTCTTCAGCGGGCGTGGGTCGATCTCGACGTCGCCCAATGCGGCTATTGCCAAGCAGGCCAGATCATGGCCGCCGAAGCCCTGCTTCGGGCCAATCCGAATCCGGACGACGACGACATCGACCGGGCGTTGGAGTCGAACCTTTGCCGCTGTGGAACCTACATCCGGATTCGCGAGGCCGTGAAGACGGCGGCGAAGACGCGGGCACAGTAGGGGGTAGTCATGAGCGCATTGAACTACGACGACATCGGTGACGTTGTCCCCACCGTCACCGGCGAACGCGCCGCAGTATTGGACGTCTCCTCGGACGCCCGAATCGCCAAGATCGATCGACGCCAGTTCCTGAAGCTCACGGGATTGGTGGGCGGAGGCCTCATGCTGTCGTTCGCCGGTCCCAAGGCCATGGCCAACGGCGGCGTGCTACAGCCGAACGGCTACATCCGGATCGACGCGGGGGGCATTCTGCTGTTCGCCAAGAACCCGGAGATCGGCCAGGGCGTCAAGACCTCGTTGCCGATGATCATCGCCGAGGAGCTCGACGCGGCGTGGGAGGATGTCGAGGTCGTCCAGTCCCCCATCGACCAGGCGGCCTACGGCGTACAGTTCGCGGGCGGCTCCATGTCGATTCCGATGAACTGGAATACGCTGCGCGTCGCCGGTGCCTCGGCACGGGCCATGCTCGTTTCGGCTGCGGCCAAGCGCTGGGGCGTGGACGCTTCTGAGCTGTCGACTCGCGACAGTCACGTGGTCCACGCGGCCGGCGGGCGCAAGCTCGCCTATACGGAGTTGGCTACCGAAGCCGCGGCCATGCCGGTGCCGGCCGCGGGGACGCTGACGCTGAAAGACCGTGACCAGTTCCGGCTCCTGGGCAAGCGCATAACCGGCGTCGACAACGAGGCCCTGGTTCGAGGCGAGCCACTGTTCGGGATCGACCAATCGGTACCGGGTATGAAGTACGCGGTCTACCAGAAGTGCCCTGCCATCGGCGGCAAGGTCAAATCCGCGAACCTCGACGAGATCAAGGCCATGCCGGGCGTACGCGACGCCTTCGTGCTGGAGGGCAACGGCAATGCCATGGAGCTTCTGCCGGGCGTGGCGATTGTCGCTGACAGTACCTGGGCCGCGCTGCAGGCGAAACGGGCGCTGGTCGTGGACTGGGACGAGACGGATGCTTCGAAGGACAGTTGGAGCGAGGCCAAGGCCCAAGCCGAAAGGCTGGCCAAGGAGAAGGGCCCCGTCGCCGCCAACCAGGGCGACGTGGACGCGGCGTTTGCCGCCGCGGCCAATCGCGTCAGTGGCTTCTACAGCTATGACTTTGTAAGCCATGCTCAACTTGAACCGCAAAACTGCACCGCGTCGTTCAAGGACGGGTCATTGGAGTTGTGGGCGCCGACCCAGACGCCCGCCCAGGGCATCGGCAGTGCCGCCAAGGTCGTCGGCATATCGCCCGCCAAGGTGACGCTGCACCAGTTGCGTTGCGGCGGCGGCTTTGGGCGACGGCTGTACAACGACTTCACCTGCGAGGCGGCGGCGATCGCGAAGCGCGCGGGCGTGCCGGTGAAACTGCAGTGGACGCGCGAAGACGACATGGCCTACGACCTCTATCGCGCCGGCGGCTTCCACCAGATGGAAGGGTCGGTGGACGCTGAGGGCAGGATCTCCGGTTGGCGCGACCACTTCATCACCTTCAGCAACGACGGTCGCAGGCCCGTCAGCGGCGGCAACATGTCGCGCGGGGTTTTTCCGGCCGGATTGCTCACGAACCTGCGCATCGAGCAAACGCCGCTGCCTTGGAAGAACCGGTGCGCCGCCTGGCGGGCACCCGGCTCCAATGTCTTCGGCTTCGTCGTGCAGAGCTTCCTCCACGAGTTGGCCGTAGCGGCTGGACGCGACCACCTCGAGGTGCTGCTCGAGGTCTTGGGCGAACCCCGTCAGCTCGGTCCGAGGGGCATGCACACGGGACGCGCCGCAGGGGTCGTCACGCTCGCGGCGAAGAAGGCAGGCTGGGGACGGGGACTTCCCGATGGGCGGGGCCTCGGACTTGCCTTCTACTTCAGTCACGCGGGCCACATTGCCGAGGTGGCGGAGGTCAGCGTCGATGCGGACAAGAAGGTGCGGGTCCACAAGGTGACGGTGGCGGCCGACGTCGGGCCGATCATCAACCTAAGCGGTGCCGAGAACCAGATGCAGGGCTCGGTGGTCGACGGGCTGTCCACCATGGGCCTGTCGGTCACCTTCGAAGACGGTCGGGTGCAACAGTCGAACTTTGACCGTTATCCGATGCTGCGCATGCCGCATACGCCGGAAGTGGACGTGCATTTCGTGGACAGCGACTATCCGCCCACCGGTCTTGGCGAACCGGCGCTGCCGCCCCTGGCACCGGCGGTTTGCAACGCCGTCTTCGCCGCCAGCGGACACCGCATTCGGACGCTGCCGATCACCGAGGAGGGCTTCTCTTTGGCGTAGGGGCGACCGCGCGCCTTGGCGGGCCCGTTGTTTGTGGTCGCCCGCTCCGCAAACGGTAGGTCGGTGGTTGCATAGGGGAGCGACCACGAGGTCGCCCCCTAGGAGACATAATATGTCGTAGAATTCCTGAAGGTTCGTTCACCGTGCGTTGAGAAAACGTCCAGCGGCCTCAAGTTGCCCAACAGGGCCCGGACTTCGATACTGATCTACAGCGAAAAGGGTAGGGAGAGCGACATGGCCGAATGGTTCGCTGAACTCTCAGGATTCCAGCAGACGTTGTTCGTGATCGCTGCCGCTTCGACTGCGGTGTTCGCGATCCAGGTGATCTTCACACTGCTCGGCATCGGCGAACTCGACGATCTCGAGCTTGGCGAAGGCGGTGGCGAAGGGACTCCGTTCGGGGACATCTTCACAATCCGCAACGGCGTCTCGTTTCTCATGGGGCTCTCGTGGGGCGGACTGATGGCCTACAGCTGGGGCTTGACCCACCCCTTCTTCGCAGTCCTGATCGGCATTCTGGTCGGGTCGTTGTTCGTCGGCGTCAACATGGGCATGCTGGCCCTGCTGTCCATGGTCAAGCACGAGGGCAATGTGCAACTCGAGGGCGCGATCGGCGAGGACGCACGGGTAACGCTCACGGTTCCCGAAGGCCGTTCCGGAGTCGGCAAGGTCAGCCTATCTTTGCAGGGGCGCCTCAAGGAGTACCACGCTGTGACGGATGGTAGGGAGCTGCTACGCAACTCCGCCGTCACCGTCGTGGACGTGTCCGGCAGCCAGCTGGTGGTCGCCACCATGTAGACCGGTCCATCGTTCGGGCACCGCTACTCGGAGCAGATTCAAGTCAAGGAGAACCTCGTGGACATATTCAATCCAACCGTCTTCGTGATCGTCATACTCGTGGTTGTGGCCGTGGTTGCGTCGATCGCGGCCATGCGTCGCATCAAGACCTGTCCGTCGGACAGGATCCTCGTCAAGTTCGGCCAGGTCGGTGGCGACCGCATGGCCAAGGCGATCCACGGGGGTACGACCTTCGTGGTACCGGTGATCCAGGGTTTCCGATTCCTGGATCTCACCCCGATGACCGTGGACATCGACCTCCGTGGCGCGCTCTCGAAGCAGAACATCCGCGTCAATGTGCCGTCGCGGTTCACCTTCGGCATCGGCACCATCCCGGAACTGATGAACAACGCAGCCGAACGGCTGCTGTCGCTGGACACGCGGCAGATCGAGGACACTGCCAAGGACATCATCTACGGCCAGTTGAGGGCCACCATCGCGATGATGGACATCGAGGAGATCAATGGCGATCGGGAGAAGTTCGAGTCCCGCGTACTCGAGAACATCGAGTCCGAGCTGATGAAGATCGGGCTCCGACTGATCAACGTCAACATCTCCGACATCACCGACGAATCGGGCTACATCGAAGCCTTGGGCCAGCGGGCCGCCGCCGAGGCGATCAACAAGGCCAAGGTGCAGGTCGCGCAGCAGGAACGTGACGGTGCCGTGGGTTCCGCGCAGGCGGAACAGGAGCAGCGGATCAGCGTGGCCGAAGCCAATGCCAAGGCGGTTACCGGCGAGAACCAGGCGAAGGCGGTCGAAGCATCATCCCAGGCGGATCTCCGCGAAGCCGAGGCGGAAGCCAAGCGCCGGGGCGATGCCGCCGAGGCGGTCAAGACGGCTGCCGCCGAGCAGGAGGGCTACGCTGCGGAGCAGGAGGCGGAGGTTGCGAGGGCCGAACGCGACCGGGCCACGGAGTACGCCAACATCGTGGTACCGGCCGAGATCGAACGCGACCGCGTTCGTACCGAGGCCGAGGGCGAGAAGCAGAAGGAGGTCCTGGCCGGCGAAGCGGAAGGCGAGGCCGTGCGGGCGAAGCTTGCCGGCGAGGCCATGGGTCGCATGGAGATCCTCACCAAGATGGCCGACGGTTTCCGGGAGATCGTCTCCGCGGCGGTCGGCGACCCCGACAAGGCTGCGCGGTTGATGATCGTCGACAAGCTCGAGGAGATCGCCAAGGTCCAGGCCAGCGCGATCAGCAACATCGACTTCGACAAGGTCGTGGTCTACGACGGCGGCAACGGCGACACGGTGGGCAACTTCCTCGGCGGATTGACCAAGGCACTGCCGCCGTTCCACGAGGTCGCCAAGATGGCGGGGATCGAACTGCCGGAGTTCTTGGGGGAGATGTCCAAGGACGGCGGTCCGGCGAAGGTACGCGTGGCCATCGAAAAGACACCGGCGGACGAACACACCCAAACGGAGACGGACGCTCCGGCAGCGGCGGACTAGACGGCAAAGCGGGGTCGATCTTGGCTCGTAGGGGCGACCGCGCGCCCTGGCGGGCGCGTTGCGGTCGCCCATCTTCGCGAGAACCAGCACCATCCGGTACGCAGTACGGGCGACCCCGAGGATCGCCCCCACGCTTGGTCAATAGAGTTCACGGGGTCGACGTGGTTGGCCTTGAGGTCGACTGCCAAACACGTTGCGGGCACTATGCCGGACCCACCGACATCATCGCGATCAGGTTCAAGTGCTGCGACGTTTGGTACCCGTGCATCGAATGCCACCGTGCCTTGGCCGACCACGAGGCGCAGATTTGGCCGGTCGGCGAGCGCGACGAGCGCGCGGTGCTCTGCGGGGGTTGCGGCGCGCAGCTCGGCATTGCTGCCTATCTGAGCTGCGATTCGACCTGTCCGCATTGTGGTGCGCATTTCAATCCCGGGTGCGCGTTGCACCACCACCTCTATTTCGAGATGGCCGATGGCTGACCGCCTAGCCGTCGATATCGGCGGGACTTTCACGGACGTGGTCCTTGAGACGGCGGGTCGGCGGGTGACCACGAAGGTTCTCACTACCCACGCTGAGCCGGCGGATGGCGTCATGGACGGTCTTGGCCAGGTCCTCAAGCAGGCCGGGACAGACCCGGAAGACATCAGCGTCGTCCTCCACGGTACGACGCTGGCCACCAATGCGCTGATCGAGCGGCGCGGCGCGAGGACAGCACTGATCACCACCGAGGGCCATCGCGACGTTCTTGAGATGGCCTTCGAGAATCGCTTCGAGCAGTACGACGTGAACATCGACAGGCCAAAGCCCCTGGTGGGCCGGCGGTGGCGATTGACGGTATCCGAACGCATGAATGCCGCTGGCAACGTGTTGACCCCATTGGACCAGGAGGCGCTCGCCGCGCTTGTTCCCCGGCTGGCTATGGACGCCATCGAGAGCGTTGCGGTCGGATTCCTCCACGGCTACGCCAACCCCGCCCACGAACGGCTCGTACGAGACGTGCTGAGCGATGCCTTGCCGGAGCTCTCAATCACCTTGGCGAGTGACGTCTGCCCGGAGATTCGCGAGTTCGAGCGATTCTCGACCGCGTGCGCCAACGCCTATGTGAAACCGCTCATGTCGCGGTATCTCGCGGACCTTGGGGACCGACTGAACGCTTTTGGTGTGGGTTGCCCGTTCCTGATGATGACATCGGGCGGCGGGCTCTGCTCGGTGGACACGGCGCGCGAGTTTCCGATCCGGCTCGTCGAGTCCGGCCCCGCCGGGGGCGCGATCCTGGCAGCGCGGATCGCGGAGGAACTCGAGCTTCCGCGGGTCGTCTCGCTCGACATGGGCGGCACCACCGCCAAGATCTGCCTGATCGACGATGGCGAACCGTTGCTCTCCCGTTCCTTCGAGGTCGACCGCAGCTACCGGTTCAAGAAGGGCAGTGGCCTGCCGGTGCGGATTCCGGTGGTCGAGATGGTGGAGATCGGCGCGGGTGGTGGCTCGTTGGCGTCCGTGGACCGCTTGGGACGAATCCAGGTCGGTCCGCAGAGCGCTGGCTCGGAGCCGGGCCCGGCCTGCTACGGACGCGGCGGCGGGCATGCCACGGTGACCGACGCCGATGTCGTCCTCGACTTACTCGACCCGGAACGGTTCGCCGGTGGCACGCTTGTCCTCGATGCCGACGCGGCGGGCAGCGTGATCGATCGCGATGTGGCTCAACCCTGGAGGCAGGCCGGCGGGTCCGAGTCCGTGGATGCCGCCGCCCACGCCGTCGCCGAGGTGGTCGACGAGAACATGGCCGCCGCCGCGCGCGCTCACGCCGCCGACTGGGGCAAGGAGATCGCGGGTCGAACGCTGATCGCCTTCGGTGGCGCGGCACCGATCCATGCTGCGAACATTGCGCGCAAACTCGACTTGGATGGCGTGTTGGTGCCCCCATCGGCGGGCGTCGGCTCCGCGGTGGGCTTTCTGTCAGCGCCGATTTCCTACGAGGTGGTCCGCAGCCGCTACCTGCGCCTGTCGGAGTTCGACGCGGACGTGGTGCAAGGCGTCATGGCGGAGATGCGCGTCGAAGCACAGGCGGTCGTGGCGCCCGTGGCCCCGGGGAACCTGTCGGAGTCGCGGCGGGCATATATGCGCTATCTCGGGCAGGGTTTCGAGATCGCGGTAGACGCCAAGGACGCCACGGCGGACGGACTCCGACGGGCTTTCGACGTGGCCTATGAACGGCTCTACGGTCGCCTGATCCCGAATTTGGATGTCGAGGTCCTTAGTTGGACGTTGACGCTCAGTGGTGGACGTCCCGTGGTCGCATCCTTTGGGGGGTCACCGACAGCGGCGGCGAGCCCGGATGTCGGCCGGTCCGGGGTCACCCGCGTTGCGCGTGAGGACCTCGCAACGGGGTCCGAGTTGGCGGGGCCAGCGACCATCGTCGAGGATCAGACGACGACCGTCGTGCCGGCGGACTTCCAGGCGAGCGTCGACGCCCACGGCAATGTCATACTCCGGCCCCGGCCATGAGCGACATCCGCGACCAACTTGTGTGGAACCGTCTGCTCGCAATTGTCGAGGAGCAGGCGCAGACGCTGATGCGCACCGCGTTCTCCGCCGTGGTACGGGAAGCCGGCGATCTCTCCGCGGGCGTCTTCGACACCACGGGTTCCATGCTCGCCCAGGCGGTCACGGGCACGCCGGGCCACGTCAATGCCATGGCCGCGAGTGTCGGCAAGTTTCTCGAGAGTTTCCCGTTGCCCGAACTGGCCCCGGGCGACGTGCTGCTCACCAACGATCCTTGGGACGGGACAGGTCACCTGAACGACTTCACCGTGGTCACACCGGTGTTCACTGACGGCCGGGCAGTGGCGTTGTTCGCGGCCACCAGCCACATCGCCGATGTCGGCGGGCGCGGCTTTGGCCCGGACGCCGGCGAGGTCTTCGAGGAAGGCCTGCGGGTGCCGATCATGAAGCTGTTCGACAAGGGTGAACTGGACGACTCGTTGATGCGGCTGATCACCGCCAACGTCCGCGATCCGGTGGTCGCCGAGGGCGACCTGTACTCGCTGACCGCCTGCAACCGTAGCGGTGCCGAGCACCTGTTGAAGGCCATGCGCGACTTCGAGCTGGACGAACTCGATGGCGTGGGACGGTGGATAACCGACACGTCCAAGCGCGCCATGCACGCGGAGATCGCAGCGGTCCCCGACGGCGTCTACCGCAACGACATGACGGTGGACGGGTACGACACGCCCATCCACGTCGAGTGCGCGCTTACCGTCTCCGGCGATGCCATCGACATCGACTTCCGCGGCTCGTCGGGCGTCTCCCCGTTCGGCATCAACGTCCCCGTGAACTACACCGAGGCATACGCCTCCTTCGGCGTGCGCTGCGTTGTCGGCAACGACATCCCCAACAACGCCGGATCGCTGCAGCCGATCACGGTGCGTGCTCCGTCGGGGTGCATTCTGAACGCTGAGCCACCGGCGGCGGTTTCCGCCCGGCACGCGTTGGGACAAATGCTCCCGGACGTGGTCCTCGGTTGTCTCGACCAGGCGATCCCGGGGGTCGTGCCTGCGGAAGGGGCGTCATGCATCTGGAACCCGGTGTTGCGTTCGGTGGCAACCGCGGGCGGCAACTTCACCGACCGGCCCTTCGTCATCAATCCGATCTTCAACGGCGGCACCGGGGCGCGCGCTGCCAAGGACGGCCTGTCGACCACCGCATTCCCCTCGGGGGTCCGCACGACTCCCACGGAGGTGAACGAGGTCACCGCACCATTGATCATCCGGCGCCGCGAATACCGCGCCGGATCGGGAGGTGCTGGCGAGCACCGAGGCGGGCTGGGCCAGATCATCGAGATCGCCCACGCCGAAGGCGCGCCGTTCGTGATCTCGAAGATGTTCGAGCGTGTACGCCATCCTGCCAACGGTCGCCGCGGCGGTTCAGCGGGGGCGCCGGGCCGCGTCTACATCAAGGGTGGCGCGGAATTGCGGGGCAAGGGGCAGGACATCGTGCCGGCGGGTGCCATACTGGTCATGGAGACCCCGGGCGGCGGTGGAATGGGAAATCCAGACAAACGCGATGCCGCAGCGATCACCGCCGATCAGGAGGCCGGACTGCTCCACCCGTAGCGCCCCAAAGCCGTCCCCGGCCGCGTCGGCAACGACGCGCCTTCGCTATCGCTGTGCGCCGGGTCGCGCCGCTTGCGGCGCGCCGCCTCCTGCCCAGCCACGCCGTCGATCATGGAACATTCGCTGCGGGTCACTACGTTCCCCTTGCGGATGTTCCATGAAGGGGCGACCCTTGTGGTCGCCCGTCTTGGCCAACCAGCACGGTGCAGTGACAGCAGTGGCGCACAAGGTCGCTACGTGCTTGTTATCGGGAAACTCAACGTACTTGGGCCACTTAACTCAGAGCTTCCCTAGAGCGTTCAGTCCGGTCACTCACCTCGCGCCACCGGCGGTTGCCCATGCTCCTCGATCCACATCTTTTCCAGATGGCGGGCCCCACGTAGCGTGTTGAACATCGCGTAGTTGCCCTCGTGGCAGGCGTACTCGTACAGACTTGCATCCGTCCTTGGCCACGGGTACTCGCCGGTGTAGGGCGTCACGTGATCGGGATCGTGAACCGTGAAGCGGTAGAGCAGACGGTTCGCGTCTAGGGGCGAGAACCGTTCCTCGACGCGTAGCCCTTGTCTCGGCACGCCTGGATCGGCCAGGAAGTTGGTCGTGTCGACGACCAGCGTATCGCCCTCCCACCAGCCGATGGAGTCGCCGGAAAGCGACCGCATGTCGTCCGGCAGGTGTTCGGAGTTCAGGCGTATGACGCGCGCCCAGTGCATCCACTCGATCAGGATCATTACGTGGTCCTCGGTCTGCACGATCGTCTTCAGGTTGTTGTAGACGATGGGCCTAACCGGCACCGTGACGAAGTCGAGATACAGGCACCGGTCCACGAGGGGCTGGGTCTCCATGTTGTCGTAGGGTTTCTCGCCGGTCGCCAGCCACCATGCGGTGCCGTCGTTCTTGAACCAGCCCCGTTGCTTCAACGTCGACCGTCGCGCCTTGCCGGTTTCCGAGAGACCCGGGAGCCGTCCGTTAGGCGGATCGACGATGATCGAGTTGCGGTACCTGCCGTCGATCTTGAACATCGTCGTACCCGGGTCCAGCCAGTAGAAGTTGTAGGCACCTACGTCGGCACCCTTGGGTGGCGGACCGCGTTCGGGATCCTTGGGTTGCAGGTCGGCCTCGACGACACTGGCTGCGCCAGCCTCCCTTGCTGCGGCCTCCGCCGGGTCTAGGTAGGGACTCTCTCCGTATTTTGGATCCCGCGTGTAGGGCGTCAGAAAAGCGATGTCGTAGCTACCGGAGAAGTCCGGTTTGCCCTCCGTGGTACGCGGAAAATCCTCGGGTCCCGCGGATGCTCCGGCGGCGCATACGCCCGCGGCAAGTACGAAACCGATGGCTGAGAGTCTGTTTATGACTTCACTCGCTACGCGTCGTTGCCGTCACTCGAATTGACGTTATAACATATCATTCGAAGTCGGGAGAGGGTGCGCCCCCTTTGCCCACAACCAAGTCGAAACAAGGATGAACGATTCCCATGAACCGGTTCAACGGCCAAGTACATCCGACCAGAGCCCAGACCGCACGTCTCGACCTATGCGCCGCCGGGCTCTCGACCCTGTGCCTCCTCCACTGTCTCGCTTTGCCCCTGCTCGTGGCGGTGATGCCGTTGGCTGCCCAAGCCGCCGACAACGAGCTGGTGCATCGACTCCTGGTGGTCGTCGCGCTCCCCGTGAGCCTCCGGGTGATCTGGAAGACGCTGCCCTTGGATGGCAATGGACTGTTCATCGGCACGGCATTGAGCGGCCTCGGTCTGCTGCTGGTTGGGGCGTTCATCGAGGCATTGTCGGCGTACGAGGAACCGATCACAGTGGCCGGTGGCCTGCTGCTCGGCTCGGCGCATCTTTGGAACTGGGTGCGACAGCGTGGCGAGGCGCCGTCCGCGATGTCGCCGTCGGAGTCGTTGGACGCTGATTGCCGGCGCCCGAAATAGAACACGCACTGCCGAGGACACTTCGCATTGGCTAGACACTCGGAGAAAGCGCCGCGCCTCGGGGCGAAATGGAGAAAGTTCGCCGAGACCCGTTGCGCGGACAAGGGGGAGCGGCTGACGCCGGCCCGATTGGGGGTATACGCGGAAATGCTCGCGAGCCAACGACCGCTTTCCGCCTACGAACTCATCGCGCTGCTGGAACAGCGCCAGCAGCGGAAGATCGCGCCCCTGACCGTGTACCGACATTTGGACTTCCTCATGCGAACCGGTCTCGTCCACCGGCTGCAATCCGCGCAGACCTACCTGCCGTGCGACCATCCCGATCATCCCCACGAGAGTCAGTTCCTGCTCTGCTCCTCTTGCGGCCACGTGGACGAGGTCGAGTCGACGGGGCTCGAGAAGTTGCTGTCCCAGATCGCGGACCAGCACGGCTTCCGGGCGGAAGACGCCGTCGTCGAGATCAAGGGGGTTTGCGGCACCTGCCTAGAAGCGTGAGCAAACAAAAGCCGCGCTCTTGTTCTACTCCTGATCATGCCCGTGGACGGGCTTGATCCGAGGTTCCTAGTATCTTGCTGGGCCCGTCGGGCACGTCGCCGGGCCGCTGGTGTCAGTCGCTGGGAAGGGTGTTGACGCGGATTTCACGCGTTAACGGTCGCGAAAGACCGTTTGACGGCGTCCCGGAGACCCTCGTGGACAGCGGTCTTGGTGGAATGAACGGCTAGTCTTGGTGCCCGGGGCCGGAGTTGAACCGGCATGGATTGCTCCGAGGGATTTTAAGTCCCTTGTGTCTACCAATTTCACCACCCGGGCGGAGTGCTAGCGCCATCCCGTTGCCGGACTGCGGCCGATGCGGCAAGTCCGACAGGCTGCAAGGATAGCGCGCCAGCAGGCATGCTGCGTTGTTGCCCGTGACCGGACGGACGCCTATGCTGCGCACCTCTGCCCAGGTGCCGGAACCGGTAGACGGGCTGGATTTAGGTTCCAGTGTCCTCACGGGCGTGGGGGTTCGACTCCCCCCCTGGGCACCATGCGTGACCTCCGAGCATGACAACCGCGCGCAAATGTTCTGGCTCAGGGACCGGCAGAGTACAGGGCGCCCGGACTGTTGCCATCTACTCCGGCCAGGGCATGCACGAGACGGACTAGGTCCGCCTGCCGGGTGAGTCCGTGCTTCGCATACATGTGCTTGATGTGTGAGCGCACGGTGCTCACCCGCCGGCCGGTTGCCGCGGCGACCTCGCGCACGGACAGACCCCGGGCAAGGAGCACGGCCACTTGGCTCTCGGCGCGGGTGAAACGCAGGGTCTGGGCGACTGCGGCGATGTCCACATCGGTCGCGTGAGCGGTATCGGGCAGAAGGACCAGCGCCGCAACCGGCCAAGCTCCGGGTTCCGTCGACCCGCCGGCCACCGGGATCACATGCAGCACCAGCGGCGGCAGGCCAGACGGTCGCTTCGCGGTCATCGTACCGCCCGTTCCCTGGGTTCCGAACGGCGGCAACGCACGGGCCAGTAGCGTCTGCAGATTGGTGTTGGCAGCTGGCGCGCGGGCGAACAGGCAGCCGCCCGTGTCGAACAGGACATCGCCGGTCTGCAGCAGGCTCCGGGCCCGGTCGTTCGCCGCCACGATGCGTGCTCGTCCGTCGAGGTGGATCACGCCCACGGCGGTGGCGTCGAGCAGGTTCTCCAGCATCATGCCGAGGGTGCCGGCCTTCGCCAGCGCCACCTGAACCCGCACGGTGTGGCGGATGTGCGGCAGGAGGAGGCGGATCGAGTCGAGGCGCGCGGACGACCAGCCGTCGCGGTCGATGGGATCGTGGACCATCCAACTGATGCGCGAACCGCAAGGTCCGTCCAGGCGCACGTTCACGGCGTCCGCGCAGTTCGCGTGGTTGCGGAATACCTGGTAAACCGGCGAAGTCTTAAGCTCCTGCTCCGTCCAGACCTCGGTGTTGTGGAGCAGCCGACCGACGGGCGCGCGCCGCAGGCGGGGAACCCGTTCATCCAAGGGATAGTAGGTGCCGAAGTAAAGACGTTCCAGATCGGGACGCCGCTCGCCCCGCTCGCAGGTCCATAGGAACCTGATCTGGGCTTCCTCGTCGGACTCCCCGTCGCCAAACATCAGGCTGTGGCCCCGGACGCCGAGGGCCTCGTCGAACGCCGCCGAGAAGCCGGGCCAGCGCGCGGGGTCGAGCGCGGCCTCGTGCAGCGACGCGAGGATGCGGTCGAAGGTGGCTTCGTCCTTCATGGTGTTTCTTCCGCCTGTACACAACGCCAGTCGCGGTGCGGAGTTCTGCCCGGCGGGTGTTCCCGTTCCAAGCGAGCATAGGGGCGGTGGGGTCGGGCGCGCATCCCCAATATTGGGGATGAATCGTCGCCGGCGGAGTTCCAAGGGCACTTCGGCATTGAGATGGGACGGTTGCGACGGGTCGACGCCGGTTTGCGAACTCAGTCGGAAATCAAAGGCAACCTGCGATTTGCCCCAAGGTTGGGGACGCGAAAACGCGTGCCAATCCCTATGGTGGCGCGTTGTGCGACATGGGAGAGCCTCGTCCGACGAGCGGCAGAGGAGGAATCCGCTTGGTACATCTGCACCAGCGTTGGACGGGCCCGCGAGGACCGCTTGCTGTCCTGCTACTCATTGTGGCCGCAGTCCAGGCAGACGCCACATCGGCGCAGTCGGGCAACGGCGGGGACACGCCGCCAAACATCGTCGTCTTCCTCTCCGATGACATGGGTTGGGGACAGCCCGGATTCAACGGAGGCGATGAGGTGGAGACGCCCAACATCGACCGCATCGCCGAGGAAGGGGTCCGGCTCACCCAGTTCTACGTCGCACCGGTATGCACGGCGACGCGGGGATCGCTGCTGACCGGACGGTACTCGTGGAAGAACGGCACGGGGGTCCGTTTCAACGGCCGCACCAGCATGGGCATGCGGGTCGACGAGCGCACCATCGCCGAAGCCCTACGCGATGCGGGCTACGCGACATGGCTCGTCGGCAAGTGGCATCTCGGGCAGTGGAAGCTCGAGCATCTGCCGCTCGAGCGCGGATTCGACCACCACTACGGGCTCTACGGGGCGGAAATAGACTCCTTCTCGCATCATCGTGGCAGGAACCGGGACTTGGCCCTGGACTGGCACCGCAACGGGCGCCCCGTGGTCGAGGCAGGGTACTCGACTCTGTTGCTGGCCGAGGAAGCGGTGCAGCTCATCGACCGTCACGATCCGGCGGGTCCCTTCTTCCTGTTTCTGCCGTTCAACGCCGTCCACAACCCGAACGACGCCCCGCAGGAGTACATCGACCGCTACAGCCACCTCGACAATCCCAAGCAACGCGCCCAGCTCGCTGTCATGGATCTCGCGATTGGCCAGGTCATGTACGCACTGGAGACCAAGGGCGTGCTCGACGACACGCTGGTGATGTTCCTGAACGACAACGGCGGCACGAGCACCGCGGGGTGGAACGCTCCGTACCGAGGCAAGAAGTCGGAGTACCACGAGGGGGGCATCCGGGTTCCGGCCGTCGTGCGCTTGCCCGGCAGGATCGCGCCCGGATCCGAGAGCGATGCGCTGCTGCACGCGGTGGACCTGTTTCCGACCTTCGCCGGGCTTGCGGGGGCGGATACCGGGGCCGGTCTGCCGCTCGACGGGGTGGATGCGTGGGCGGTGATCGCCGAGGGTGCGGCAAGCGCGCGCGACGAGGTTGTGCATTCGCTCGACGTAATTCGCAAGGGCGACTGGAAGTTCATCGAGGAGGGGATCGACTACTACGGCTGGACCACGGACGAGCCGGAGCTGTACGACATCGCAACGGATCCCTACGAGCAGACCAACCTCGCAGCGAGCCAGACCGCCAAGGTGGCGGAACTGCGGGCGCGCTTGGCCCATCATGCGCAGTCTGCCCGGGACGCACAGGCATCCGGGAACATTCCGGACTACCCGCCGGTCGTCTACGGGGAGGAGGAACAAGCGGCGTTCGCCGACAAGGTCGAGACGGCGGTGCAACAGCTCCGAGCAGGCAATCCGGCACCGTCGCCGGTTCGCCTCGAAGTCTCGGGCACGAGCGTCAAGCTGGTCCACGACGAGACGCTTGACGCTAGTTCGGTGCCGCCGACGAGCGCCTTCGCGGTGGTGTTGAAGCCGGGCTACCGATCGGCCGAAGTTGCGAGCGTGGCGGTCAGCGGCCACGACGTGATACTGACGCTGGCCGAGACGCCCGTCGGCGGCGTGTTGGGGCTGACCTACGCCGTTCCGGACGCCGGCGCGATCCGCGACCTGGATGAACTTGAGGCACCCGGGCGGACCTGGATTGCGGCAACGTTGCCGTCGACGGACGCCTCGCTTGCGGCACTGACCTTGACCGACGGCAATGGCAACGCCGTGTCGTTCAACGAAACGTTCGCGCTTGAGACCACGTCGTACACGGCGGGGGTCGAGCACGACGTGACGGGACTGACATTGTCCCCGACCACCGCCGACAGCAAGGCTACGGTCGCCTATTTGGCTGCGGACGCGACCACGCTCGCGGATGACGACGCCACGACCGCGGCCCTGGACACGACGCTGGCCGTAGGTGCGAACACGATCAAGGTCGTGGTGACGGCTGAGGACGGCGTCGCCACTCGGACATACATCGTTACCGTTACGCGGGCGCAGGCATGGACCACCACGCTGATTGTCGGCAACCGGAGCGGGCGCGGATTCTCCAGCCTCCCGAATCCGGATGTCGGTGCCTTGAAGAACGTCACCTTCGAATACGCGGGCGGCACGCGCTGGGTTCAAATCGTCGCGGCATCGTCCGCCGGGGTGACGTTCAAGACCCGCACCGGCGGCGACATGCTGAGTGGCCTCGTACTCGAGTGGGGCGGCGCGGTTCTGCCGCTCGACGCCGCGATCCACGGCAGCTACAGCACCTTCACATGGGACCAGGCGTGGCTAAACGCAAACGCGTCTTCGCTCAATGCGGCCAACTACGAGACGACGCTGCCGACGGGCGGATTGGAGACGGTGTGCCTGCGCGTCGCGTCCGAGGTCTGCCCGCCGACGCCGGCGTTCGAGGATGGCGCGAGCGCGTCGCGCGGAGTAACGGAGAACGCCGCGGTAGGCACGGCGGTGGGTGTTGCCGTTGCGGCGACGGATACCGCGGGCAACGGCCTGACGTACTCGCTGGCGGGCGCGGACGCGACGGACTTCTCGATCGACGCAGCGACCGGTCAGTTGACAACGGCTGCGATGCTCGATCACGAGGCGAGCCCGACTCGGTCGGTGACGGTGAGCGCGGACGACGGTAATGATGGTGCCACGTCGATCCCCGTGACGGTCGTGGTGACGAACGTCAGCGAGCCGCCCGATGCGCCGTCGACGCCGATGGTTTCGAGTATCTCGAGTACGTCGCTGTCGGTGTCCTGGAGTGCGCCGTCGAACGTCGGGCGTCCGGTCGTGACCGACTACGACGTTCGCTACGCGGTCGCGGGCGGCTTGTTCGCGGACTGGGGGCACACGGGTGCGGCGACCGTGGCGACGATCACGGGGCTGTCGGCGGACACGACGTATCAGGTGCAGGTGCTGGCGAGGAACGCGGATGGTGCCAGCGGCTGGTCGGCGACCGCCGAGGGCCACACGGAAGCGGGGGAGGCGCTCATCGCCTGGTTCGAGGGCGTGCCGGCGGCGCACGACGGGGCCACGGAGTTCACGCTGACGCTGAAGTTCAGCGCCCGGGTGAGTACGCTCGTACGGCACCTGCGCCACGATCGGCTGTCGGTGGCCAACGGCACCGTGACCGGGATGCGCCGGGTGAACCGGACCACCGACGGGGCGTCCGAGTTCACCCTGAGGGTCACGCCGAGCGGACGGGACGCCGTGACGCTGTCGCTGCCGCCGGACGGCACCGCGTGCGGCGTGGGCGGCGTGTGCACGGTCGACGGCGTGCAGCTCAGTGAGGGCGCGACGGCGACGGTGGCGGGGCCAGCGGCGTCGGACGCGTCTAGCCGAACGGACGCAGCGGAGGGGGACTTGCGCTTGGTCGGCGGCGCGACGGCGCAGCAGGGCCGCGTGGAAATCCACCACGACGGCGAGTGGGGCACCGTGTGCGACGATCGGTTCGCCACGGAGGACGCGGAAGTGGTCTGCCGGCAGCTCGGCCATACAGGCGGCGAGGTGCACGGACGGGCGGCGTTCGGGGCCGGTAGCGGAACGATCTGGATGGACGACGTCCGCTGCGCGGGCAACGAGTCGCGCTTGGCGGCATGCGTGTTCAGCGGCTGGGGTCTGCACAACTGCGGTCACTCAGAGGATGTCGGCGTGTCGTGCGGGGCGGCGTCCGGCATGTCGCTCGGCCGGGCGAGTGTGTCCGGGGCGCTGCTGACACTGCGCTACGACCGGCCACTGGGCCATGGATCGGTGCCGTCGCCGGGCGACTTCGAGGTGGCGGTTGTTACGCCGGCCGGCGCGGCGGCGGTCCCGGTCGAGTCTGTCGCGGTGGCCGGTGGCCAGGCGGTGCTGACCCTGTCGCGGGCCGTTGACCCCTCGGAGAACGTGTCGGTTGCCTACCTGCCGGCGCCGATGCACCCGCTGCAGGACGTCTGGTTCAATCCAGCGCCCGAACTCGGTGCCCACCCGGTCCGGCCCGGCGTCGCCGTGGCCGACTCCGAGGCGACGGGGCGGAACGCCGTCCCGCCGGTTGCTGACACGCCGCTCGAAGCCCGTCTCGCGGGCGGGGAGAAGATCGAGGTATTGGACCTTTCGTCCCGCGGTCTGGTGGACCTGGCCCCGCTCACGGGTCTCACGGATCTGGAGGCGCTGGACGTAGGCGGCAACCGGGTCGCCGACCTATGGCCGTTGGCGGCCGTCGCGGGCCTGGAGGTTCTCGACCTGCGCGGCAACGCCGTGGACGACGTCTCCGCGCTCGGGAATCTCCGGCACCTACGCGTGCTCGACCTGTCGGGCAATGAGGTCTCCGACGTGTCGCCGCTGGCGGTGATGACGATGCTGCGCCGGCTCGACCTGTCGGGCAACCGCGTGGCCGACCTCCGGCCGTTGTCGGAACTGCGCGGCCTTGAGGTGCTGCTGCTCGACGGCAACCGGGTCGCGGACCTGGCGCCGCTTTGGGGGCTGTCGCGCCTAACCCATCTCGGTCTGGGGAACAACCAGGTTGCGGACGCCGCCCTGCTCCGGGAGGCGCGATCGCTTCGGCGCCTGGACTTGGCGGGCAACCGCTTGCGGGACGTCTCGGTGCTCGGTGACCTGCCGAAGCTCGTGTGGCTGCGTCTGGCGGGGAACCCGATCGCGGACGTCTCCCCGCTTGGGCACCTGACTGCCTTGCGCCCGCTCGTGCTCGACGCCGATGCGGCGCCCTTGCGCGAAGGCGAGCGCGTGCCGGTGCGGCAGATCGAGGCGACGGACCAAGCGGCTTCCCGCAGACGCTAGTGTCGTGTCCCGCAAGTTTCTAGTACTTCAGCGCGTCCCACGGGTTCTGTGGCAAGGCGCGTCCCCGCCGGGAATGGCGGGTCATTGCCAAGGGGCGCAACACCGCCACAGGACCCGTGGGGCGCGCCCTCCGGGAGCTCGCCCTGCACGCCACTGCTGCGTTGTGGCCCTTGCCAATAGC
>VXPO01000091.1 GCA_009839505.1 Gammaproteobacteria bacterium
CGGATCCGCGCTGCGCTGCGGGGGCGTGTCCGGGCTTCCGGGCGGCGGTTCCTCCGGCTGTGGATCCGGGCTGCCGGGCGGCGGATCCGGCGGCGGATCCGGGCTTCCTGGAGGCGGATCGTCCGGGGGTGGATCTGGGCTTCCTGGAGGCGGATCGTCCGGGGGTGGATCTGGGCTTCCCGGCGGTGGGTCGTCCGGAGGGGGATCAGGACTCCCCGGCGGTGGATTGGGTCTTCCCGGCGGCGGGTCCGACGGCGGCCTATTGGGTCTTCCCGGCGGATCAGATGGCGGCGGTTCGGGCCTTCCTGGGGGTGGACCCCAAGGCGGACCGGGGTCCGACGGTTCCGGGGGTTGGCCCACTGGCGGCGACGGCACCGAGGGCGACGGCAACGGTGATTCCGGATCCAGCGGCGACGGTTCCGGCGGCGGGGTCTCCGGAGACGGGAACGCTGGAGGCGGCAATTCCGCAGGCGAGGGTTCCGGAGGCGTCGGTTCCGGCGGTGCCGGTGGCGGTGGAGAATCGGGCAGCGATCCCGCCGATCGGGGGTGGGTGTTGAGCAATGAACTACCCGACCCCGCCGACTCTGGCGGCGACGGTGATGGAGACCCGGCGGGAGGCGGCGGCGGTGATGGCGACCCGGCAGGTGGCGACGGCGGTGATGGCGACAATGCCGGCGACGGCACCGGGTCGGGCACTGGCGCAGGCGGCGGTGGGGAGGGCGACGCCCTCGCAAAAGCGCTGGAGGATCTCGACGGCGAGATTCTCGAACAGCGGGTTCCGTCCCGCAGAGGCGACCAGGGCTCCGCCGGTGGGTCCGCCGGGGGCAGCGGCGACCCCCAAGACACGGGTTCCGCGCCGCCCGGCCCGCCAGACCAGCCTCCCGTGGCGCGCATCCCGGAGCCGGTACCACCGGATCGTCCCGATGCCCGCGACGACGACGTCGTCGCCCGCCAGCTCCGTGAGGCAGCCATGGCCGAGAAGGATCCCGAGCTCCGCGAGAGCCTTTGGGAAGAGTACCGGCGATACAAATCCGGTCTGTAGCCCCGATGTCTCGCCCGCATATCTCACCAAGGGCCACGATGCTGCGCGCCCTGACGGGCGTTGGCCAGCGCAGCCTGTCGATCCGCCACCGGTTTCGGATGCCCAGAAACACTCCAACAACCAAGCAGTTGCCTCTTGGCACAAGCGACTTGGTGAGATATGCGGGCTAGCGCCCCTTCGGTTCGGGACTGCGTTTCGACCGTCTTGGTGGTCGGCGTTGCCGCGCTGCTCGGCGCATGCTCGTCCCACACGGTGCGCATGGTTGACACGACTCAGCCGAAGCAGCTCGGCAACATCCGGGAAGAAATGCTGCTCGACGTAGGCGTCGCGGTATTCGACGCCAACGTACCGATCGCCTTCGACGATCAAGTCGCACAGAACATCGCGCCCGACGTCCGCCGGGCGGAAGCCAACTACATGGCCTTCTTCACCAAGAGTCTGCTGCAATCGACCGGCAACTGGGGTGCCGTGCGGGTCGTTCCGCGCCCGACTCACGCGGTAGATGTCATGGTCACCGGCAACATCGTCCACTCGGACGGCGAGCGCATGATCCTAGCCACACAGGTGCGTGACGCACGCGGTGATGTGTGGTTGGCAAACACCTACGAATCGCTTGCCAGCAAGTACGCCTACGGCGATACCGTTCCTCCCGGAATCGATCCCTTCCAGTCGATCTATCGGCGCCTGGCAGACGATATGCTGGCCTACCTCCAGACCCTCGACCCCAGCGAGGTGGACGCGATCCGCCGAACGGCGGAGATGAAGTTCGCATCGGACCTGTCGCCGGACGCATTCCAGTCATACGTTGTCCAGACCGAACCCGGGAAGTTCGAAATACGAAGGCTGCCGGCGGAGAACGATCCAATGCTGCAGCGCATTCGCAAGGTGCGCGAACGCGAGTACATCTTCATTGACACGTTGGACACGTACTACGACGACTTCCATCTGCGCATGTACCCCGCGTACCAGGGCTGGCGGGCTGCGACCTACGACGAAGCCATCGCCTACCGCAACCAGCGCGAGAAGGTCCGCCGACAAACGTTGGCCGGCGTCGTCGCCATCACGGCGGGTTCCGCTGCCCAGATGGGAGACAAGACCTTGACCCGCTACGCCGGCGCCGTGTCGATCATCGGCGGAGCCAGAACGGCCATCCAAGCCATCCAGAGCCTAGACCGTGCCAGGGCGCATGCCAGCATGCTGCGCGAACTCGGCATATCCGCGGAAGCTGCGATCACACCGCATACCATCGAACTCGAGAACCGCACGCACCGTCTCGACGGTACGGTCACTGCCCAGTACGACGAACTGCGCCAGGTGCTGCGGCGGATCTACTACGAGGAACTGGGGTTGCCACCGCCCGCCGATGACGGCTTTGAACAAGCCACAGCCGACGCCGAGGCCGCCGGCGAGGCGCTGACCGAGGTCGTCGGAGCAACAGCGGACCCGGTCACCATGGCCGAGGGAGCGAAATGACCGGGGGCGCATCCGCAGGCACCCCGCAGCATGACTGAAGAGCCTGTACACATTGAACCTGTTGCGCCGCCCTTGTCCGGCCGCGGGCGCGACTCCCGGTGGCACCGGCGTCGAGGCCGGCGACGCTCGACACTGCGCGTGTGGGCGTTCGCGGGCGCGCTGACGGTTCTCGCTGGTGCGCTGGTATTCGTCGCGGCCTATCTCCCCGAGCGGATAGACCGACCGCTGCAGCCGCCGGGCTTGGGAACATCCAACCCCACGGTCACTCCGCAAGGGCGACGCGACGCGGAGATCGTTCCCCCTTTCGAGGCCGCCGAGTTGGCCCAGGCACGACAGGAGGCCGAGGCACAACTCGCGGAATTCATCGCACTGCAGCTGAGGCTCGAGGAGGAACTCAACGTCGAGGCCTGGGGCAAGTCGGAGCTCGACGCGATCAAGGGTCGGGCGAACGATGCCGACGATTTGTTTGTCGCCGGTGAGTTTGTCGAGGCCTTGGACGAATACGCCGGAGCCACGGACCAACTCAAAGCGCTTCTGGCCAAGGGCGACGAACGGTTCTCGACCGCGCTGGCCGAAGGCGAGGCGGCGATCGTCGCGCTCGACCATTCCGCCGCAGTCGCAGCGTTCGAGCGGGCTTCCACCGTCCGAGCCGACGATCCCCGCTTGGCCGCCGGATCCGCTCGGACGGCGAAGCTCCCCGAGATCATCGAACTACTGCGTGAGAGCGACCGCGCCGTGCTGCGTCGCAACCACCCCCTGGCCGAGGAGTTCCTGGTCAAGGTGAAGGCCATCGATCCCGCCACTACTGGGCTCGATGCGCGCTTTGCCGCCATCGCCGCCGACATTGCCGACGAACTCCGGCGGAAGACGCTGTCGGAAGGCTTCGCCGCCTTGGAGAATGGCGACCACGACATCGCCATTGAAGCGTTCGAGCGAGTACTCGCCCGTACGCCCCGGGACCCGGACGGGCTCGCCGGACTGCAACAGGCCAAACAGGCGCGGATCCTGGCCCAGATTGACCGCTTGCGCGGGGCAGCCGAGCGTGCTGAACAGCAAGCCGAATGGGCGTCGGCGTTGGCCTCCTACAACGAGTCCCTAGCGATCGATCCAACCCTCAAGTTCGCGATCACGGGTAAACAGCGAATCGCCGCCCGCGTGGCGCTCATGCGGGCCATGGCCAGGTACAACGGGGATCCCGCCGTGTTGTCCGGGGAAACCGAGTTCGCCGATGCCCGCGAGGTGCTCGCGCGGGCCGAGGCGGAGGTGGATCCCGGTGAGAAATTCACCGCCGAGGTTGCCAAGCTGCGCGCGGCCATCGAGCAGAGCACGGCACCCGTACCGCTCATCCTGGTCTCGGACAACGCCACCGAAGTGGTTATCCACAAGGTCGGCGCGCTGGGCGTGTTCACACGCAATGAACTTCTGCTCCGACCCGGTCGCTACATCATCATCGGCAGTCGGGACGGTTGCCGGGACGTGCGCAGGGAGATCATTCTGGCACCCGACATGGAACCGGTCGACATCCGCTGCGTCGAAAGTATCTGATCTTCGTCATTCATGAGCGATCCGGTGTCACCTCTGCCAGGAACCAACGGCGACCGCATCGAGGCGGTGCGGTTCCAGCCGACGGCCACGACCGACGGTCGGCGTTCGCCCCTCATCAGCGTGCGCCGCGTAGTCGTGGTCGCGAGCTGCGCGCTTGCGGTGTCGATTCTGTGGTTCATATTCACCGCCAAGTCCGTTCGGCTGGATATGGAGCCGGCCGATGCGAGCATTGCCATCGACGGTGGATTCGCGTTCCGCTTGGGCGAGATTCACCTGCTGCGAGAAGGCTCCTACGAGCTTGTGGCCGACGCTGCAGGCTACGAGACGCTCCGGCGCGCGGTCGAAGTCGGAGCAAAGCGCAACCAGACGATCAGCTTGAAACTACGCCCCTTGCCCGGTTGGGTGACTTTCGACATCGACCCGGAGGGTGCGGAGATCACGGTGGTCGGCAGCGATGGACTCCAGGGCACTTCACCCGTGGAACTCCGCGTGCCCGCAGGGCCTCAAACTGCCACCGTAACTCATCCGCGCTATCAGGACGCGACCCTGGCATTCGAGGTCCAAGGTCGGGAACGGTTGCAGACGGTTACCGCAGCCCTTACACCCAACTGGGCCGACGTGACCATTCCCACCACGCCGACGGGCGCCGAGGTTCGCATTGACGGTGAACTGTCGTCCGTGGCGACGCCGGGCCCGGTGCCCGTTCCCGCCGGCGAACGGCGGGTTTCCGTGAGCCTGCCGGGGTACAGCGTCTGGACGGATCTTCTATACGTCGAGCCGCAACAGGTGGTGGCATTGAATCCCATCACACTGCGCAAGGCCGATGGCCAGATCCACGTGGAGTCGAAACCGCCCGGTGCCAGCGTTACCGTCGACGGCGAATACCGCGGGGTCACACCCGTCCTAGTTGGCGTCACATCCGACCGCGGCCACGAGATCCGCGCGTTCAAGGTCGGCTACGCGCCGAAAAGCGTGTCGGTGACGGTACCGACGGGAAAACAGAGGAACCTGTCGTTCACGCTCACCGCGCTCGAAGGCGACATGGCCATCAAGAGGGATCCGCCGGACGCCGAACTCTGGATCGACGGCGAACGTCGCCGCCCCGAGGGAGACACCCTCACCCTCTCGGCCGTACCGCACGAGCTCGAGGTCAAGAAGACAGGCTACGCCAGCTACCGGGCGACGATCGTGCCCCAACCCGGATTCCCCCAAGAGCTGAAGGTCAGGCTGCTGACCCTCGAGGAAGCGCGTCTCGAGGCCCTCAAGCAGGTGCGAACCACCGGCCAAAACCAGGAACTCGTGCTGTTGAGTCCCGGATTCATACGCATGGGCGCATCCCGACGGGAACCCGGACGGCGCGCCAACGAGGTTCTACGCGACGTCGAACTGACGCGACTGTTCTATCTTTCTCGGCACGAGGTGACCAACGCGCAATTCCGCGCGTTCGCATCCGGCCACGACTCCGATAGTTTCGAGGGTCTGGACCTGAATCAGGCCGACCAACCCGTCGTAAGGGTTTCATGGCAGGACGCGGCACTCTACTGCAACTGGTTGTCTGCGCAGGACGGCCTCGAGCCTTTCTACCGCGAGGATCTGAGCAAGATCGTGGGGTTCAACCGCAATGCGCTGGGCTACCGATTGCCCACCGAGGCCGAATGGGCCTGGACGGCCCGCCACGTCGACGGCGGCGACCTGTTGCGCTATCCGTGGGGAGACCGTGTGCCGCCACCAGAACGCCAGGGGAACTACGCCGACGCGTCGGCTGCCCACACGGTCGCGCGCATCATCTTCGGCTACAACGACAACTACATCGTCAGTTCTCCAGTGGGAATGTACGAGCCCAACTCGAAGGGCATCTACGACATCGGCGGCAACGTCTCGGAGTGGACGCATGACTACTACGAGATCCCCGGCACCGCAGCGGTGGTCGATCCGCTGGGTCCGACGCAGGGTGAGTACCATGTGATTCGCGGCGCCAGCTGGATGCGCGGTTCCGTCAGCGACCTGCGCCTTTCCTACCGGGACTACGGCACCGAGGGCCGACCCGACGTCGGCTTCCGCATCGCGAGGTTCGCGGAGTGAACATCCGCCTACTGCCCAAGTGCCGTCCCTACGTCACCACCGCCGGTTGCCTCGCCCTGGCGCTGAGTATCGCAATGGGCGAAGCTGCGCTAGCAGAAGAACGCAGCGACGCGTCGTCAGCGGGCGCCGAAGAATCGGCGTCAAGTAGCGAAGTATCGGTGTCCGACGCCAACGCATCGGCGGAGGAGACATCGACGACCAACTCGGAGCGACCCTCGACGGACGCTGGGGAGGGTGCCGGGCCTGCGGACGCGAGCCAAGCGCCCGGCGAGTCCGAGCCCGATTCCGAGTCGACACCGACCGAGGACCAGTCCCCCGAGGTATTCATTCCGAGCGAGGACATCTCCGAGGACATCTCCGTACCGTTTCCCGTGGACATTTGAAACATGAAAAAGACCCTGCCGTTCGAGTTCGTCTACCAGGTGATCGCCCTGATCCTGGCCGTCATCGTCGTGCATCTGACGTACGTTACCGTGGTGCGTCCGAACGCCGACGCCATCCTCGAAGCCCAGGCCGAACGTGCCCAGACCGGCGAGGCGTTTGTGCCCGACCGTTCGCTATACGTCGTGCTGCGCGACTACGAACAGGAGTCCTGCTTCATCCTGATGCTCTGGGCGATGTCGATCATGGGGCTCAAGGCCAGGCATTCGTTTCGCGAGCGCAAGATGCTGCAGGAGTCCTTTATCGAGGTGACCGAAGGCATGAGCGTACTTCCCGAGGACACGCGGGAGTACGCCCGTCCGCTGCAGGCTCTGCCCGAGTCGACCCGCAGCAACCTGCTGCCCCGGGCATTGCTCGCCGCGCTGCAGCGGTTCGCGTCGACAAGCAACGTGCAGGATGTCTCGAACGCGGTACGCGCGGTCTGCGAAACGGAATCGGACCGCTTGGACAGCGAACTCGCCATGGTCCGGTACATCGCCTGGGCAATCCCATCCATCGGTTTCATCGGAACGGTACGCGGCATCGGCGATGCGCTGGGGCAGGCCTACCAAGCCGTCAAAGGTGACATCGCCGGCGTGACGGCGAGCCTTGGGGTGGCATTCAACTCGACCTTCGTTGCGCTGGTGATCAGCATCGTCGTGATGTTCCTGATGCACCAACTGCAACTCATCCAGGAGCGCCTCGTGCTCGACACCCAGCACTACTGCGACGACTACCTCATCCGCCACATGCAGGTACGCTAGGGAATCTCGAACAGTGGCACTGGCAGGACAAACCATGCCCGTTGGGGCGACCGCGCGCCCTGGCGGGCGGTCGCCCCAACAGGGTTATTCAGAGCTTCGACCGTGCTAGTCCTCGACCTCAACGACGTGGAGATCATCCTCAGCCGAGACGGCGAGGCTGTCTACCGTGAACCGGGCTTCGCCTTCGTCGACAAGGACGGTGCGGTGTTCGGCCACGAGGCGCTGTCCCGGTCGCGCCTCCACCCCCGGCAGTCGCACAATGAATTCTGGCAGCGCCTGAACGGGGATCCGGTATCGCCGCCCGGCAAGGGAGTGGCTACCCAGGCCGACCTTGTCTACCTGCAACTGCTGGCCATGCGGGACGCCCTTGGCCTCGGACCGCCCGACGCCGACCGACCGACCCTCGTCGTGGCCGCACCGGGCACCGTCACCTCCGAACAGTTCGCCGTGCTCCTCGGAATCGCCGACGAAGCCGGGTTCGAGGTTCGCACCATCGTCGATGCGGCCGTGGCCGCCACCTGTCTGTTGCCGCTTTCGGGTTCCTGCCGGCTGCTCGACCTGACGCTGCACCGCGGGCTCGTCACCCATTTGGACGTCGACCCCGAGCATGGCACGGTCCGGCGGACATCCGTGGACGAGATACCCGCCATCGGACTGGCATCGCTGATCGAAGGCTGGGTAGACGTCGTCGCCGACCGCTTCGTGGACGGCACGCGTTTCGACCCGCTACGCATCGCCGAGACGGAACAGCGGGTCTTCAATCAGGTGGCCGCCGGAGTCGAGTCCGGCGATGCCGAGCTGTCCATCGAGGTCGTCCACGACGAGGTGGCGCGGCGCGTCACGGTGGCGCGACATGCGCTCGGCGAGAAGTCCCGCCAGCGATACGAACTGCTGGCGCGATCCATCGGCGACCCCGCCACCCTCGTAATCACCCATCGGATGCGTCGACTTCCGGGCCTCGCTGGCTTGCTTCAGGATGCTGGCCACGAGCTACTCCCGCTTGCACCGGATGCGGTCCTCACAGGTATCGCGGAGAGCACCGAACACGTCCAATCGGATGGTACGCCGGAAGACGACAGGGCCGGCGCACGGCTGGTCACGAGTCTGCCCAGCCGCGGTTCCGAGAGTCGAGGCAGGATCTCGCGCGAGCCGCCAACGCACCTCTTGTGCGGGCCCGTCGCGATGCCGCTCGCCGACACGACCTATGGCCGCGATCATCCCGTCTGCAAGGGCAGCCCGGGGTTTCGCGTCCTGCGGGCTGACCGCGGTTTCTCAGTGGCCCCCACCGACGGTGCCGACGTCGTGCTGAACGGCAGCCACATCGACTTCGAGCATCCCGCCGAAGCCGGTGACCGCATCGTCGCGGGGGGCCAGGAGTTCCAGTTGATCAGCGTCGTGCACGGAACACATGCGGGGCGCTCCGGCCAACAGGCGGACGGGTAGTGTCGGCTCGCCGTAGCGGTCGACGTTTCAACGTCTTTTCCCTGTCGTTTCTCGACGTCATGTCGTGTGGTTTCGGTGCAGTCGTGCTGGTTTTCCTCATCATCAACCACCGTATCGAAGACACCACCAAGGAGATCGACCGCGACCTGCTCTCGGAGTCGCGCAAGCTGGATTTCCAGATCGAAGAGGGTGAAAAGAACCTCGTCGACCTGCAGGAGCGCCTGCAGGCTGCGAAGAAACGCGTCGCCGATGCCAACCGCGAGCTCATCGCCTTGATCGAAGACCGCGACGTGCGCCTCGAGGAGATCGAGGAACTGGACGCCAAGTCGTCCGCGGAACAAGAAAGCATCGAGCGGCTGCAGTCCGACGTCGAGACCCGAGAGGAGGACGTCAAGCAGCTGCAGGAGGAGGAAGAGGCTTTCGGCGGCACGCGGCTGCGCGAGATCAAGGGCGAAGGCGACCGCCAGTACCTCACGGGTCTGTACGTCGGCGGGCGCCACGTACTCATCGCCCTCGACGTCTCGGCGAGCATGCTCGACGAAACCATCGTGCAGGTCATCCGCCGGCGCAACATGCCGCGCGAACGCCAACTCGCCTCGCCCAAGTGGCAACGGGCGCAGAGAACGGTGGATTGGCTCGCGGCACAGGTTCCGCTGGAGAGCAACTTCCAGATTCTGCTCTACAGCGACGAGGCCAGGACGCTCCTGCCTTCCGACGCGTGGTATCCGGTCATCGACGCCGCCATCCTCAACGGGGCACTGGACGAACTGGCCGAGATGGTCCCGAGCGGCGGTACGAATCTCGAAGGGTTGATCGAGGCAATGGGAGAGTTGCGGCCGCCGCCGGACAACGTCTATCTGATCACCGACGGCCTGCCCACCCGTTCCAACCGCAACCCACGGGCCGCAACCGTGAGTGGCCGCGAACGCTCCAAGTTCATGCTTGACGCCCAGCAACTGTTGCCGAGGGGCGTGCCCGTGAACGTCATCATGTTTCCCATGGAAGGTGACCCCGGAGCATCCTCCGCCTATTGGATCCTCGCAGGACGGACCGGCGGTACGTACATGTCGCCATCCAAGGACTGGCCATGATCCCGCGACGCGGCTTGGAAGAGATCGGCCTGTCGTTCCTCGACGTCATCTGCTGTGGATTCGGCGCCATCATCCTGCTGCTGATGATCGTCAAGACGGTGGAACCGATCCTGCTCGAGGAACCGGTGATCAACCTGGAGGGCCTCGTCACGCAGAAGCGAGATTCGCTCAATGAGATCGTCGGCCGCACCCGGATCCTGACACGCCAGCTCAGCGACGAGGAGCGGCAACTAGCCCGCGACCTGGCCGAGCTGGCGCGGCTGGAGCGCGACCTGAACGACATTCTCGCCCGCTACCACGCCACCGCGGAGGAGGCCGAACGGCAGAGCACCGAGCGGCTACGCCTCGTCCGGGCCAAACAGTCGCTGACCGAGGAGATGGAGCGCCTGCTCGGCCTCGACTTCGTGCGCAGCACCAACACCATCGGCGGCATCACCGTCGACAGCGAGTACATCATCTTCGTCATCGACACCTCGGGCAGCATGCGTCAGTGGGCGTGGCCGATCGTGCAGAGGAAGATCCAGGAGACGCTGCAGATCTATCCTCGTGTCAAGGGCATTCAGGTGATGAACGACATGGGCGACTACATGTTTCCGCAGTACGCAGGCCGGTGGATGCAGGACTCCGAGAGCCGCCGACGGGACATCGTGCAGCTTCTCGGGAGTTGGAGCGCCCAGTCGAACTCCAGCCCCGTCGAGGGGATCCGCGCGGCTATCACCACGTTCTACAGCGCCGACCGGAAGATCAGCATCTACGTCTTCGGCGACGACTTTTCCGGAAGATCCATCGAAGACGTGGTGGACACGGTCGATCAGCTCAACCGCATCGCCGAAGACGGGACGCGGCGCGTGCGCATTCACGCCGTGGGCTTTCCCGTCGTGGTCGGATCGGCATCCGGCAACCGGTTCGCCGCACTCATGCGCGAGCTCACCTATCGCAACAACGGCACCTTTGTCGCCCTGCCGCGATTGGAGTAGGCTTCAACCGTCCCAAGGGGAGTCCGACTGGGCGTGAATCGCAATCGACGGAGTCTGTACGGTGCGCTGGCTGCCACGTTGGTCGTCGGATGGTTCCTCGGCGGCTGCAGCAGCGGCGCATCCGTCACCGTGAACGTCAGTGTGCCCCGTCCGCTGGTCGAACCGATCGACGCCGCGGTCGGCATCTACTACAACGACGAACTGATGAACTACGTCCACGAGGAAGAACTCGTCGAACACGGTGTGTACCGGATCGACATCGGCGCTTCCCAAGCGCCGGTGTTCGCCCAGGTGTTCGACGCCATGTTCGAGACGGTGGTGCCCGTGGCCCGCGTCGATGGCGACGACCCCGATGCCGAGATCCAGGACTCCGGCACCGAAGGCGATGACACCGCATCGGACCCGCAGCCGGTCAGGTTCACTCGTCCGGACGGCACCCCTCCCGCCGTCGCCGGCATCATCGCGCCGAGCATCGAAGAAGTGCAGTTCGCGATTCCGAAACAGACCGGCAGCGAGTTCTACGAGGTCTGGATCAGCTACCGGTTGGACCTCTACGATACGAACGGCAACCGCTTGGGCGAATACCCCGTCATCGGCTACGGCAAGGCCAACGAGGCCAATTTCAGCGGCCTCGGGCAGGCCTCCCCCGCCCTCAACGTGGCGACGATCTGGGCGCTGCGCGATGCGGCCGCCATGCTCTCGTTCCAGTTCCGCGGCCAAGCGCAGTCCCAAGACTGGCTTGCCATGATCGGTAGCACCAAGATGCACGCCACAACTCCGGAGCAGGTCGCACAATGACCATTCAACGACTTCCCAGGCACGGTATCGCGGCGAGCCTAGTCCTTGCCGCCGCTTGGCTTGCCGGCGGTTGTGTTCAGACCACGGTACAGGGCGTGCGCCAGGCGGAAACCGATCTCGGAGACAGCGAATCCGTCGTCATCCTCTCGAGGAAGCACAAGACCCAAGGCGAGACCGAGGACGACTTCGTTGCGTGCGTCAGCGACCAGGTCAACAGCGGCAAGGACGCTTTGCCCATCCTGACCGAACGCGAGTTCGTCGACGCCACGTTCCCTTGGTTCGAGCCGCGGACAGCACCACTCAACATGGACGACCTCACCCAGGTCATCAATCGGCCCATCATCTCTGAACGAATCGACGAGATCGGCGTGCGCTACCTCGTCTGGATCGAGGGTCAGACGCAACGATCCGACGAGACCGGCAGCCTCCAGTGCACAGTCGTCACTGGCGGCATACCCGGGTGCCTGGGATTCCTGTCCTGGGAACGTGGCTCGAACTACGAGGCGTCGGTGTGGGACGTCCAGCGCAGGATGACCGTCGGCACCTTAAGTTCCGAGGCTGCCGGCACGAGTTTCGTGATCGCCGTGGTGGTTCCTGTACCCGTCATCGCCCGCGTCCAGGAGGAGGCCTGCGCCAACCTGTCGCAAGAGATCAAGACCTTCCTCGGCCCGCAGGACTCGACGGGCGCCTAGTGGCCTAACACACTTGTAGTCAACTTGCCGAGCAAGCCAGTGCCACAGCGCTGACTCGTGCCGTTCGCCTTCCGACTAGGGATTGCCGCCCGGCACCTCCGCCCGATCGATCAGCCCGATCCGCCGCCAACGGCGGTGCGATCAACGGACCGGGTTGCCAACAACAGTGCCGCTGGCGCAGAGCTTAGCTAGGGGGCGGCCTAACCTCTAGAACTTCGCCCGTGGTGCGGGACGGTTCGACGGCGTACCACTCCCTCAAGGTGACCTCCCAGTTCTGCTTCTGACAGCGATCGGCCAACTCGTAGAACGTGGGCCGGCCGGGGTCTGTGATGACGAACCGCTTGGCACCGCCCTCAAGTGCTCGGCTCACGACGTCGAACAATGGCTTGACCATGCTGTCCCAGAAGCAGATGTCGGAACCGATCAACAGGTGTTCGCGTCCTAGGCATTCCGTGCTCAGGTTGTTGAAGTTGCCCTCCATCGGCGCGACCTTGACGTCGTTCAGCGCGGAAATCACCTCGAGGTACGGAAAGACGCTGGCGTCTAGGTCCACGCCCGTCACCCGTGCATTGAAGCGGCGCGCACAGAACACGGCACCGGGCCCCCAACCGCAGCCGAGTTCCATAACACGCGCTCCTCGCCGCGGCGGGTTGTGCAGCAGGTAGTCCATCAACAGGAAACTCGAGCGCCACGCCTTGTTGCCGTGGATGGAAGGTTCGTAGAGTCGTTTCAGGCGTCGGATCAGCCGGTGCTGCGACGTCAGCAGATAGATTCCGTAGGCGCGGTAGATGTGCTCCTCGGGTATTCGCTCGAGTTCGGGCATCTGCGGTCAGCCCGACACCATATACATCGCTTGAATGTGCGCGATTAGGTTGACCAGTGCGTGCATGGCTAGCGGTACCGCCAGCGACCCGCTCTGGACCCTGGCGACGCCGAGCACGACCCCAAGCGCGAAGATCTGCGCGATCTCGTAGATTCCGTACTGGATGTGCATGAGTGCCCACAGGAGCGAGGTGAGCAGGACCGTCCCGGCGACTCCCAGCCTACTCCGCGACCACCCGGCGTGCAGGAATCCCCGGAAGAAAACCTCCTCGAACAGCGGTGCGCCGATGACGGTTCCGAGGGCGAGAAGGAACGGAAACCGGACGTTGGCGTAGAGGTCCACCACGAATTCGGGACCTTCGCGACCGAGGAGCACGGTCATGGCCTCCAACAACGCCACGAAAACGATGATGGCCGCCAGCCACAGCGCAAGCATCCTGCCCCCGGGAGCAGTGATCGCCAAGTAGTCGCGTACTCCGACACCCCGTCGGAGCCAGGCGCATGCCACCACCAGGAGCGTGCCGAACGTCCCCGTAGCGATCAGCGCCGCCGCGATGTACTCGGCATTCGCATTCAGCATCCGCGCCAGCTCCGCTGTCGGCATGCCGGGGTTCTCGGCCATCATGGCGATGCTGAACGGAAGGCCGACCAGCGATTGGATCACCAGGAACGCGATCAATACCGCAACGCCCAGTCCGGTCGTCGCCCAGAACCCCCAGTGGGATGGGGTCGATGACAAATCGTTCGTGGCCGTCGGTCCGGTATCGCTCATGGGCTCGCTCCTTTTCCCCGTGCGTTTCCCCGTGCGGCATGCCGCCGTGCTTGGGCGGCTCGTCGATTGTCCGACGAGCGAACGACAAACGGGTAGACTTACCGGCCCATGGTCCCCGCAACCGAGTTCGCCGTCGAAACAACCCGGTTGTGCCGCCAATTCGGCGAACTGCGTGCCGTCGACGATCTCGACCTTCGGATTGAACGGGGAACCCTGTACGGCTTTCTGGGTCGTAACGGTGCCGGGAAGTCTACCACCCTCAAGATGTTGACCGGCCTTCTGGCCCCGACCGCGGGATCGATCAGGCTGCTCGGCAAGAACCCACTCGAACCGGCGGAGGCAACAGACGTCAAACGCCGTATCGGCGTCGTTCCGGAAGACCTGGCCTTGTACGACCTGCTGACCGGTCGCGAAAACCTGACCTTCGTCGCAAGGATGTACCGGATTCCCAAGGAACTCGCCCAGGAACGGATCGACGAGTTGTTCGCGCTGTTGGAACTCGGCCGCGACGCGAGCGAAGAGAAGCGCCTGGTCATCGACTATTCCCACGGCATGAAGAAGAAACTCGCGCTCGCCGCCGCCCTGCTCGCCAACCCCGTGCTGCTGTTTCTCGACGAACCGTTCGAAGGCGTAGACGCGGTGACGTCACGCGTCATCCGCGACCTGCTGACCCGGGCCGCCGACCAAGGAGTGACGATTTTCATCACGTCGCACGTGCTGGAGATCGTGGAACGTCTTTGCACCCACGTCGGGATCATCGATCAGGGCCGGCTGGTCGTACAGGCGCCCCTTGCCGAACTTCGCCAGACCGCGAGCCTCGAGGAGACGTTCCTGTCCAAGGTCGGCTCGACGGAGGACGTCCAGGCCCACTTGAGTTGGCTGGATGAGCGCGACGAGCCCGAGTCGGACGGTGGCAACCGGGATCGAACGTAGCCAGTTCGCGGCGATCCTATGGCTCGGGCGGACCCTCTCCCGACGCCGCTGGGAGCGTCAGAGTCCCCTTCTCGCCGGCTTCATGGTGCTGCTCACGGTCGTGGGCGTCACGTCGATCTTCTCCGCGCTGTTCCTCGGCTACTACGTCGGCATCGTCTACCTGCCGGACCTGAGTCCCCTCTGGGTACTGCTCATCTGGGACTGCATCGTCGTGGCGTTCCTGGTCTGGTGGCTGGCCGGCGTGCTGCTGCACCTTCAACTTGGCGGCGAACGGTTCTCCCTGACCAGGCTGATGCACATGCCGGTGTCGCCTCAGGGGGCGTTCCTGTTGAACTTCCTGAGTTCGCAGATGCGCGTCTCGCTCGGCTTCTTCCTCGCCCTGATGCTCGGCTTGAGCGTGGCGCACAGCGTGGTTCACGGGGTCGGCGACGGTGCCGTGCTCGGCCTCCTTGTCATCGCGTCGATGGCCATGATCGCCGCCCTCACCTATCAGTTCCAAAGCTGGCTGGGGCGACTGATGTCGAACAAGCGGCGCCGGGGAACCGTGGTCGCGGTGGCCGTCATCGTCACCGTGCTGATCGCCAACCTGCCCGCGCTCTATAACCGAACCCTGGACTTCGACACACCCTCAACCGTCGACAGCGACACGCCTGGTGAAGCGGTTGAAGCCGAGGGATCGCCGCTCGCCGGCAACCTCGCCGTGACCGTCATCGCGGTCAACGTGGCGTTGCCACCCGGCTGGCTACCCGTCGGCGCGTGGACCGTTAACCGCGGTCAGTACTGGCCCGCGGCGCTCTGCTTCGTAGGGATGTTGGCCATTGCCGCGCTGAGTCTGCGCCGCTCCTATCGAAGGACCCTGAGATTCCTCACCGTCGGAGACGACGGTAGGCGACGTGAGACACACCGCGAGGTCCCGGTGCCCGAAGAGCGTCAAACGCTTCGGGCAGTCCGCCGGTCGGCGGCTCCGGCCACCGGGCGCTGGCAGGGCATCGTCGACAGGCTCCTCAACCGCCTGCCGGAGCACGCTCGGGCCGTGGCTTGGTCGTCCATACTCCTTTGGCGGCGGGCGCCGCAGGGCAAGATGGTCATGTTGAGTCCGATCCTCTTGATCCTGCTCTACGTCGTCCTGTTCTCCGAGTTCGGTTCGAGCGACTTGGCCGCGCACGGCTCGGCGCTCGCGTTCCTTGCCCTCGTGCTGATGATGTGCCTGACACTGCTCACCAACCAGTTCGGCCAGGACGGAGGCGGGTTTCGCACACTGGTTCTCGTCGGGGCGGCCCCAAGGGAGATCCTGCTCGGCAAGAATCTTTCACTGGCACCGTTCGCGATCACCATAGGGCTCGCGGCGCTCATCGTTCTCCAGGTAATGAACCCCGTTTCCGCGTCCCACTTCGCGGCCCACACCGTCCACCTCGTGTCTCTCTATCTCGTCGGCTGCCTGGTGGGCAACGCTTTCTCCATCAGAACGCCCCGGGCCATGTCCCCGAGTTCGATGAGCGTGCCCAACTCGACCGCGAAGATGTTCCTCGCCACATTCCTGGCCATGGTCCTCTTCCTCGTCATGACCCTGCCGCTGATCCTCGCACTACTGGTTGAGAGAGGGGCCGAAGCTGTCGGCTGGCCGATACCCGTCTTCCTAATCTTCGCGGCACTCGAACTGGCGATCGTGTCGTTCGTGTACCGCAAGTTGCTCAGAGCGCAGGCTCGCCTGTTGGCAGAGCGGGTCGAGTTCGTTCTCGATCAGGTGACCGAGCCGGTCGAATAACCGAGTATTTTAGTCGGTTATTCGCTACAATCGTCCCGAACACCAATCGGGGCTGTTTCGATGCCCGATCAAGACACATTGCAGGATCTCGTCGGCCGCGAACATGCCGCCACGGGAAGCGATTACTCGGCGGGCTTCGTCACCGACATCGAGGCGGACACCCTGCCGCCCGGCTTGGACGAGAGTGTCGTGCGCGCCATCTCCACGAAGAAGGAGGAGCCGGCGTGGATGACCGAGTGGCGGCTCGACGCGTTCCGGCGCTGGCAGGAGATGCATGCTCCCCGGTGGGCGCATGTGCGGTTCCCCGACATCGACTTCCAGGCGATTTCGTATTTCTCGGCCCCCAAGGGCGATGCGCCGAAGTCCCTGGACGAGGTCGACCCGGAACTGCTGCGCACCTACGAGAAGCTCGGTATTCCGCTTCACGAACGGGCTAGGCTCGCCGGCGTCCGCGAGGAGGACATGCCCGAAGTAGCCGTCGACGCGGTGTTCGACAGTGTCTCCGTCGCCACCACGTTCAAAGATCGTCTGGCCGATGCGGGGGTGGTGTTCTGCTCCATGTCGGAGGCGATCCGCGAGCACCCGGAGCTCGTGCGCAAGTACCTCGGCAGCGTCGTTCCCAAACCCGACAACTTCTACGCCGCGCTGAATTCCGCCGTGTTCAGCGACGGCTCATTCGTCTATGTGCCGAAGCACACCCGTTGTCCGATGGAGCTGTCCACCTACTTCCGCATCAACGCCGAGAATACGGGGCAGTTCGAACGCACCTTGATCATCGCCGACGAGGGTGCCTACGTCAGCTACCTTGAAGGCTGCACCGCGCCGATGCGCGACGAGAACCAGCTTCACGCCGCGGTGGTCGAACTCGTCGCCCTGGACGACGCCGAGATCAAGTACTCCACCGTGCAGAACTGGTATCCCGGCGACGACGAGGGAAACGGCGGCATCTACAATTTCGTGACCAAGCGCGGCGCCTGTCTCGGCGAGCGCTCGAAGATCAGTTGGACCCAGGTGGAGACCGGCTCGGCGATCACCTGGAAGTACCCGAGCGTGGTGCTGCGCGGTGCGGACTCCGTGGGCGAGTTCTATTCCGTCGCGCTGACGCGGAACTTCCAGCAGGCCGATACCGGCACCAAGATGACCCATATCGGCCCGCGCACGAAGAGCACCATCATCTCCAAGGGCATCAGCGCTGGCCGCAGCCAGAACAGCTACCGGGGCCGCGTGCGTATGAATCCCGGCGCCAAGGGTGCGCGCAACTACACCCAATGCGACTCCCTGTTGATCGGCGAACAGTGCGGCGCGCACACCTTCCCGTACATCGAGTCCAAGCTGCCGTCGGCGATGGTCGAGCACGAGGCGACGACGTCGAAAGTCAGCGACGAGCAACTCTTCCTGTGCCAGCAGCGGGGGATAGACCCTGAGAAGGCCGTTTCCATGATCGTCAACGGCTTCTGCCGCGACGTGTTCCGGACGTTGCCCATGGAGTTCGCCGTGGAGGCAGCCAAGCTCCTGGAAGTCAGCCTCGAGGGCGCCGTCGGATGAGCCTGCTGCGGGTCGACGAGCTTCGGGTCGACGTCGACGACAAGACGATTCTCAACGGTCTGAGCCTCGCCGTCGACGCCGGGGAGGTGCACGCCGTCATGGGACCCAATGGCTCGGGCAAAAGCACGTTCGCCAACGTCCTCGCCGGAAGGCCCGGCTACGACGTCACCGGCGGTACGATCGCTATGGATGGCGCGGACATCACTGAACTCGCTCCCGAGGAACGTTCGCATCGGGGACTGTTCCTCGCCTTCCAGTACCCGGTCGAAATTCCCGGCGTCAGCAACATGGAGTTCCTCAAGGCGGCGGTGGACGCCCAAGCGCGTATCCGCGGGGAGGACGAACCCTCTGCGCCCGAGTTCATCGGGCGCGCGCGCGATGCCGCGTCGAGACTAGACCTCGACGTCGACTTCCTCAAGCGCGGGGTCAACGACGGCTTCTCCGGGGGCGAGAAGAAGCGCAACGAGATCCTCCAGATGCTGCTCCTCGAACCTCGTCTGGCCGTGCTCGACGAAACCGATTCGGGCCTCGACATCGACGCGCTGCAGGTCGTCGCGGCGGGCATCAACGCGTTCCGCGACGAGGGCAACGCCGTGGTTCTCGTCACCCACTACCAGCGGCTGCTGAACTATGTCGTGCCCGACCGGGTGCACGTCCTCACGGGCGGCCGAATCGTGCGCTCCGGCGATCGGTCTCTTGCGCTCGAGTTGGAGGAGAAGGGCTATGGCTGGCTCGACGCCTGACGAGGCCGCCGTCGCCCGACGTCTTCTACAGACCGGTCCGAACGACTACGCGCCATGGTTCGACCGCAATGCCTGCACCGCGGTGATCGCCGACCAAGGACTGCCGGCGATCCGTTCCGAGGCTTGGAAATACACCAACGTGGGCCGCTGGTACGAGACGGTGTTGGAGGCGACACGCCCTGTGCACCGGGAAACGGTTGTGGAGTCGCCGGAAGAGGTCGACGTACGTGATTTCTCCGATACGCGGGCCGCGGACCTGTTCGGTCCGCAGGCGACCTTCGATCTCACGCGCTACCCGCTGGCCGCGGTCAACGGTCTGCTGCTTGGTGCGGGGTTGGCCATTCGAGTACCCGCTGGCTGCCAAGCATCGCAGACGGTGCGGATCTCGCACCTACCCTCCGCCTACCAGCACTGCCTTGTCAGCGTGGAGGCCGGCGCCGCCGTCGAACTCGTCGAAGAACCCTCCCCCTATACCCATCGCATCGTCGAGGCCGTCGTGCATGAAGGTGCGGTGCTACGGCATCGGCGCCGACAGGCGGGGGCGTCGACCCGTGAGTGCAGCCTGGTAGCCGTCAACGTCGCGACCGGCGGCCGCTACGAACTGTCCCAACTGTCCCTCGGTGCCGACCTGAGGCGCAACGACATCCTGGTGACACTCGCCGGCGACGGTGCCGAGACCGCCCTTCAGAGTGCCTGGCGAGTCGACGGACGCGCACATCTCGACAACCAGGTGGCCGTCGAGCACACCCTGCCCGGCGGGACGAGTCGCCAGACCTATCGAGGTGTCGCAGCGGGACGGGCACGGGCGGTGTTGAACGGACGCATTCACATCGCCCCGGGCGCCCAGCACAGCGATGCGACGCTGTCCACCAAGAACCTGTTGGCCGACGCGACCGCCGAGGTCTACGCGAAGCCCGAACTCACGATCTTCGCCAACGACGTCAAGTGCAGTCATGGCGCCACGGTAGGCGCCATGGACGAGGACGCCGTGCACTACTTTCGTTCCCGCGGAATCGACGAAGACCGGGCACGCGGGCTCTTCGTGCGCGGTTTCCTGCGCGAGGCCATCGACGATCTCGCCGTTGCCGAGACGTTGGGAGTGGTGGTGTGAGCGAACCCCGGTGGCGGGCCGACTTCCCGCTCCTCGCCAAGCGCGACGACGTCGTCTACCTGGACAATGCCGCGACGACCCAGAAGCCCGCCGTAGTCCTTGACGCACTGCGACGGTACTACGAGACCACCAACGCCAACGTGCATCGCGGCGCCCATCGCCTATCGGACGAGGCCACCCAGGCATTCGAGACGGCCCGCGAGACGCTCGCCCGGCGCATCAACGCCCAGTCGTCGAAGGAGGTGATCTGGACGCGCGGCACAACGGAGGCGATCAACCTGGTCGCCGCGGTGTACGCACCGCTCGTGCTCGGCGAGGACGACCAGGTGCTGATCACCGAGATGGAGCACCACTCCAACATCGTGCCTTGGCAGAACGCGTGCCGGCGCACCGGCGCGGTGCTCAAGGCGGTACGCGTTCTACCGTCGGGGGAGCTCGATCTCGATGACTTCGATGCCAAGCTCGACGAGCGAACGCGCATCGTTGCGCTAAGCCATGTCTCGAACGCCCTCGGAACCGTCAACGACCTCGAGACCCTCATTGCCAAGGCCAAGGGTTCAGGGGCCGCCGTCGTCGTCGACGGTGCCCAGGCCGTCGCCCACTTCGACGTCGACGTGCGCGAGCTCGGTTGCGACTTCTACGCCTTCTCCGGTCACAAGATGTACGGTCCGACAGGCATCGGCGTGCTCTACGGTCGCGAGGAACTGCTCGACAACATGCCGCCGTGGCAATCCGGCGGCGAGATGATCGAGCGCGTGCGCATCGAGGCGACGACCTACGCACCCCTCCCCTTCAAGTTCGAAGCTGGTACGCCCGACATCAGCGGCGTCGTCGCACTGGCGTCCGCCGTGGACTACCTCGACGGTCTCGACGCCGCCGCCGTGCAGGCGCACGAGTCCGAACTGCTCGCCCGCGCCACTTCGGCTCTCAAGCAGGTGGAAGGGCTGCGCGTCGTGGGCACCGCACCTGAGAAGGGACCCGTACTGTCGTTCCTACTCGACGGGGCACATCCACACGACGTCGGAACCCTACTCGATGCCCAGGGCATCGCCGTACGGACCGGCCACCACTGCGCGATGCCGTTGATGGACCGTCTCGGCATCCCTGGCACGGTGCGTGCTTCCTTCAGCCTGTATAATTCCGGCGACGACGTCGACAAGCTGTCGCGCGCCCTGCACGAAGTGCGGGGAATGCTCTGAACGAACCTGAAAACAAGGCCCCGATGGAGGCAAGATTGAGCGCCGAACTGTTCGATCCAACCGCAATCGCCATGACCCCGGCCGCGCAGACCCATGTGCGCCGGCAATTGGTGAAGGAGCAGGCGGTCGCCCTCAAGCTCGGCATCACCGAGAGCGGCTGCAGCGGCTACATGTACGAGCTCTCGTACTTGGAGGGCGACCTCGAGGGCGCGCACGAGTTCGACTTCGACGGGGTCACCGTGGTGGTCGACGACGCCGACTGGAGGCTCGTCCAGGGCACGGTGATCGACTACGTTACCGAAGGCCTGAACTCGGCGCTGACCTTCAAGAACCCCAACGCCACCGCCGAGTGCGGCTGTGGCGAGAGCTTCGCCATCAATCCAGAGGTCGCGTGAAACGCCGGGTCGTCCCGGTATCCCGTACGGTCGAGGCGCGCCTCGTGCCCACCGGCGCGCCCATGACGGTTCCTGCCGGCGCCTTCGTGACGATCACCCAGACATTGGGCGGCGCATGCACGGTGGTCTACAACGGCAACATGGCGAGAATCGACCCCGAAGACGGCGATGCGCTGGGCCTCGAACCGGAAGTCCTCGAGCTGGAGCCTCCCGCGGACGGCCAAATCTCCACGGACCAAGTCTGGTTGGCGCTGCGCACGGTCCACGATCCCGAGATTCCGGTCAACATCGTCGATCTCGGCCTCGTCTACGACTGCACCGTCAACGACGATGCCGTGGACATCGAGATGACGCTGACGGCACCCGGCTGCGGCATGGGCCCGGTGCTTGTCAACGACGTGGAACGGCGCGTAGGCCGGGTCCCGTTTGTTCGTGCGGTGAACGTCAATCTGGTATTCGATCCGCCTTGGGACCGGGGCATGATGAGCGACGAGGCGCAACTCGAACTCGGGTTGTACTAGTGTC
>VXPO01000156.1 GCA_009839505.1 Gammaproteobacteria bacterium
TACCCGCCCCTCCCCCCCCCGGCCCCCCCGCAAACTGCCCACTTAAATTCCCCCGGTTGGGGCCGCGGCGCGGGCGGCTCCACGCGTCCGCACCGCAGCGCGGTGCGACTACGCCGTCGCCCAGAGAATTTCTCCAAGTAGAGACCAGCCCTGCCGCGGCGAATGTCTCCCTCGAGCCCGCATTGGCGGACGAGGGAGTCGAACCATCCACGCCGGAACCGGTGCCGACGCCTCCGGGTCCGGATGTCGCCCTGCCGAACCCCCCACCGGTGACCGTTGCGACGGCGCCGGTGGACTCCCTAAACGGCACGGCGGCGACCGCAGCCGTTGAGGCGGTCGCATTAACCGAGGCGGCGCCGAGCCCTGTCATTCAGGAGGCGGTGGCGGCGCGTCTGGACCGCGAGTCCGAGATGGAGGAGAGCGAACGCGTCACGGTGGATCAGAAGCGCATGATCAACTGCCGGGCGGACCTCAACCAGCTCGTGCCGTTCAAGTACGACTGGGCATGGCAGAAGTACCTGGACGGTTGCGCCAACCACTGGATGCCCCAGGAGATCAACATGACGGCGGACGTGTCGTTGTGGAAGTCCGACGACGGGCTCTCCGCCGACGAGCGGGTGATCGTCAAGCGCAGCCTCGGATTCTTCTCCACGGCGGACTCGCTGGTCGCCAACAATCTCGTCCTCTCGGTCTACCGGCTGGTCACCAATCCGGAGTGCCGCCAGTACCTTTTGCGCCAAGCCTTCGAGGAGGCGATCCACACCCACGCCTACCAGTACTGCATCGAGTCGCTGGGCATGGACGAGGGCGAGATCTTCAACATGTACCACGAGGTTCCGACGGTCGCCCACAAGGCGTCCTGGGCGCTCAAGTACACCAAGGAGCTGTCCGATCCGAACTTCCAGACCGGCACGCTGGAGAACGACAAGGCGCTGTTGAAGAACCTGATCGCCTACTACTGCGTCCTGGAGGGCATCTTCTTCTACTGCGGCTTCACCCAGATCCTGTCCATGGGGCGGCGCAACAAGATGACCGGCACCTCGGAGCAGTTCCAGTACATCCTTCGCGACGAGTCCATGCACGTGAACTTCGGCATCGACGTCATCAACCAGATCAAGCTGGAGAACCCGCACCTTTGGGACGACGAGATGCAGGAGCTCGCGACGAGCATGATCCTCGAGGGAACCGAACTCGAGACCCGCTACGCCCGCGACACGATGCCCCGAGGCGTGCTCGGCATGAACGCCAACACCATGGCCGAATACCTGCAGTTCATCGCCAACCGCCGGCTGGCCCAGATCGGCCTGACGGAGCAGTTCCCCGGCGTCAAGAACCCGTTCCCGTGGATGTCCGAGATCATGGATCTCAAGAAGGAGAAGAACTTCTTCGAAACCCGCGTCACGGAGTACCAGACGGGCGGAGCGTTGAGCTGGGATTGAAGTCCGTGCCCGTGTCCAGAACGAACAGGGGCGACGATTTGCCAGCTAACCGGCGCGCAGCCGCTCCATGATTTCCCTGACGGCCTGAAGGAACGCCAACGGCTGGTCCAGGAACACGTGGTGTTGGGCGTCCGCGACCTCTACCACCGGCACGTCTCCCGGGATGAGTCCCGACGTGTACCCCACGGTGGTCTTCCTGCACGACTCGCTCAACTCACCGTAGATGATGCCCACCGGTAGGGTGAGTCCCGTGTAGTCCTCCGGGTGGCGTTCGCCGCCCTTCAGCGTCAGGGGCAGTTCCTCGTCGAACTTCCACGCCCAGCCGCCGTCGACGCGCATGAGCGAGTGCCGGGCGATGTAGGTGAGAATGTAGTCGTTGGCGCACGGTTGCGGCGGAAACAGGCGGAAGCGCTCCAACGCAACTTCGCGGCTGGGGTAGACCTTGGCGCGGCCGCCGCCCATCGTCGGGCCGTCGGCGGGGACCGGCTCGTCGGGTGGGCGAATGCCCGAGTCGACCAGCACGAGCGCGCCAAAGCGCTCAGGGAACAGGTTCGCGGCCTTGGTGGCCATGACGCCTCCGAAGCTGTGAGCGACCACGATCACGTCTTCACCGAACCCGGCGTCGTCGCAGACCGCGACGATCTCCGCCGCGTAGGTCTCGTCGTCGTAGGCGTAGCGGTAGTCGGAGTCCCCCATTCCCGTGAGGTCCATGGCTGCGATCCGGTATTCGTCGGTGAGCTGAGGCGCGATGAAGTCCCACCAGTGGGAGTGGGCGTTCATGCCGTGGATGAGGAGCATCGGCGTGTTGGAAGGCTCCCCCCACGTCCGGTAGAAGACGTCGCACTCGTCGACTTCCACCGTGTGTTCCACGGACTCCGTCTCCACGGCGGTCCAGAACCAATCGGGAACCGACGTCTCGCCGCCCCTGTCCCATCGGGCCATTACCCATCCCCAAATCGATGGACTCGACGGGCCACGTTACCGCACAGCACGGTCCGGACGCGACCGCGGGGGCTCGGAGAGACGGAAATTTGCGTCGAACGTCCGCTGGTCGCACAATGGGCAGTCCCTTGGTCGGCGGTGGTCCCTTCGGACCATCTGAGGAGCTATTCGTGGACCGACTGCAGATTGGGCAAAGCGCATCGCGCGATGCCGCTGCGGAAAGCCCGTGGTCGCTTCCGCGCCGCCGCCCAAACCACACCGAGCCGCTTCACGGCGGACATCTGCGGGACACCGGCGACCGCCAAGCGGTCGCGTATCTCACCAGCACGCTTCCATCGGGAACGCGCTTGACTCCGCAACATGTCCGCCGGGGCGCGGTTTAACCATGTCGGGTCATGTCGTGAGAGCCTGGAACCATGTTACGCAAGCTGTTCAACCGCAAGCCGCGCCTCGATGCGGAGAATTCCGCCGACCGGATCGCCGCCCTCGCCACCCTGGAGGATGTTGAGCAGGAGACGTTCGCCCGTGCCTTCGAGAAGGATCCGGATCGCGACGTCCGACTGAGCGCCCTCGCGCGTCTGACACGGCCCGAGACTCTAGCCAAAGCCCTCGACGATGCCGAATTCGGCGGCGAGGTCTTGTCCCGACTGCTCGCCGTCATCGACGACGACACGCCCGATTCGATTCGTCACCACCCCACCGTGCTGCATGCCGTCCTGTCGCGCGCGGAAGAACCCCAGGACGCGGTCCGGGCTGCACAGGCGATGGACGACAAGGCCGCGCTCGCCGCGGCCCTCGGCAAGAATCCTCGCGCGGACATTCGACTGGCCGTGGCCGAGGCGACTTGGGAGCCACGCTCCTTGACCGAGCTGGAGAGGACCAGCCGTGGCCGCGACAAGTCGGTGCACCGAGTCGCCCGCGCCAGGCTCGGCACGTTGCGCAGCGCGTCAAGCCGTCGGGAGGAGGAGAACTCACAGACGGAGGAGATGCTCGACGCGGCGCTGACCCTGGCCGATGATGATCCGCACTACGACGCCCGGCGCGACACCATCGAGCGCGACTGGAAGGATCACCTGACCGCGTTAGAGGCCACCGACAGCGAACTCTCGCGCTTCGGCGTTGTGGCACGTGACGTCAACGCCATCCGCGCCCGCTTCCCGACACGACGACAACCTCCGAAGGATCCCGAAGCTGGCCTGCGAACCAACTTCGCAGACTTGCTGGAGCAAGCCGAAGCGCTTGTTCAGGCTGCGGTCGAATCGATCACCGCCGGCTTGGAAACCGGGACCCGGGACGACCTCCGACGGGCCGAGGAAGAACTCGCGGGTAAATGGAACGCCGGCGCGGACGTCAAGCCGCCCGAACGGGAGTTGAGCGCCAAGTTCCGGGAAATACTCGCGACGGTGACTACGCGCATCGACGACATGGAGCGGGCGCTTTCGCTCGCGCCAAGGGCGCGTGGGATCTTGGGTCACACCGTTCCGGACGCCGACCCGGAATCTGCCGATGCCGTGGACGTCGGACGTCGGGCCCACGGAGAGTGGCGCGACGTCGACGCTCTCATCGCCGATTACGCGTGGCCGGAAGACCTGCCAAAACCGGCTGAACTCCAAGCCCTCATCCAGCGCAAGCGCGAACTGGAGGCCTCCGAAGAGCGTTCCGAGGCTCGCGTCGAGGCGATGGTCGAGGAAGCGACCAAGCTCCTGTCGGAACTGCGCCAGAGCATCGAGGACGGCGCCGTGCAGGAAGCGTCGGATCGCGACCGCCGCCTGCACGAGCTTGTCAAGCGTCTGCCACGGGACAAGGCCGAGACCCTGAACGCCGAACTCGCCGAACTCGGTTCCCGGGTGCGGGAACTGCGCGAGTGGCGCACCTACGCCCAGGCACCGAAGCGCGAGGCTCTGTGCCAACAGGTCGAGGAGGTGGCGGACCGCCCCCTGGATCCTCACGAGCAGATGCGGGTCGTCAAGTCGCTGCGTTCCCAGTGGAACGAGCTCGGCGCCGTGGACACACGCCGAGATTGGGAACTGCAGCGACGCTTCGACCGCGCGGCGGAACGGGCCTTCGAGCCCTGCCGAATCTATTTCAAGGAACAGGCCGAACGGCGGACCTACAATCTCGAGCAGCGCCAAGCCATCGTCGCGGCCCTCGAGGGCTACGTCGCCGACAACGACTGGGAGCAAGCCGACTGGCGTGGCGTCGAGAGAGTCCTGCGCCAGGCTCGAGCCGAGTGGCGCCAATACCATCCCGTGGATCGAAAGAGCGCCCGCGAGCTGACCACCCGCTTCGAGCAACTCGCCGACGACATTCATGGCCGGCTCAAGCAGGAGTGGGAACGCAATATCGCCCTGAAGGAGGAGCTCGTTGCCCAGGCGATGCAGGTGCGCGAATCCGGCGAACGGGTCACCGACCAGGCCGAGGGCCTGAAGGCGCTGCAACGGCGGTGGAAGTCCGTTGGCCCCTTGCCCCGGCGCGCGGATCAGCGCCTGTGGAAACAGTTCCGGGAACAGTGCGATGCGGTCTTCGAGGCGAGGTCGGTCGTGCAAGACCGCCATGTCCAACGTCAACAGATCATCGCCGACGCAGAAGCCCTCATCACGGAGCTGGAGCGGCGGGTGGAAATCGACCCTTCGCTGGACCGCAACATGATCGCCGACTACGAGCGGCGCGTGCATGAGCTCGGCACCATTCCCAAGGAACTCGCCCGAAAGGCTGACGAGATCCTGAGGGATGCCGACCGGATCGTCGTGTCGCGCCAATCACGGGACGAGGATTCGTAGCGCCCCAAAGCCGTCCCTGCCGCTTCGCGACCTGTCAAGATTGGATCTGCTGAAGAACGCCACAAGGAGTACGACCCATGGACGAGCTTTGGAGGCGCAACGCGGGTGAACTGGCGTCCCTGATCCGGGACGGCGAGGTGTCCAGCCGCGAGGTGGTGAAGGCGCACCTCGATCGAATCGAGGAAGTCAATCCTTCCGTCAACGCGGTCACCGTGCCGCTGGTCGACAGCGCGCTTGAGGCCGCCGATGTGGCCGATGCTGCACCGCACGACGACCGCGGCCCGCTGCACGGCGTGCCGTTCAGCATCAAGGAGAACATCGATTGCGTCGGCTCCCCAACAACCAACGGCGTACCCGCCCTGGCAAACCTCCTGCCCGAGCGTGACGATGTCATCGTCGGGCGCATGAAGCGGGCCGGCGGCATCCCGCTGGCGCGCACGAACCTGCCGGAGATGGGCGTACGTCTCGACACGGACAACCCGTTACGCGGCCGCACCCGCAACCCGTGGAACGCCAACCTGACGCCAGGCGGCTCCAGCGGCGGTGAAGCGGCAGCCCTGGCGACCGGCATGTCTCCGTTCGGTCTCGGTAACGACATCGGTGGATCGCTGCGCAATCCGGCGTACTGCTGCGGGATCGCCTCGCTGAAACCCACGGTGGGGCGAATCCCGCTGGCGACGGTGAATGTCGCGGACTTTGGCGTGGCGAACGCGTTCCTGACCGACGGGCCGATGGCGCGCTCGGTCGCGGATCTGAGGCTCGGCCTGTCGATATTGGCCGGGCGAGACCGCCGGGATCCGCAATCCGTCGACGCACCCCTGACCGGCCCCGTTCCGGAACGCCCGCGCGCCGCCCTGATCACGAAGATCCCGGGTGTGGATCTCCCGCCCGCCACGGTGTCCGCAATCGAGCACGCCGGTCGCACATTGGCAACCCAAGGCTGGGACGTGGAAGAGGCCGAGCCACCGGAACTCGACCGCGTCAACGACATCTGGGGGAAGGTGATCACCTACGACTCGGACGTGCTGTTCGCGGACATGCAGCCCGTGCTGCGTCCCGTGGTCTACGACTACCTGGTCAGGATGGCCGAAAGCTTCGACTCACGGAGCATGCCCAACGTCCATGTGCACCGCGAGCGTCGGCGGCTGCGCGCGTTGTGGTCCGAGTGGCTGACCGACTACGACGTCGCCGTGGGCCCCACTTGGACGTGCGAGCCCTGGCCTATCGACGCGGACCTCGATGCCGACGGCGGCGTACCGTTGTTTCTCGACACCATTCGGTTCATCACCCCCGGCAACGTACTGGGCATTCCCTCGGTGGCGCTGCCGACGGGCGTCGCCGACGGGCTCCCAACCGGCGTCCAGGTATACGCGGAACTCTATCGCGAGGATCTATGCCTGATGGCGGCGGAGGCGATCGAAGCACAGAGCCCGATGCCGACGCCAATCGATCCGGTGGCGTAGCGCCGGCGTCGTTCCGATTCGCTAGTGTCCCGTCAGCCCTTGAACGTCGCGTCGCCGACCGTGGGCAGCCGCAGGCGGACGAGCGCGCCGCCTAGTTCGCTGTCCTCGATCGTGAGTCCGCCGTCGTAGACCGCCGCCAGTTCCACCGCAACGGCCAGACCGATGCCGTGGCCGGCGCTCGCGGTGTCGGCGCGAGTTCCTCGACGCACGACGAGCTCCCGGTCTGCCGGATCGATGCCGTCGCCATCGTCCTCGATGACGATGGCGCACTCTTCGTCGGTGGCGCGGGTGGAGATGCGCACTCTTGAGCGCGTGTACTTGAAGGCGTTTTCGATCAGGTTGCCGAGCATCTCGAGGAGATCCCGTTCGTCGACTCTGACGGCCAAGTCAGAGTCGGCAAGTTCCGTGGTGATTCGCTTGTCGGCGTAGGCACGTTCCAGGGCATGGGCGACGCGCGCGGCCACGGCCATGACCGGAACGGATTCCTTGGGCAACACGGTACGCACAGCGGCGGCCCGGGACAGTTGGTGGGTAACCGTGGTCTGCATGCGATCGACCTGGTCCCGGATCACGCCCGCGTCTGATCCGTTCAACTCGCGCATGGCGTTCTTCAGGACCGCCAAGGGCGTCTTCAGACTGTGCGCCAGATCATCCATGGCGCGCCGGTAGCGTTCGCGGTTGTCCTTCTCGTAGGCGATGAACCGGTTCACGTTGCGCGCAAGGCCCGACAGTTCACGCGGATAGTCGTCGCCGATGTCGGTGTGCCTTCCGGCCTCGATACCTCGAATCCGTCCCGCCATGCGACGTACGGGTGCCAGGCCCCAGCGCAGTGCGGCAAACTGGATCACGATGAAGATGACGGCGGCGCTCGCCAGTCCGATGGTGCTGTTGCGGCGGAACTCGAGAATCTGGTCGCGGTACGGGCGGCGGTCGGCCAACACCCAGAAGGTCACTTCGGTCGCGCCCAGCGTCTCCCAGATCACGGTGTAGGCCAACACGAACCGATCGGCGCCAGCACCCGAATCCGCCCGTTCGAAGACCGACTCGCCGGGTGCGGGACGCTGCTTAAGTGGTGCGTGTGTGTCGACGCCGCTCGCGAGCATCGAAGGCGAACGCCAAACGATGCTGCCGTCCGCGCGCTCCACGAAGGCGTAGAGGCCCGAGTCCGGCTGGCCGAGGCGTGGTTCGCCAAGCGCCTTGCGGAAGGACAGGCCATCTCCCAGTTCCTCCGCGGTACTCAACAGTCCGTATGCCAAGGCGAGGAGCTGCTCCTTCGCACCGGTCCGGACGGCGTCTTTGTGCGTACGGTCGAGCACCCACCCGGCCGCACCGAGGCAGGTGGTCAACACGAGGGCGGTGATCAGCAGAAGCCGGGCCTGTAGCCCAAAGGCGCGTGTGACGATGCGCGCAAGACGGGAGATGCTACGCATCCGATTCCAAGGCGAAGCGGTAACCCTGACCCCGGACCGTGCGGATCGGCTTCAGGCGACCTTCGGGGTCGAGCTTGCGGCGCAACCGGCCGACGAAGACCTCGATGACGTTGCTGTCGCGGTCGAAGTCCTGCTCGTAGAGATGCTCGGTCAACTCGGCCTTCGACACGACCCGGGAAGGATTCATGGCGAGGAACTCCAGGACGCGGTATTCGAACGCGGTGAGTTCCACCAGCCCCCCGTCGACGCGGACTTCCTTGCTGAGGGTGTCCAGGCGCAGCGGTCCGTGTTCGATCATCGCCGAAGCGAACCCCGCGGCCCGGCGGATCAGCACCTTGAGCCTCGCCAGCAGCTCCTCCATGTGGAACGGCTTGGTCAGGTAGTCGTCGGCACCCGCTTCGAGTCCCGTGACCTTGTCGCGCCAGTCGCTGCGGGCAGTGAGGATCAGCACGGGCATCTGGTTGTGCTCCCGGCGCAGCGTGCGAATCAGCTCGATCCCGGTGAGCTTGGGCAGTCCCAAGTCGATGACCGCTGCGTCGTAGTCGTACTCACGTGCATAGTACAGCCCCTCCTCGCCATCCGAGGCGACGTCCACAACGAAATCCTGATCGCGCAGGAACTTGTCCACCTGCGCGGCAAGCAGCACTTCGTCTTCGACGATCAGGAGGCGCATGGCGGCAGCGTCTGCGTGGGGTCAGAACTGCGCCCGCTCATGGATCCGGCCGCGACCGTCGACGAAAACCGTCTTGACCCGCCCGTCGACATCCACCCGGATGCGGAAACCGTTCTCCCTGGGCCGATTCGGGGATGGGCGGGCTTCGGCCGCCTCGGCCGACACAATGCGCCCGCCGTAGGCTTGACGGACGATCTCGGTGGCGTCCTTGACTGAGATCCGTTCGGCCGGAGGTTCGGGACTCTCCCGTTCGATGGGCGGTTCGCGCTCGGCATCGGGAGTGTCCCGCCCAGGGGCGGCCTCTTCGGCCGAAACCCGCGCCTCGCCCATGCCGGCGCCCATACCGGCGCCCATACCTGCAAGGGTACCGACGGAGAGAACCAAGGCAATAGACCCCTTGCGCATAGCGGTTTCAGCCATTCGGAGGCCACGCCATTGTACTCCCGGGACGCGCAACGCCGTTATGCCGGACGAACGCTGATGCGCAGACGGACCGTGTCTCCCGGTCTTCGATCCAGGCGGGTCTGATACGACTCGCCGCCGAACTCGTAGGTGACCAGGTAGCCCGTCACCTCACGACGGTACTTCGTCTCGGAGACGACTTCGCAGACCTCCTGCCGCACCCGTCGGGTACTCGACACGTGGGTGCGCGAGTGCTGGCGGCCCATGTCGGCGGCGATACTGCCACCGATCAGCGCGCCCACCACGGCACCAACCTGCTTGTTGCGCTTCTTGTGCCCCACGGCGTTGCCGATGGCGCCGCCGATCAGCGCACCGATGAGGGGCGTGGTGGCGCTTTCGGAACGGCCACGCGGCCGCACGTCAACTTCCTCGAACCAGCAGTGTTCCTCGGGTTCGGTGTAGGCCACGCTCTCGATGATCGGCTCAACGTGGGTCACCGGGGCGTCGACGTAGCGGACATCCGCCAACGCCGACACCGTGGTCAATGCTGCACCGAGCAATACGGTTTGTTTCCACATGTCACTAGCTCCGTTAGGACAAGATTGATGCGCGGAGTATGGGGAAGCGGAACTGAACGGATTCTGAACGCACAGTTCGGTGCTCAGAACGTTCCGAACCGCAAGCCGGCGATGCGATGCGCGTCGTCCAACTCGACCACCACGTCGGCCGTCGCCGGCAGCGTCGCGAGCATGCGTCGCGTGATGCGTTCATAGTGCTCGACGAACCGATTCACCCCGGCGGCTGTGAGACGCTGTTCCGGTCGTCGCTCGCTTTCCTGCTGCAGACGCCATCGCCTGACCGCCTCCAACCCGGGCACTTTCAGGAACACCATGGCATCGAGATCCGCAAACACCTTCGCGTACGAGGTGCGCAATGCCGCCTCGACCGTCGACCGCCACAGGCCGTCGGCATCGTGATCCCGCTCCAGCGCATTGATCGATTCGCCAACGGACTCTTCGGCGGCGGTCGCGCCCACGCACCATCCCTCCAGCACGACGATGTCCACCGCTCCCCGCCGCGTCTCGTAGCCGGTACGCGTGTCGACGCCCTTGTCGAAACGGGGCACGGGCACGTCACCCGGTTCGCGCAGCGCCGCCAGAGTCGCACGAAGAAGCGCGACGTCGTGAGTCCCCGGCGGACCCCGTGTGGCGAGCAGGGGATGGACGTCCTCGGCGAGCCGATGCCGCTCTTCCCGGGTGAGGTAGAAGTCGTCGATCGACAGGACCTCGACGTGGGCGTCGAAGGCTCTTCCCGCCTCGACGATCAACCTGCCGAGCGTGGACTTGCCTGCGCCCTGCCCGCCGCCGACGCCCACGGTGTGAACGGCCCGCGAACGCCAATCGTCCACCAATAGCGCCGCCAACTGGCGATAGTCGTCCGGGGCATCGGCGTCGAGCCCCCGGTAGCAGCGTCCTACCTCGTCGCTCGGCACCAAGCCTGCCAGAACGGCAATCGGCATGGGTGGTGTGGTCATCCGTTCGCGCTACCATCCACGAAAGACATCCGTTCTACCCTGTTGTGGTCTGCACGTCGAACCGCCGACCGGCCCGAACGGTCCAAGCAAACACGGCTTCAACGGGAGAGACCATGAATCCCATCCGCCTCTACGACTCCACCCTCGACAAACTGCAACCGTTCGATGGCGTTCCCGCGCTGCTGCTGCGCCTCATCCTGGCTCCGGTCATGATCCAGGCCGGGTGGATCAAGTACGTCCATTTCGACAGCCAGGTGGCCTGGTTCGGGTCGAGCCTCGGCATGCCGTTCCCCGAAGTGATGGTCTTCCTTGCCATGTCGGCCGAACTCGTCGGGGGCGCGATGCTGCTGGCCGGACTCCTCACACGCTTAGTGGCGATCCCGCTGATGGTGACCATGCTCGTCGCGGCGTTCGCGGTCCATTGGGACAACGGCTGGTTGGCGTTGTCCGATTCGTCGAGCTGGCTTGCCAACGACCGGGTCATGGAGGCCGCCCCCCGCAAGGCCCGGATCATCTCGATCTTAAAGGAGCATGGCAACTACTCCTGGCTGACCGGCCGCGGTTCGGTGACGATCCTCAACAACGGCATCGAGTTCGCCGCCATGTACTTCGTCATGCTGCTGTCGCTGTTCTTCACCGGTGGCGGCCGCTACACGAGCGTCGACTACTGGTTGACCCGGTGGACGGGACGGTCGTAGGGGCGACGCTTGTCGTCGCCCGTGCTGGAGAGAACAGCGCGGCCGGTACGACGAGGCGGGCGACCGCGCCCTTCGGGCATTACGTCTCCACCCGGTAGGGCGGTAGGGCGGCGAACAGGGACTCGCCGTACCGGCGCGTCACGATGCGGCGGTCCAACAGGGTGATCCAGCCGCCGTCGGTCTCGTGCCGGATCAGCCGGCCGCAGGCCTGGACGAGGCGCAGTGATGCGTCCGGGAGCGACAGTTCCATGAACGGGTTGCGCCCCTGCTGCTCCAGCCACTCGGCCACCGCCTGGTCCACGGGGTCGTCGGGAACCGCAAAGGGAAGCTTCGTGATGATCACGTGCCGGCAATAGTCCCCGGGCAGGTCGAGACCCTCGGCGAAGCTCGCGAGTCCGCACAGATAGCTGGACTCGCCGCGATCCACGGCGGCACGGTGATCCTCGAGCAGACGTTGCTTGGAGGCTTCTCCCTGGACGTGGCAGCGGTCCCGGATTTCGTCCGGAAGTGATTCGATCACCACGTCGAACTGTCGCCAGGAGGTGAACAGGACCAGGGCACTGGGTTCCCTGTCGAGGAGTCGGGGCAGACGCGATGCCACCTCCTCCGTATGGGCCCGCGCATCCGAGGGATCGGCCGCCATCCTCGGCACCGAGAACGTCGCGATGCGCGGAAAGTCGAACGGGCTGGCGATACGCGACTGGCCGACGTCGCCGTCAAGTCCGGCGGCCTCGAGGAAACGGTCGAAGCGCCCCAGCGCGCAGAGCGTCGCGGAGGTGGCGAGCGCCCCGTGGCAGGTCTCCCAGAGCTTCTCCTTCAGGATTTCGCCGGGGGCGAGCGGCGCACTCGTCAACTCGACGTCGCTGCGGGCATCCGCCGCGCGACGCGAGGCCCATCGTGCCGCAATCGCCTCATCGCAGGCGCCATAGTCGCGGAACAGGGTTTCGGCACCCGCGGCGCGGCTTGCCAGCTGACCGATGGTCGGCAGCCAAGCCTCGACCTGATCGGCGTTGTTCCATTGCAACTCGCCCTCCACCACGTTCTCGAGATCCTCGCCAAGATCCGTGAGGATGCCCGCCACGCTCCCGAAGGACTTGCCGAGGGGCGCCGCCAGTTCGGCGAGTTCGTCCGGAATCTCGCCCAAGGGGAAGCGGTAGGTCTGGTTGTCCTCGTCCCCTTGGAAGGGCAGGTCGCGGACAACGGTGTCCACGTTGGCGATGAGGTCCGGCGCATCTCCCGCTTCCTCCGCCAGCCGTTCGCGCGCCTGCTGCACCTCCCGCGGGCGGTTGAAGCGCCGTGCCATGCTGTCCACGCTCGAGACGATCTCCCGGATCCACTCGGAGCAGCCCCGCACCGCCACATGGCTGGTGAACCGGTCACGCGTCTTGTCCGGTAGATGGTGGGCTTCGTCGAGGACAAAGATAGTCTCTGCGGGATCCGGCAGCACAACGCCACCGCCGATGCGCAGATCCGTCAACACGAGGTCGTGATTGGCCACCACGACGTCGGCTTCGGCCGCATCGGATCGGGCCCGCAATGCGGGACACTGGTGGTAGTAGGCGCACCGGCGACCGTGACAGCCCGCACGATCATTGGTGACCGGCGACCAGGCGCCCGACGGGACGGCATCGTCCCAACTGTCGAGATCACCGTCCCAGGATCCCTTGGCGAAAGCGGAATCCATGCGTCGATAGACGGCGAGCTGTTCCGCTTCGGGGGGTGCGAACAAGGCACCGTCGCGGTCCGGGTCGTAGGCGAGGCGGTCGTCCAGCCGCTTGGGACACAGGTACCGGTTCCGTCCCTTGGCAAGGGCGAAGGTGAAGTCGAGCCCGGCATGGCGTTGCAAGTCAGGAAGGTCGCGCAGGGCGACCTGTTCCTGCAACGCCACCGTCGCCGTCGAGATCACCACGCGCTTGTCCTGTGCCTTGGCGATGGGAATCGCCGCCAGGCAGTAGGCCGCGGTCTTGCCGGTACCGGTACCCGCCTCGACCGCGCACAGGCGGGCGTCGCCGGTCAGTCCCCGGGCGATGTCGGCGATCATCTGCCGCTGGCCGCGTCGAGGCTTGAATCCGCGATTGCCCAGCCAGCGCCGGTAGGCCTCCTGGATCTCGACCTTCATGTCGTCGGTCAGATCGGCGTGCGTCTCGGACAAACAGACGTCCCACGGTCAAAACGCCACAGTACCGCAACGCCCGAACACCGTGCGACGAAAAGTGACTGCGTCCGGCAATGTCTCACGCGTTCCCTGGGCGAGAACTCACGCGGCGGTTCGGCCCGGCATCGAGAGCTTGCGCTCGGCCCGGTCGTGGTTGCAGACTGAGCCGATGGTCCGCCGTGCCCTCTTCGCGACTTTCCTGATGCTGCCCGTGGCCGCCGCCGACGGCGTGGCACCTGGGTTCGAACTCACGGTCTACACCGATGCGGTTCCCAATGCGCGCCAGATGGCCGAGACCGAATCGGGAACACTGTTCGTGGGCACGCGCCGGGCCGGTCGGCTGTACGCCGTCGTTCCCGAGGCCCACGGCGATCCTGAAGTGGTGACATTCGCATCCGGTCTGTCGATGCCGAGCGGCGTGGCGCTCATCGGCAGCGATCTGTACGTCGCCGCCTTGGACCGCGTGCTGCGGTATCCCGATATCGAGCGGACCTTCCGCGACCGCCCGGAACCGGAAGTCGTCACCGACGCGCTGCCGGACAGGACACATCACGGCTGGAAATACCTCTCGGTGGGACCCGACGTTCAGCTCTACGTTCCGGTCGGTGCCCCGTGCAACATCTGCGAAGAGTCAGACCCCCGGTTCGCGAGCATCCTGCGCATGGACCCGAAGACCGGCGAGACGACGGTCTACGCCCACGGGGTGCGCAACAGCGTCGGCATGGCATGGCATCCGCAATCGGGGCGGATGTGGTTCACCGACAACGGCCGCGACTGGATGGGGGACGACGTGCCGCCCGAGGAGGTGAACGTCGTCACCAAGGCCGGCGCCCACTACGGCTACCCGTATATCCACGGATTGGACATTGCCGATCCCGAGTTCGGCGACGGACATGACCCTCGGGACTACGTCGCGCCCTTCTTTGAAATCCAAGCACATTCGGCCGCACTGGGCATCGACTTCTACACGGGCGAGCAGTTCCCTCGGGAATACGCCAACGCCCTGTTCATCGCCGAGCACGGCTCATGGAACCGCTCCGCCAAGGTGGGATTCCGGGTCAGCGTACTGCGCTTCTCGGACACCGGTCCCGAGTATTCGCCGTTCGTCGACGTCTGGCTGGAGGGACAGAGCGACTCGGGACGGCCCAACGACGTGCTGGTCTCTCGGGACGGAACCCTCCTGATCTCGGACGACAAGGGCGGCCGGATCTACCGCGTCACCCACCCCGGGGACTGACGCCCGCCTTCGAACGCGCCATCACTACCCGCGGCAGGCCACTCTCGTCGTAGCAGCTCTCGTTCATCGGCTACCATTGGATCCAGCGACCGTGCGAACTGCGCGACACCGACAGCAGTGTCGTCAAACGGTCTCCCTCCATTCGGACCACCTCCATTCGCTCGCCCTCGGATGAGACGTGGAAGATCGGCCGCGATTGGGCCGCCGATCTCAACAAACCGCGGAAGGAGTCCCGCGCCTGGACCGGAAACTGGTTCAGCGCGTGGCAATGGAACACGCAAAGCGCCGAATCCGCAGGCGCCTCGGCAACGAGAATGGGCAGCAGCTCAAGCGCATCGCCGGCTTGCACGCGTGGCGGCTGCTGCAGCCAGATCTCCCGCGCGTTCGCAAGCAGCGCGGTACGGTCGGAATGCTCCGGCCAGATCAGCGCTTCAACCCATCGGTACGGCTCATCGTCGCGGAGGTCGATCGGCTGCAGATCAACGCCGACGGAAAAGGACACTGCCGGAAAACGCGCCGGGATTTGCGGCATCTGGCCTCGGCTCTCGCACTCGATGCACACCGGTGATCGTCCCGAGCCGAAGGACGCGCCGTTGGAATAGCGATAGTCGAACCGGTCCCACAGCAGGTTCAGCCCCGCTCCGGCCCCGATATCGATCAGGGCAAGACTCCGCCCCGTTTCGAGGGCGACGGCACCGAAGGCCGGCATCAGGTGCGAACATCGACCCACCTCGTTGGTTTGCACGTTCCTCGTTCGAACGAGCTCGGCGATCCGTGCCGCATGCCGGCGGCAGAACGCATCGAACACCCGTGGCAGATCCGCAGTTGGGCGTTCACCTTCGCCGACTCGTGCATAGAGACGTCCAAGCGGCGCATCAGGCTCGTCCGCGACAAGACGCTTTATCGCCGCGAACAGCAAGTTCGGGATCGGTTGTCCGAGTCGACACTCACGGGCCAATGCGAGCAAGGGCTCGCGAACGGCCACGTGGCGGGAGAGGATGGCGTACGTCGGTGAGTTCACGCTCATGCCGGATCCGGTGGGCGCACACTCGAGGTCGGCAAACGCGTTGAACCGTGCCGCCAACGCGGAATCGGTGCGGCGTTCCTGGTTCAGGTCGACGTGATCGGCGCCTGGATTGCCATCGCCGGCAAGCGGGTTCATCAAGGCATGTAGGGCGTCGGGCTCGGCCCCAACTGCGTCTCGAGCATCGGCTGGGCCATGTGCACGAACTCCGAGACCATCGGCCGCGTCTCCCGGGGGTCGATGATGTCCTCGATGTTGAACGCTTCCGCGGTACGGAAGGGCGACGACAGCGCCTCGAGCTTTGCTTCGATCTCCGCCTGCTTGGCTTCCGGATCGTCCGACTCGGCGATCACCCGCCGATAGGCCGCCGACACCCCGCCCGAGATGTGCATCGAGCCCCAGTGGCCGGAAGGCCAGGCGACGCGCTTGAACATGCCGCTCGGGCGGTCGTGGCACTGTCCGGCGACGCCGTACAGCTGGCGGATGATGATCGTGATCCACGGCATCCGCGTACGCAGGGTCGCGCACAGCATCTTTGCGCCCGCACGGACGATGCCCTGGCGCTGCTGCTCCGGACCGACCATGAAGCCGGGCTCGTCGGCGAGGTAGATCATCGGTAGGTGGAAGGTGTCGCAGAGCTGCAGGAAGCGGATCACCTTGACCCCCGCGGAAACATCCATGGAGCCGCCGATCCGCTTCGGATTGTTGATCATCACGCCGACGGGATAGCCGTCGACCCGCGCCAACCCGACGATGCGGGACCGGCCGTAGAACGGCGTGATCTCGAAGAACGACTCCTTGTCCACAACGGCGTCGATGATCTTGTAGGCGTCGTAGATGCGGCGCTTCTCCCGCGGCACCGCGGACAGGAGATACTCGTCGCGGCGGTTCGGGTCATCGCCGGTCTCCATCCTGGGCGGCATCTGCCAGACGTTGTCCGGCAGGTAGCCCAAGAACCGCTTGACCATGTCGAACGCATCGGCCTCGCTGTCGGCGAGATTGTCGATCACCCCGCTGCCGTAGACCTGCGTGCGTTCGTCGCCCAAGTCCTCCTTGCTGATGTCGATGCCGAGCGCCGCCTTGACCACCGGCGGACCGCCCGGGAAGACCTGGCTGGTGCCCTTGACCATGACGTTGAAATGGGCGAGGCAGGCGTCCACCGCAGGCAGTCCTGCAACGGACCCGAGCACGGCGGCGACGACGGGAACTTGGCAGAGGAGATTCTCGACCCCGGGCGTCACCGGATTGGTGGGGATGTAGGTGCGTCCGATCTGCTCGAAGGTCTTGACGCTGCCGCCGGTGGCGTCGAGCAGGCGGATGAAGGGCAGTTTCCAGTCCAGCGCCATCTTCTGCGCGTGACCGCCCTTGTTACCGATGCCACCGTCCGATGCGCCGCCGCGCACGGTGAAGTCGCCCGCCGTCAGCACGGCCTTGCGGCCGTTCAGGGCGCCGAGGCCGATGATCATGTTGGACGGGCGGACGTGGACGAGCTTGTCGTTCTCGTAGGTTGCCGCCCCGGCGAGCTGGCCGATCTCCTGGAACGATCCCTCGTCGGTCAGGAGATCGATGCGCTCGCGCACGGTCAGCTTGCCGCGCCGGCGCTGCTCGGCGATTCCCGCCTCGCCGCCCATCTCCTCGGCGAACGCGCGGCGGCGTTTCATCTCCTCGATTTCCGGCTGCCAGACCATCGTTCGTCCTCCCCAACCAAGACCGCGCACTTTAACGCATGGGACAAGACCCACCGTCATACCGCCGTCAGCAATCGGATGGAAACGGATGGACAAATGGATGGTGTTGGCGCAGCCACAGCTCCGATCCGCGAACTTGATTCGCCGTCCTGCCACACGCCCGAGCATCACGACGCGCGGCCTTCACCGGCCGCCTGTTCACTCCGTTGAAGTCATCCGCTGGTGTCGCCGGGGGCCAAGACAGCCGCCGCACACGTGCCGTTTTCGTTCGCGATGGCACGAACGAGGGAATCGGCATCGGCCGCCCCGTCGCCTTTCCGTTGTGACCGCGCGACCGCCTGCTGCATCGCGCGATTGAGAGCTCGCGTCGGTCGAGGTGGACCACCGGACCCCGTCGGCGTGTTCGTTATGAGAGCGTGGAGTTCGTTCCGTATGCGGTGCCGCTCGGCAGGTGACACCAGGTGCTCCGATACGTCGGGGCTGTTTGCTAGCGCCAGCAGAACGTGGTCGACTCCGAACGCCTCGTGCCCCTGCTCCTCGGCACGGGCGAAGGCCGCGTGCAGAGCCGCCTCGACGGGCGTCGCTATGAACCCCGACGTGTGATGGGAATTCGGCAAGGATCTCGGAATTCCGTGCGCCAAGTAACGGATCACGTCCTGCCTGCTCACGCCTTGCCGCTGGAGGAGGTCGCGTGAAAGGCAGGACTCCGCGAACACGCCGACCAGGACGTTCGCGGCGTTGATGCCCTCGCGGCCCAGGACGCTGTAGAACCCGGCCCGGGACAGTACGCCGAAGAGCTCGCGGGAGATGCAGACCGTTGCGCCCTTCTTCACCGACTCAATCCCGGCCCGCAGGTCGTTCCGGAGCCGTGCCGTGTCCGCACCACACTTGGTCAAAACGTCGTCCGCAACGGGTTCGTCCAGGAGCGCCAGCAAGAGGTGTTCGACGGCGACCAAGGCGTGCGTATCCGCCGCGGCACGGACGAACGCCGACGCGACCGCTCCGCGCAACTCCTCCGCGACAGGTGCTTGCTTGGAAATGACCTCCATGAGCTGCGCAAGACCGAGCGACTCGCCGTGCTTTTCGAGTGCTCGAAGCAGACCCTTATCGTCTATACGGGCGCCGTTGGGCAGTGGCGTGGGCAAGACGAACTCCGCGATGTCGAACGACTCGCCGTAATGGGCCAACGCTTGGAGCAGATTCCTGTCCCGTATGTGGGCGCCGCCCTTCGGCAGCCACGTTTCCGACCACGCGACGTGGTCCTGCAAGGTTTTCCAGTCGTCGAATCCGAAGGTTCGTGCCGTGGCCACACGGCGTGCGTGGGGGTCGCCGGGCCCCGACCGCTCGGCGAACCAGTGGAAGTGCTCGAAGCTCGCGTTGCTCGGCAGCGGGCGAATGTCGCCGTCTTCCAGCGCGTCGTACCGCACGGTCAGTTCGGCCGACATGCCGTGTGCGGCATCGAAATTCATGACGTCGAGCCTCCAGGAACGGCCGGCCATCGCGTCGATCGCCGCTTGTCGCAGCGCGACGGCAATGGTCAGCGTCTCGCCATGCTCGGCGTCCTCGCGCGTCCAGCCGTGCTGTTGCCGACCACCCTGGAAGCACAGCATTGCCGCATCCGACCCGCTATGGCGCAGGGTGGCCGTGAAGACAGTTTCCCGGTCGAACTGGAAATGGAACTCGCGCTGGTTGGTCGCGTCGGCACCGCGCGACGAGCTGCGCTGCGACGCGTCGAGGTGGAAATCCACGGTGCCCGGCGGATGGACCTCTCGCGGCACCACCGCGGGTCTGAAGTCGTCCAGGTCACGCTCCGCAAGCCCCGTCACCAAGCGATGGAACAACTCGCGATAGGCCGGAGACCAGCCGTCGGGATGCGCCATCACCCCGGCGAAGACGCAATTCGCCTGCTGCGCCACGACAGCCGAAGCAACCTCCCGCTCCAACCGGGCGATGACCTCGACAAAGCCCGCGCCGCGCCCAACCCGCAACTCGTCGGGTACGGGTCGCCACCCCAGGTGTCGCGGATCGCGTCGCAGGGTGAAACTGTCCGGTGAGGGCGGGCGCAAGAGCGGTTCGATCGGTCGGTCGGGCCGTTGTCCCCCAAGCAAACGGGTGTCAAGCACTTCGATCGGCTGGACCTCCGAGGCCACGCCGCCGCCGATTTCTAGGTCGAGCATTGCGCAAAGCCAGTTCGCGCCAGGCCCGGTGACGACCAGTTTGCGTGCCCGGAGCGCCGCGACCCTCGCTGTCGGCAGGCGATCCGATCGGTGTGCATCGAGGTAGAGCACGAGCACTTCGCTGTCCGAGCCGAAGGCGCTCTCCAAGGTATCCGCGACGCTGACATTCGCGTCGTCAAGCAGATCCGCGAGCGCGGGACCGACGCCCTCGACATCGGCGAACACGGTTCGTGTGCGCCGCTCGACATGGCGCTTCAGCACCGGCCAGCTTGGGAAGCCGTATTCCCGGGCAACGACGAAGAGCGCCTGCGCCTGGGCCAACGTGGCCGGCAACGGCTCGACATGGGCCGCGACACGGTCACGGCCGTCCGCATCACCAGCATCGAATGCCGTGCGCAGAGCCCTGGCTTTGCGTTTCAGATAGGTAATCGACGCTGCCAGCGGCAACGTCCGTTTCGGGTGATCCGACATGGATGCATCTCCCTTCGCAACGCCCGACGTCCGCTAACCGGGCTGAAAGAAGACCATCGATGTTGCGCACGTCGTGCGCGATTCGTTTCGCCAGAAGGCCAATCGAGAGGAAGGCGGGATTGAACCCCTTTCCGCGGACCGGAGGTGTCCTTCGCACCCGACCCGAAGCGTAGGCCGAGAGGGACCGGTCGTCAAGACGTTCGGTCGGAGACGTCTCGAACCGAACTTCGAACCACGCCGTCGGCGAGCAAACGGTTGATCTCCGCTTTGGACAGGCCCACCTCCTTGAGAATCTCCCGCGAATGCTTGCCGAGTGAGGGCGATGCCGTTGTCGTCGACATCGGCGTCTTGCTGAACTTGACCGGCGGCGCGACCACCGTCATGCCGCCGATCTCGTCGTGTTCAAGACGAGTCAGGTAGCCGTTCTCCCAGACGTGGGGGTCGTCGAAGATTTCGTCCTTGAGATGGTATTCGCCCGCCGGCAGACCCGCGGCGTCGAACCTCTTCAGCCAACTGGCCGTTGTCTCCTCAGCCAGCCGGGCTGCCGAGCGGGCGCGCATGCCGCGCGTGTATGCCGCGATGTCGTCGCTCTTGAAGTTGGGATCGGCCAGTGCGGGGTCTTTGATACCCAGAAGTTTTGCGACCCGCGTCTGAAGCCCGCGGCCACCTGCCCCGATGACGATGTAGCCGTCCTTGGTTTCGAAAAATCCGTAGTAAGGCGGGTTGATCGAGGGCTTGAGGGTCTCGCGTTGCTTGAGCACTTCGGCCATCGTGCGACCTTCGGTGAAGGCGGTCTTCAAGTGTTCGACGAAGCCCTTGCGCCAACCATCCACCGCATCGACATGGTGGATCGAGTTGTTCTGGATGACGAGCGCCGCCTGTAGAAGCGACACGTCGAGTTTCTGGCCAGCGCCGGTGCGCTCGCGGTTGTAGAGCGCGGTGGCGATTCCCCAAGCCATCAGCAACGCCGCCGTGTAGTCGACGAACGGATCTTCGAGGGGCTTCGGCCCCCTTTCCGTCAGTGGTGCCATGCCCGTATAGGCCTGCAGGAGAATGTCCATGCCGACTCTGCCCGCGTGCGGGCCGCGCGGACCGAAGGCTGTGTTCTGGGCGTAGACGATTCCCGGGTTGGTGCGCGACACCGTGGCGTAGTCCAAGCCTAGTTTCTCGCCCTGCCCCGGGCGGAAGTTGACGATGGTGACGTCGGCATCGAGCAACAGTCCCTGCACAACTTCGACGATGCGCGGGTCCGAAAGCTGGACCGCGATGCTCCGCTTGCCGCGGTTCTTGTTCAGGTACTGGCGCGCCTCCGTGGGAGAGAAACGGGTGCCGTTGCGCCTCGCGTCGTCGCCAACCAGTGGCTCGACCTTGATGACGTCGGCACCGCCGTCGGCGAGCAGTTGGCCGCAGTACGGCGCGGCGATGAAGCGGCCGAGTTCGACGACCTTTAGTCCGGCATAGGGTCCTTGCACGATAGCTCCTCAAGGGGTTCGATCAGCGCGGGACGCCACAACGGCGTCTCCTTGCATGGAACAAACGCGACCGGGAGCGTAAGCGACCGGGCGCGGTTGGTCCA
>VXPO01000062.1:0-6164 GCA_009839505.1 Gammaproteobacteria bacterium
GTCGCGTCCCGCTAGCAGTACCGGCGTGAATCGATTGCGGTTCTCGGGTAGGGGGGGGGGGGGGGTCCCGGGCGGCGGTGGGGGTTCGGGGGCCCCGCCCCCACCTCCCCCGCACCCGGCAAGGGCAATGGCTAGCGCGAGAGGTAGAACACGACGCGCCGACCTGGGCGGCGGATCATTTTGAAGCCTGTTCCCTACCGCTGAGGCTTCCGTTGCGCGCGTCAATCCTCCCGGCGCCTCCTACAGTTGGGGCCGATAGCGGACCTGTATCCCCATTTGTCGCGGCTCTGTCAACCAGCCCCAATCGAAGGCGTACTCCTGGATGCCGATCTCGTTGAACAGGTTCTGCACGTACCCGGTGACGGCCCAGACTTCGTCCGCCGACTGCCAGGTTGCGCGAACGTCCACCCGCCTGTACGCCTCAAGCACTCGATAGTCGAGGTTGCCGATGCTCGGATAGCGCGTCCCCGTGTAGCTCCAGGTAGTGAGCATGTCGACCGTACCCGCCGTGTCGAGGGGCTGGGTGTAGGCGAGCGTCACGGCACCCTTGTGGTTCGGCATCTGCGGCAATCGGTTGCCGGTGTTGTCGCGCATGTTGGTTAGTTCGGTCTCCATCCGCTCGCCGGTCTCCTCGTCGATCCAGCTGTGGAGGAACGTACCCAGCGTGTCGCCGTCCCGGTCGCCGTCGATATAGGCCATGTGCGTGCCCAGGGACGAGTCCAGGTAGTTGTAGTAGCCGGAGAGCCGGAGTTTGTCGGTGACGTAGAAGGCCCATTCCACCTCCGCGCCCCAGATCTCGGTGCCGTCGACGTTGGCGGTGTACTCGAGGATCGGGCTCTCCCGACCGCCCCGATGCGCTTCCGATATCAACTGCCGACCGTTGAAGTGGAAGCCGTCGAAGACCTGCAGGTACGCACCCGTCTGCAGCACTAGGCGGTCGTCAAGGAACCGTCCCTTGATGCCCGCCTCGTAGTTGACCAGCGTCTCCTCTTCGAAAGTGGCCGGGACGATGTTGTTGGCGATGTCCGCCGCGCTGGTACCGCCGGAGATCTGGTTGAATCCGCCCGCTCGGAATCCCGTCGAAATCCGACCGTAGTAGAGGCGGTTGTCCGTCGGCGTGTATTCGAGACTGACGTGACCGATGGTGCCACCCCAACTGTCGTTGCGGTTGGACAGGCCGCGGAAACGCGTGATCGGAACGCCGAGAACGTTCGACACGCCGAATGTTCCGCTGACGCCGCGCTGGTCCTTCTTGTCCTCGGTCCACCGCAGGCCGCCAGAGATTCGCCAGGATTCGTTCAACTCGTACTCGCCGTTCGCGAACACCGCCTGGGTCTCGTAGCCGGCGCCGCTGGCGGAGCCACCCTTGAGTAGGTGGTTGTCGCCGGGTTCGCAGCCGAGGTATTCCTCCGGGTTCAAGCTGCGGCCTTCGATGATTTCCGTGGCGGGATCGTCTGGGCCGAGCACGTAGGTCTGGTAGAACTCCTCGCAGTTCGCATAGTCCGGCGCGCCGTCGCCGTCGCGGTCGATGCCGGCCACGGCGTCCTCCGCGCTGGTGAAGTTGAACGGGTTGGCGTAGTCGCCGGTCTTGACGCGCCAGTGGGACTCGTTCTCATAGGAGTAGGCGCCGGCAACGAAGTTGAACGGGCCGTCGAAGTTCGAGAACAACTGCACCTCGTGGGAACTCTCGTCATTGTCCCAGAAATAGGCGGTCTCCCGGTTCTGATACCGCACACCGCGTTCCCGGCATTCGTCGATGCCGATCTGGTCGACGCAGTCCTGCGGTACGAAGGGATCCTCGGCGCTCGGCACCCGGTCGGTGTTGTCGCCGTCGCGGGAGCCGACGGTGTCCGTCACCGTGCTCCCGTAGGTGTAGCGAACCGTCAACGCGCCGGATTCGTTGCCCAGCATGTCGCCGATATCGGCATCGGCGTTCAACGACCAGCGATCCGTGTCGTCGTCCCGGATGCTGGCCCCATTGCTCAAGACCTTGTTTTCCAACTCGCCGCAGAGCCTGCCGTAGTCCCGGAACTGTCCGGGATTGCAGTCGGCGATCCCCGGCAGCGGCTTTTGATACAGGTACAGGTAGTTCGTCACCGGCCAGATGCCGCCCAGCAGGTAGGTCGGCGAGTCCCGGTCGACGTCGACGAGGCGCACCGGTGACCGGGCCGTGCCCCGGTCCCTTGCAACCTGGCGGCGCAGGTTTAGGTCCAAACGGTCGTTCGTGTAGCGCAACTGCGGCGCGAGCGTGTACTGGTCTGGTGCCGCGTAGTTGCTGCCGCTGCCGGTGTTCTCCTGCCAGCCGTCGCCCTCGTAGTAGCCGCCCGTCAGCCGGAAGCTCACCCCGTCCGTGAGCGGCCCGCCCCAGGCGGCGTTGTATCGCCGCGTGACCGTATCCGTGAGCTCGACCAGGACCTCGGCATCCCAGTCGTCGGAGGGTTTGCGGTTCACGTAGCTCACCGCCCCCGCGATCGAGTTGCGCCCGTTGAGTGTCCCCTGCGGCCCGCGGGCAACTTCGACACGCTCGACGTCGAACAGGTTGGGCGCCAGGCCGTAGACATCGTTGGTGTAGACGCCGTCGACGTAGAACGCGACGGCCAGGTCGGCGTTGTACTGCACGGCCTTCTGGGTACCAATGCCGCGGATGGTGATGCCGTTGCCCTCGGAGTCGTACGCGAACTGCAGACCCGGGACGAGTTGCTCGAGATCCTCGTCGCCGGTCAGGCCGAGTTCCTCGAGCATGTCCTGGCTGAAAGCGGTCATGGTGACCGGCACTTTAAGGATGTCCTCCTCGCGCTTCTCGGCCGTGACGATGATGACTTCGTGCACTCGGTCGTAGTCGGTGCCTTCTTCCGCCGTTCCGGGAACCGCCAGAGCGAGGCCGCCGAATGCGGTCGCGATGCGGCTAAGCCAGCGGTGGTGGTTGGGATTCGCACAGTGCTCGGTCGACAACATCTCTTGTCCCCCCTTGGCTGAATGTGCGACCCCATACGGTAGACTAAACGGCGCTCCTTGGCAATTTCGGCGGGTGCTCGTGGAGGTTTCAACTCATCGATCGGCGCTGCCCGCCACCTTCGGATTGCCAGGCGTCATTCGGGTCTTCGTCCGCACCTGGCCCTACCTCAAACCCCAGTTGCTGCACATCCTTTGCTGGCTGGTACTGCAGCTGACGTCGTATACGGCGGTTGGCCTCGTGATGGTGCTCGTGGACGACATCCTGAACAACAAGATCATGCTCGGCCACCCCTTGGAACCCGCCCAGGCGACGTTCTTGATGGTCGATCCGAGTTTTGCGGAGGTCGAGGAGCTCAGCGAGGAGCAGCGGTTCGTGGTGCGCGACCGCTTCGTCCTGTTCGTTGTCGTCGGGTACTTCCTCAACATGGTGGTCTTGCAGCTCGGCTTCCTGCACTACTACTACACCTGGATCATCCAGCGCATTAACCAGCGGCTGCGGGTAACGATGGTGGAGAAGGCCGAGCATCTGTCACTTCGCTACCACAGCCATGCCCGAACCGGCGATGCCATCTACCGGGTATACCAGGACAGCGCCACGATCACGGCGATCATCGACACCGCGATCCTGGATCCGATCAACATGATCTGGAAGCTGGCGTTGGCGTGCTTGATCCTGTGGCTGTTCAACCCCGTACTGGGACTGATCTGCATCGGGGCGACGGTACCCATCGTCTTCGTCGTCGCTTGGTATACCCCGCGTCTGCAGCGTTTGGCGCGAGCGGCGCGGGAGTCCAACAGCAACCTGACCTCCCGGATCCAAGAGTCGTTCGCGGCCATTCGCGTGATCAAGGCGAACCAGGCGGAATCCACGGTGATGCGCCGTTTCGACCGGGACTCGAACCAAGCCCTCAACGCCGCGCTTCGGTTGCGGATGGAAATGATCCTGTTGTGGATGATCGTGCTCGCCATCGCCGGTGCGGCCATGTACACCGCCGACTACCTGATGGCCGGCTGGACCGTGGACGAAGAAACGACGTGGCTCGCCGGCGCGATCACCCTGGTCGGATTCGCGGTCTGGAACCTTGGGGCGTTCCAGCAGGCCAGCGGGAGGGTCCGGGAGTACTTCGACTGGGGCCGCGGCCTGATCAACAAGTGGAGTCTCATGCAGGACATGGCGGTCGGGCTGCAACGGGCCTACCACCTTCTCGACGTCGAACCGGACGTGACCGACCCCGCCGAACCGGTTCCCGTGCCGATGCCGATTCGGGAACTCGGCTACCGCGGGGTGGACTTTGCATACGAAGCCGATCAAACCGTGCTCGACGGTGTGGACCTCACGGCCCGGGTCGGCACCGTCACAGCCGTCGTCGGTGCCACCGGTTCCGGCAAGTCGACCTTGATGTCGCTGCTGTTGCGGCTCTACGACCCCGTCGCGGGTAGTGTGCACATCAACGGCGTGGATATCCGTGATATCGGCATCGAAGACCTTCGTGGCAGCATCGCCATCGCCTTGCAGGAGAACGTGCTGTTCGCCGCCACGGTGGCCGACAACATCGGCTATGCCAGTCACGAGGCCACGCGCGGCGATATCGAGGCGGCCGCCCGCATCGCCTGCGCCGACGAGTTCATCCGCGAGATGGCCGAGGGCTACGACACCGAGCTCGGCGAACGGGGTGGCAAGCTGTCCACGGGCCAACGCCAGCGGCTGTCCATCGCCCGTGCCATCGTGCGCGACACCCCGATCCTGATTCTCGACGAGCCCACGGCGTCGTTGGATGCCGAGACCGAACAGCGGCTACTCGCCAACCTGTCCGACTGGGGTCGGTCCCGGATCGTGTTCCTCATCACCCACAGGCTGTCGACTATCCGCAATGCGGACCAGATCGCCTTTCTCACGGGCGGGCGGATCCAGGAAATCGGCGATCACGATACCTTGATGGCGATCCCCGACGGTCGCTACCGGGGCTTCGTGGTGGCCGAAACCGAAGGCACGCCTGTCGACGAAGTAGCGCCATGAGCGAATCCGCAAGCGTCGAGTCTGGACAAGGATTCGCGTCGTTCGGAAAGGACGACCGGTTCGACGACCGCATCGACTTGGGGACGCGGATCACGAATATCCAGGCGCTTGGACTCGTCGGCCGAGCGCTAGTCCTGCTGAAGACCGTCAAGGCGCTGTTCGCCGCCAAGATGGTCCTGGCGGCCCTCGCCTTGGCACCGAGCCTGACCCTGCCGTTTCTCGCCAAGATCACGATCGATCAAGTGCTGCTCGGCAAGCCCTTCGACGAAATCGAGGTCCCGTTCCCTCCGCACATCGTACCGTTCGTCAACGCGGTCGCCGGGCTCGATCAGATGGCGATCATGGGGTCGGTGATCGCATTCAGTGCGGCGCTTCTGTTCCTATTCGGCCGGGGCGGGCTGTTCGTCTGGATCGGCGGGGGCGCGGACAGCGCCAGCACGTCGGAACTCAAGCTCAACGCGGGGCGCAGTGCGGTGTCCGGCGTATTCGGCGTTGTCGAAACCTGGGTGAACATCCGGCTTACGCAGCGGTTGGCGAACACCTTGCGCACGCGCTTGTTCAACCGGTTGGCGCAACTCCCGATGAGTCGCCTGGACGACCACCGCATCGGCGACTCCGTCTACCGGGTCATGTACGACGCGCCGGACGTGCCCGAGATCTCGCTGGGTCTCACGCTCGAACCGATCTTCACGGTCATCGGCGTGATCGTGACGCTCTATCTGCTGCACTACAGCTACGACCAGACGCTACCGAACCTGGTCTGGATTGCCGGTGTGCTGGTGCCTGCGGGTCTCTTGGCGACGTTGCCCGCCTCCGGCCTCATCCGCCGCGTCCAGCAGGCAAGCCGCGCTGCGGGAACCGCGACCACGAACGCCATCGAGGAGAGCATGAGCAACATCGCCGCTGTTCAGAGCCTGGGCGGCATGGCGCGCGACAAGGCGCGCATCGAGGCGAAGAGCGACGAGTCGTACCGTCGCTACCGGCATGTCGTACTCATGCAGATCGGCATGTGGGCGTTGTCCGGACTGTTGACCATTGGCCTCGGCGTGTACGTCGCCTTCTCGGTACTCGGCGGCGTCATCGAGGGTTCGATGACGCCCGGCGGCTTCGGTGCCGTGTTAGGCGTCGCTTTGTGGATAGGCGGGGGCGGGGTCTACATCGGCATGGCGGGGTAGAACCAGCAGGGCCACAC
>VXPO01000062.1:6174-21662 GCA_009839505.1 Gammaproteobacteria bacterium
GGGGGGGGGGGGGTGGGCGCTTCGGGTGACGCTGGCGGTGGGGGGGGCCGGGCGCGGCGCGCCGCCGGGCGGGGGCCGGGGGGGGGCCCCCCCCCCCCGGCGACTTCGGTGCCGTGTTCGGCTTCGCTTTGTCGATCGGCGGGGCAGGGCTCTCCATCGGCATGGCGTGGATCAACCTGCAGGGCAACACGGCGGCCATCCGCCGGGTGTTCTTCTTCCTGGACATGGAGGCGGAGGACGCTTTCGAGGAGTTCGAAGACCTGCCACGGATTCGGCAGGGAGTGCGCCTCGAGGGTATCCACTTCAGCTATCCTAACGGGCAGCGCGCGCTCGCCGGCGTCGACCTCGAACTGCGCTTGGGCGAACTGGTCGCGGTCGTCGGCCCCACCGGTGCCGGCAAGACGAGCCTCGCCTACCTGGTTCCCGGGTTCTACCGCCCCACGCGGGGTCGGGTGCTGGTCGATGGCCGGGACATCACCGGCGTGAATCTCGACTCCCTGCGCCGCCAAGTGTCGTACGTCTTCCAAGAGCACCTGCTGCTAAGCGAGACCATCCGCTCGAACCTCAAGCTGGCCAATGCCGATGCATCGGAAGAGGACATGCGTGCCGCCTGCCGCACGGCCGGCGCACTCGAGTTCATCGACGAGCTGCCCGAAGGATTGGACACGGTCCTCGGCCGCTCGGGGGATACCCTGTCGGTGGGCCAGAAACAGCGGCTGTGCATTGCCCGCGGGCTGGTCCGGGACACCCCCATCCTCATTCTGGACGAACCCACGGCAGCGCTCGATCCGCCCACCGAACACGCCTTGGTGCGGTCGCTCCGGGCTGCGGCCGGCGGCCGCTTGGTCGTCGTCATCGCCCACCGCCTGTCCACGATCCGTCGGGCGGACCGGATCGTATTCATGGAGGACGGCGAGATTCGCGGCATCGGCACCCACGACGACTTGATGGCCGACCCGGACAGCCGGTACCGGCGCTTCGTCGAACTACAGGGCGGTTCGGGCACCTGACCACTCGGCAGTGCTCTGTCAAACCTAGCGGGCTAGAGTAGCTCGACGGTTCCCCGGTTGCCGTCGACGGTGATTAGCTGGCCGTCGACGATCCGGGTGGTGGCGTCACCCATACCGAGAACGGCGGGGATGCCGTATTCGCGGGCGACGATGGAACCGTGGGCCAGGATTCCCCCGATGTCGGTTACAAGCCCGACCGCCTTGGGGAACAACTGTGTCCAGGCCGGCGTGGTGGTGGGACAGACCAGGATCGTGCCGGGACGCATCTTCGCAAAGTCCATCGCCGAGAGAACCAGGCTGGCTTCGGCCGTGACCTTGCCGGGGCTGACCGCTGAACCCTTGAGGATGGAGGAACCGGGATCGCTTTCCGCGACCGCGGCGGATTGCGCCCAGGGTGGTGGGCCAGGCACTTCGACCGGCGGCGCCAGGCGCTTTCTGGACTCGCGCAGGGCACGCCGGTCGATGGCGAGACGCCGGTATCCCGGTATTCCCTCGCCGATCTTGAGTGCTCGAAGCGCACGCGCGACTTCGTCGGTGGTGAGGAAGTAGATGTCCTCCGCATCCGCGAGCGTGCCGGCTTTCACCAGACGACGGCCCAGTTCGCGGGCTTGCGGACGTAGGACCGCCCACGCCTTGCCCATGTGGAACATGGCGCGCTCGCGGTTTGGATAGTGGCGACGTGCCCGCCGGAGCAGCTTCCGGAAACGCGATCTCTGCCGCTGCGTGAAGTGCGCTGACGCGGCTAGGACCGCGGCGCGCCGGCTCTCGGCCAGTCGCCGTTGCCTGGCTACGGGGTCGTAGTGCTCGTCGAGCACCAGGCCATGCAGCGTGTGCATGAGTTCCTCGGGCTGCTCGGCTTCGCACGGCTCCGCGAAGTCCAAGGTGAAGATCTGGTGGCCATGGCAGTCGATGTAACGCTCGACCGCCTGCCGCACCGGCCCGGCCTCGGGCGCCGAGCCGAAAACCTCCGCCAGTCGCCGGGGAGGCGTGGCGACGACGAGTGCGTGAAGCGCCGGGTCGCGACGGATGTCGCATGCGATGCGCCAAAGCATCAACTGGGCGTCGAAGGCCGGCGAATCGAGACCCGTCAGGAACTGGCCGCTGGTGAATCGGCCCGGCGCATGTTCGTTCAGATAGTTGGCCAGTTCGTACTCCGTGCCGCGTGACATGGAGAAGGCGCTCCACACGCCGTGTCGGTACCAGTAGCGTGCTTCCGCCATGGACATTGCGCGGATGCCGGCCCAGAGCTGGGCGTTGGTCGCGACCGCTGGCGCGAGCCGGCGCCAGCGGCGGATCGTCCCGAGATAGACCGGCAATGCGCCGTAGCGCCAACGGAACGACGCCAGGGCCTTGTGCTTGGCCCGCATCCAGCGCTGCCGCACGCGGACCCATGTTGACCGCTTGACGGTACGGCTCGGCACGGATTCAGCCCGGTCGTGGCGTGCGGATCGGGGTGGTTCGCCCAGATGCCGGTAGGCGAAACCGTTGATCGTCGTCTGCACGTGGAAGCACGCCGGCGGCTGGGTGTCCTCGAACCGGTGATGCCCGCGCCCCACCAGGTTCATGCCCCAGTAGTGCTGCAGCGACCGTTTCATATGCAGATCTTCGAACAAGGTGCTGACGGGGTCCGGAATGTGCTCGACGAGTTGAGAACGCGAGAGGTACGCACCGGGTTCGGGAGGATTCCAGTGGATGTCGGTAAGCGGTGACGGGGGAAGGCCGGTGATCGGACGTGACTGCAGCAGCCAAAGCTCGTCACCGACGTACGACCATTCGATGTCCTGGGGCACATCGTCGAAGAGGCGCTCCACGGCGAGGGCGGTGGATGCCAGCCGTCCGAGTTGATCCTCGGTCAGCGAACTCTCGTTTCGCCGCTCGGCGGCGACGCTGTCGGCACGGGTGCCGTTGCCCGCAGCGATGAGTCGGCGGGCCTTTGCGCCGATCGTCGTGCTCGTGGCGGCGAGTGCCTGGCGATCGACGACGTAGGTGTCTGGGTCGACTTGGCCGGCTACCACCGGTGGGCCGAGGCCGTAGCTGCTGTTCACGACCAGCTCGTCTCGTTGACCGGTCGCCGGGTTGGCGGTGAACAGGATTCCCGAGACGTCGGCGTTCACCAGCCGTTGGACGACGACCGCCATTGCGACCGAGTCCTGTTCGATGGCCATGTTGTGCCGGTAGGCCATGGCCCGTGCCGAGTAGAGCGACGCCCAGCAGTTGCGTACCGCCGCAAGCAGGTCGTCCCTGCCATGAACATTGAGATAGGTGTCCTGCTGGCCCGCGAACGACAGCTCTGGAAGATCTTCGGCCGTTGCCGAGGAACGCACCGCGACGGCCGCATTGGCGAACCGCTCGTAGGCGGCGGCGATCGCCTCGCCGACCTCCGTCGGCAACGTCGCTGCGGCGAAGATGCCCGTGATCCGCGTCGCCGCGGTGTCGAACGACAGGGTGCCGTTGACGATCTCGGGAACGGCCGCCCGGGCCAGTCGCGATGGCAGGTCGTTCGTCGCGACGAACCTGGCGTACGCGCCCGTGGTGATGTGGAAACCCTCCGGAACCGCGAAACCGGCGCGACTCAGGGCGGCCAACGACCGACCCTTGCCGCCGAGCACCGCCAGGTCACGGGTCGTGGTAGCCAGAGGCAGAACGAAGGGGGCCATCGGGTCGCGCAGCGATTACGGGCTTGGAAGGTAGCGCCCCGTCGCGACATCCCGCAAGCGTCGCCCCGCGAAGCGGTCGACGAAGGCAGATCGGGTTGCGTCGAGCGCGCCCTTCGACCTCGCCAACGCTTAGACTTCGCTCACCCCCGCCCGGAAACTTCCAATGCGGCTACACCAGATCGCCATGCACGTCGCCGACCTCGATGCCACCGAGGTGTTCTATGGGGACGTCCTCGGTGCCCGTTTCGTCGCCCGTTTCGATCCCCCGGGCCTCCTGTTCTTCGACTTTGACGGTGTGCGCGTGCTGTTCGAGTCCGGCGGGGAGACGAAGGGCAACTCCATCCTCTACGTTTGGACCGACGACATCGAGGCCAGGGTGGCCGAACTCGAGTCCAAGGGAGTCCGTTTCGTCCATCCGCCGGGTCCTGTGCACAAGGACGGGGACGGCACCTTCGGACCCGCGGGCGAGACCGAGTGGATGGCCTTCTTCGAAGACCCGGACGGCAACACGGTGGCTTTGGTCACCCGGAAGTAGTGCGACGCGGCTAGGGAAGTTCCTGAACGTGCTTCCTTCGCGGCGTCCCCGCGAACTCGAGGCGCGATTCTTGACCTATTTACAACTTGTAATTAAGTTATATCTAGTTTTGAGCCATTAGGGTAATTTGGATGGCCATCCACGAAGAGATTCTGCTGGCCGCACGCCGATTGTGCGCGGACCGGCGGTCTTGGACGTTCTCCCCCGCGGAGGTCGTGAGTGCGCTGCCCCATCTCAACGAACGTTCCGTGAGGACACACGTCGTCAGCCGTTGCTGCGTCAACGCACCAAGCCATCATCCGCATCGTTGGCCGTATTTCGAACGAATAGGCCGGGGCAAGTACAGGATACGCGCCGAGTACCGGGTCGCGGGTAAGGGACAAGGGGGGCGGGCGGTCGCTTCCGAGGCTGCGGAGGCTTCGCCGGCCTACGCCGTCGCGTCGATTGCTCCACGAGACTCGGTCCATGCCGTCCTCTCCGAGAGCGAAGGGCAATATGTCGCGGAGTGCCTGGAGGTCGCAGTCGTGACCCAGGGCCGGTCCCTGGACGAGACCCTCGCCAATCTCCGGGATGCCCTGCGGTTGTATACGGACGGCGAGGATCCCGAGGCACTGGGTCTCGTCCACAACCCTCGGGTTCTGGTTACGTTCGAGACAGTGGTCGGTTCATCGCAGTGCCCCGGCTGAGAAGGCTGACGGCTCGCGACGTCCTTCGCCTTCTGGGCAGACACGCGTTCGAAGTCGCGTCCATCCGGGGCAGCCACGCCAAGCTTGCGCGTATCGGGCCATCCGGCACCAAAGAGACCTTGGTGGTGTCCCTTCACCGCCAACTCACGGTGGGAACGGTGCAGGCGATCTACCGTCAGGCTTGCCGCTACATTGAGGAGGAGGCGGAGGAAGACTTGCGCAGTCGCTTTTTCGCCGACTGACGGCTGCGATCAGGTCGGCAATCGGTCGCGCAATGGCACCGCCCACCCAGTTCCAGTAAATTAGCCGTTTGCCTTGGGACATTAGGGGAGGGCGATCATGCCCATGAACGTCAAGCCGGTGCCGACCTTGGACGACGAGGTCAACGAGGTCCGGCTCGCCACGGCCGAGATCGTCAACAACGACATCCTGCCGTTCGAGAGCAAGCTCTGGGCGCACCGCACCGACGGTGGCCGACCGAGCCGGGAGCAAGTGGAAGAAGCCCACGAACTCCGCGTCGGGGTCCAGAACAAGGTGAAGAAGGCAAGCCTCTGGGCGCCCCACCTGCCGCCCGAGTTCGGCGGCATGGGCCTGTCCTTCATGCAGCATGCGTACATGAACGAGGTGCTGGCCTACAGCCCCGGGGCGGCGTCGCTGTTCGGCGTCGTGGCGCCGAACTCCGGCAACCAGAAGATCCTCGTCAAGTACGGGTCGCCGGAGCAGCATGAGAAGTGGCTGAAGCCGCTGACCGAAGGCCGGATGCAGTCGGGCTTCTCAATGACCGAGCCGCACAACGCCGGCTCCGATCCACGTTCCATCCAGACCCGGGCCGAGCTCGAGGGCGACGAATGGGTCATCAACGGCCACAAGTGGTTCACCTCCAACGGCCACGCGGCGGACTTTTTCATCGTCATGTGCCGCACGGCGGACCCGGACGATCCCGGTGGCGCCAACGAGAAGATGACCCAGATCATCGTGCCGAAGAACACCCCCGGCGTGAACATCGTTCGTGGCGTGCCGGTATGGGGCAAGTCCTCGTCGCACTGCGAGATCATCTACGACAACGTCCGTGTGCCGAAGTCGAACCAGCTCGGCAGCACCGGCACCGGCCACCAGGCTGCCCAGGACCGCTTGGGCGCTGGGCGCATCTACCACTGCATGAACTCGGTCGGGTCCATGTGGCGCTGCTTCGACCTCATGGTCGACCGGATCATGACCCGCGAGGTCCACGGCGGCGAGAAGCTCGAGGAGAAGCAGTTCATGCAGGGCTTCATCGCGGATTCGTACATGGACATCCAAGCGTCCCGGCTCATGGTCGTGGACTGCGCGCGCAAGATGGAGGAGGGTGCCGACTCGCGCACCGACATCTCGTCCATCAAGGTGTACGTGCCGAACGCCTACCACCGGGTGGTCGACCGGGCCATTCAGGTGTACGGCGCTGCGGGCGTTTCCGGCGACTTCCCGTTCGCCGGCATGTACGAAGGCGCGCGAACCCTCAGGATCGCCGACGGACCCGACGAGGTGCACAAGATCCTGATCGCTAAAAACGTGCTCAGGCGCTACCACGCCGGCGAGAGCTGGGACTTCGGGAACTAGGATGGATCTCGCTACGGACATGGCGGCGGCCATCCGCAACGGTGGGACGCTGCCGAAGATGCCGGCGGGCCTTACCCTCGAGGATGCCTATGGGCTCCAGAAGAAGGTCGTTGCCGGGGTAGGCGCCGTCGCCGGTCTCAAGGCCGGCATGACAGCCGCCGCCGGACAGCAGGCGTTTGGTCTGACGCATCCCCTGATCGGCAGCCTGTACGAAGCCGGACGGCTTGCGCCGGGCGCGACCTTTCCAAGCGCACCGGGAGTGAGCCTGGAGTGCGAGATCGGTCTCGTCGTGGACGGCAACGGTACGCCGAAGACGGCGGGGCCCGTCATCGAGGTGCCGCGCATGGCCTTCGCCGACGACGCGGATCGCAACGGCACCAACCTGACCGCCTGCAACATCTCCGCCGACCGCTACATCGTCGGCGATCAGCTGCCGCTGCGGGACTCCTACGGAGACATCCAGATCACCCTGACCCGCGACGGCGAGGAAGTCTGCTCGGCACCCGCCTCGGATGCCTTGGGCGGACCCCAGGCGGCGCTGGCGTGGATGTTGAACGAGGCCCGGGAACGCGGCCTGGCGGTCGAGGACGGCATGCTGCTGATCACCGGCGCCTGCGGGGGAATCCACCCCGCCCAGCCCGGCCACTACGTGGCGGACTACGGGGACTTCGGGCGAATTGAATTCACGGTGACGTGACCGGGTCGGTCGCGTTCGGGCCTTGTACCCGGACGTAACGCTCGACTTCACCGGAGAAGATCGCCTCCGAATGCATGAGGAAGACATGCCCGAGTGCATCGCCAGGTAGGCGGCGAGCTAGGCACGCCTTCATTCCGGCAAGTTCCTTGTAGGGGTCGGTCTTTTTCTCGTCGAGCTCGGCGAGGGCTCGTTCGAAGTCCGCGATGGTTTGGTCCTCGCCGCCGAGCGCCGCGATCAACTCGGCTTTCGCACCGTCGCTCATCTTGCCGTCGATCTCCTGCCACATGCTGCGTGACCACCCGAGCAGAAGTCCGGCTTCGAAGTCGCCGCTCACGCATTGGCTGGCCGCCGCGACATCGATCTCGATATCCGCATCGGCGAGTTCCGCCTCGGCCAAGCGTCCCAGCACGCTTCCCCGGAGTTTCTGGATCGACAGACCACTGTCGGGTGAGTGCACTACACGGCGGAATAGGTAGCCGTTGGCGGAGTCCCGCAGCGCCTTGCCGTGCTCGTCGAACTCCTCGTACGTGTCCAGCCTGATCTGCAGGACGTGCAAGGAGTCCACCGCCAAGAGGTCGGCGAGGAACGTCGCCCGTTCCTTCTTCTTGCGGGTCTCGAAAGTCGCCTCGACCCCTTCCTGATAGGTTAGCTCGACGCTCAACGCGCCGTCGGGGCCTTGCGAGACGAGGGCTACCGCTGTGTCGCCTCCTTCGACAGGCCTCCAGGTGCCGACCAGCTCATGGGTCAATGGGCTCGCTTGCCAAGGGAGTGGGTTGTCGAAGCCACCGCCGCAGCCCACAAGGACTCCAGCGAGTGCCACGACCAGCGTGGCCATCGGTCGAACGTGATTTCCGCCCATGGATCGTCCCAGTTCAACGACGACCCGGCTAGTGTGACGGCGACGCCAGTCGACGGTCAATCGGCCGATGGCCGTTGCAGGTCCGGGAAGTAGCTCGCGTAGAAGCAACGGTCACGAGTCAGGAAGGCAGCGGACCGATCGCATGGGCACCGATACAAAGACGTCAGGCAGTGCGCTCGAGTCGACGCCCTTGATCACCGACCCCGGATCTCATCGATGTGGTCGTCCGATCGGCGCTTATCGTTGAGTACCCCGTAGACGCGGTCCACCGGATGTTCAGCACTGTTTGTCTTTCTGATGAGCAAGCCATCCTGAGTCGGAATCATTTCCACTTCGACGTTGTGGTTCATGCCGAGCCGGTGTCTGATGGCCTTTGGGATCGTCACTTGTCCTCGTTCGGATATGCGCATAGTGATCAACTACGCAAAGCGAATGCCGGAAAATCATACTAGACGCTTCCCAGCAACGGATTGTCTCAAGGAAGACGTACTCCAAGGCAGCACCGAGGTTGACGCTGTTGTGAGCCTCGCGCACAGTTCGGCGCTTGTTTCGCATTGGAAGTCGCCATGGTCCCGCTGTCGCGTTTCCGCATCGTCGAGTTGGGCGTCGGCCCGGTAACCGGTCTCGCGACCATGGTGCTCGCCGATTTCGGCGCGGATGTCATCAAGGTGGTGCCTAGAGGCGGCGACCCCTACTCCTCGATGGGCTCGTGGCCGTTGTGGACGCGCGGCAAGCGGATCGTGAAGGTGGACCTCGAGGATGCTGACCAGCTGGCCGCGTTGCGGAGCCTCATCGTCGACTCCGCCGACGCGGTGGTCACGTCGCTGGATCGCACGGCTCGGGAAGCGATCGGCCTCGACCCGGCATCCCTCGGTCGTCCTGACCTTGTATTGGGCATCGTCTCGGGCTTCGGCGAGGAGGGTCCCTACGCGAACTATCCCGCGTACGAGCCAGTGGTCGCGGCCAAGTCCGGTCGAATGCTCAACTTCGCCGGCGTCGCCGACCGCCCGGGTCCGAACTACTCAGCCCTGCAGGTTGGTACCCATGCCACCGCGCAAGCGGCGGCAGCCGGTCTCTTGGCCGGTCTTCTCGGCCGCGAGGCGACCGGCCACGGCTACACCTTCGACACCTCGCTGCTGCGCGGCATGATTCCCTACGAGATGGGCATCATGGCCATGGCCCAACTGTGGGACAAGGGAATCCTCGAACGTCCCAAGGTCACCCGCGACCGCACCGTGTCGATGCCGACCCTGAACTACCACCCGGTGCGCACCGCCGACGGCAAGTGGCTGCAGCTCGGCAACCTGCTGCCGCACCTGCTCGACAACTTCTTTCGCGCTTCCGGGCTCGACGCCGTTATCGCGGCCGCCGAGCACGAGGGCGACCCGTTCCGCTGGCCGCGCGAGGCCTTCGAGGAGTTCCGCGATCGCCTGTTCGAACACATGCAGTCCAAGACGCTGGCGGAGTGGACGGAGATCTTCGTGGCTGACGGAGGCGTCGTCTCGCATCCGTATCAGACCACCCAGGAGGCGCTTGCCGATCCGGACGTCACCGCCAATGGGCATGTCGTGGAACGGGACGGGATCACCCAGCTCGGCCTGCTGGCGAATCTCACGGAGACGCCCGGCGAGGTGAGCGGCCGCGCAGCGGAAGCTACCCTCGACGACATCGAGCCGAGGCCTATCCCAAGAAAGCCCGCACCCGGGGAAAGACCCGGCAAGCCCTTGGCCGGTGTCACCGTGGTCGAGAGCGCGACGATCATCGCGGCGCCGTTGGGAGCGTCCATGCTTGCCGACTTGGGCGCCAGGGTCATCAAGATCGAGCCGCCGACCGGGGATCCGTTCCGCTCGATGTTCCACGGCTTCGGGGCTTCCAAGTGCAATGCCGGCAAGGAATGCATCAGCCTCGATCTCAAGTCGGAGGAGGGCCAGCGGATCGCCCAGTCGCTGGCTGCCAAGGCCGACATCTGGATTCACAACTACCGCATGGGCGTGCCGGAAAAGCTCGGCATCGGCTACGAGCAACTGTCGGCGGTCAATCCCGATCTCGTCTACATCTCGGCCAACGGCTACGGGCCTCAAGGGCCCGGAGCGAAACGACCGTCGACCCACCCCATTCCGGGGGCGGCCCTCGGCGGCGTGGTATGGCAGCTCGGCGGCCTGCCGCCGGACGACGTGGAACTCGACAACGCGGGCCTGCGCGAGACGTCGCGCAAGCTGCTCCGCGCCAACGAGGTCAATCCCGATCCGAACACCTCCATGGTCGTCGCCACGGTCGCCGTCCTGGGACTGGCCGCTCGCCGTGCCCACGGTCGGGGCCAGAAGATCTTCGTCGACATGTTCGGGGCCAACGCCTACGCCAACTGGGACGACTTCCTCCGCTACGAGGGCAAGCCCGAGCGGCCTGCCCTGGACCCGGAGGGCTACGGCATCGGACCCCTACAGAGGCTCTACCGGTGTGCCGACGGCTGGGTTCTGCTGATGGTCGTCCTCGACTCGGAGTGGCAACGGCTGCGCGAAGAACTTGGGCTCACCGCCGAGCGCGATGCGGCGGATCTCGAAGTCGAACTCGAGCGCACTTTCGCGGCGGGCGATGCCGACGACTTCGAAGCGCGGCTGGCGCCGAAGGGTGTGGGTTGCGTACGCGCTGACGGTCTCCAGCCTCCCGCCTTCTTCCTCGAGGACGCACATTGCGAGATCGAGGAACTGCGCGTCCCTGCCGTGCATCCGGATTGGGGCGATTACTGGCGCTACGGGCCGATGGTGCGATTCTCGAAAGGCGACGACTACCACGGCACGGGAGCAATGGGTGGCGCGACGATCGCGTTGCTGGAGGAACTCGACTACTCGCCAGCACAGATCACGAACCTCGTGGACAACCGGACGGTGCTCGTGCGCAGCCAATGACTCGTGAAGCGAACGCACGTCGTTGCCGACGCGGCCGGGCCGGCGATGGGGCGCCACCATGGAACGAATCCCGTTTGTTGCCCGGCAGCCAGCGGCGCTCGTGGCGTCGCGCAGCGCTCGCGGTCTTTGCCCTGCTCGCCGCAGGATGCGGTGAGGCGCCACCGGCCACCGAGCAGGACGTCCTCGAGACTCTGGTCCGGGACGTGGTCGTCCCCATGGGCAAGGTTGTGGTCATTAGCCGCGCCAGCGACTGCCGGCAAGCGAAACAGGCGCTTCCCGCCGAGGTCTGGACGGCGTTTCTCGAGGCCAATGCTGCTGGCATGGATGGGCTTGAACTCGACGCCCACGCGGCGCGGCTGGTGATGGACGAGTCCGGTGCGCCGCCAAGCCTGATACGCGCCCGACGGAGACAGCCCGTGGTGGCGCTGTCGCGCATAGGAGTTGCGGGCGAGACGGCGTTGATGTGCATCGAGGTCTATGGTGCCGAGGACCGCGGCTTCTACGTACTCTTCGGCCGCGACGGCACGGGCAAGTGGTCCGCGCGCGCGGAGTTCGCGGCGTGGAGCGAGGCTGCCGAGGAATGGGAACTCGAACCGGAAGAGCTTCCCGACGGCGAGATCTACGAACGGTGACGCGTCGTTGGGGGATTCTGTGGGCAGCCGCCGGGCTGGCGGCGATTTCCTGCGGACCCGACCGGCCCGAGACCGCGGAGCCGGCCACAAGGCTGTCCACGGAGGATTGGCCGGGCATCGAGGCCCGCGGCACGATCCGCCTTGCTCGCCGCGCGTGGGCCGGGTTCGAGACGCTGCCTTCCCAGGGATTGCCCACCGAGCACTATCGGCGCCTGGCGGAGCGGTTCGCCGAACGCCACGGCCTGGCAGTGGAGTGGGTGCTGGTCCAGGACGTGGAAGGGCTGTTTCGCAGCTTGGAGGAGGGGCGTGCGGACATCGCGGCGTGGAACCTCACGATCACCGACTCGCGCCGCGAGCGAGTGGCGTTTTCGTTGCCGCTGACAAGGTCGCGGGAATGGGTGATCGGCGTGACCGAGGCGGGACGCTTCGGCGTAGCCGAGGACACGGCGTACATGGTGTCGCTCGACGAACACTATCCCGATGCGCCACGTATCCCGGTGCCGGCGGATACCGACCCGATGGGATTCCAGGAGCTGATCGAGGCGGGAACCATCGACGCCACCATCATGGATGAAGCCTTGGCCCGAACCGTCGCGGCGACGAGTCAACGCATCGCCAAGCTTCGTGAACTTCCCAATGTCGACGACCACGCCTGGGCGCTGCGTCGCGACAATCCCCGCTTGAAGGAAGTTCTGGACGCCTACCTGCTGGAAGCGCACACCGTGGAGGAGCGCGTCGACGAACCTCGTGACTGGGATGCCATCCTCGCCGCTGGCCGGTTGCGCATGCTCACCGTCAACCAGCCGACGACCTACTACCTTTGGCGTGGTGAGCGGCTGGGGTACGAGTATGAAATGGTCCGATTGTTCGCCGCCGCCCACGACCTGGAGGTGGAGGTTGTCGTCGCGCCGGACATTGGCGGGCTTTTCGAGCGCCTCGACGAGGGCGGCGGTGACTTGATCGCGGCGAGCCTAGTGCCGACGGACGAGCGAGAGGCCATGGGCCTGCGGTTCACGCGGCCGTACCTGTTGATCCGCGAGACCTTCGTCACGACGGGCCAACCGGTCACTGACCTTGCCGATCTAGCTGGGCGGAGCGTCACTGTCAATCCGGTCACAAGCTATGCCGCGACGTTGGCGGGGCTCGGCCCGGACCCGGTGTTCGAGATCGACCACCGAGACGCATCGACAACCGCGATTCTCAATGCCGTTCTATCGGGTGGCGCCGATGTGACGCTCGTGGACAGCCACCGTGCCGAACTCGAAGCCACCTTCGAACCGCGCCTCTCCCTGGGTCTCGCCTTGGAGCCGGAACAAGGGCTTGGCTGGGCCGTGCGGGAAAGCAGCGAGGAGCTTGCGAGCCGCCTCGACGCGTTCATCGAACGCAACTACCGGGGCTACGACTTCAACGTCCTGCGCAACAAGTACTTCCGCAACAAGCGGCGCATGGAGAGTCAACAACGAGACCGGGTGCAGGGCGATGTCCTCTCGCCCTACGACGGTATCGTCAAGCGGTGGGCTGGCGAGCACGGGCTTGATTGGCGACTGGTGGTCGCACAGATGTACCAGGAGAGCGGTTTCGATCCGCAGCAGGTCAGCTTCGCCGGTGCCGAGGGTCTGCTTCAGGTGCTACCGCGCACCGCGCGCGAGATGGGATTCGACCCGGAGGAACTCGACGTCCCCGAGACGGGCATCCGCGCCGGCGTCGCCTACCTCGCCTGGACGCGGGAGCGATTCCCGGCACTGCCCGTGGGGGAGCAGCTCTGGTTCGCATTGGGCGCCTACAATGCGGGCGTGGGACACGTGCACGACGGACGCCGTCTGGCACTCGAACTCGGGCTCGACGACTCGGTTTGGTTCGACAACGTCGAGCGGGCGATGCTCAAACTCGCTGAACCCGAATACGCCAACCGGGCCACCTACGGCTACGTGCGGGGTTCCGAGGTCGTCCGCTACGTTCGCGAGATCCGCGACCGCCACGGCGCCTACGTCGAACACCTGCGCCTGATCGACCCCTAACCCGGACTCGACCCGCAACCGTATCCGGTTTGTTCATGCGCCGAGTTTGCAAAGCAAACTCGAACGCGCCGCGCCAGCGGCGCGCCGCCGCGCCAGCGGCGCGCGCTATCGGCTGACTTCGACGTCGCCGATGTGTGCGGTAATGGCCGCGACCATCTCGCCGATGGCGGGTTCGGAGAGATCGTGGCCGAGCTTGTCGACCTCGAGGTACCGCGAACCGGGGATGGCGGAAGCGGTATCGCGTCCCGCCTCGACGGGAACCAGGGGGTCGGCGTTGCCGTGGATGACTAGCGTCGGAACCGCCAACCTGGCGAGTGCTTCGCGCCGGTCTTCGGCCGCGAGTATTGCGCTCAACTGGCGCAGCGTGCCCTCGGGTCGGTAGGCGCGCTCGATCGCAGCCCGCGCGAAGCGGGCGATCCCCAGCGTCTCGGAGTCGTAGTGGGGGCCGGCGAAAACCTTGGCCGCCTGGATGTTCTGGGCAATGGCCGTCTCGCTGTCCCCCGCGACGACCGAGCCAAGCAACGCCGCGACGGTCTGATCGTCTGGACCGGGGAGGTCGGGATTGCCCGTGGACGACATGATGGAGGTCAGGCTGTAGACCCGCGTCGGGTGTTCGATCGCCAACCGCTGCGCGATCATTCCGCCCATGGACAGGCCAATGACGTGGGCACCGCCCTGTCCGAGGTGGTCGAGCAACGCGACGATGTCGGCGGCCATGTCGGACAGCGTGTACGGCGGCGTCAACACCGACGGATCTTCACGGGCTGCGAGCAGGTCTTCGACCGCGGGCGGCGAGCCTTCGGGACCGTGGGAGAGGCCGGCGTCGCGATTATCCATCATCACCGCGCACAGACCGGCATCGACGATGCCTTCGATCAGCGAGTCCGGCCATTGAACGATCTGGCAGCCGAGACCGTGTACGCACAGCACGCGCGGGTTCGCCCGTGCCCCGCGATGTTCGAAGTAGATCTCTGCGCTGTGAGTCTTGAACGTGGGCATTGGGGTCGAAACTCTCCTCTTGCTACCGGACCGTCGCCGCGCGGAAATGGTAACAAAGTGACATTGCCGTTCCGCTCGACCAATGCGTCGTTTCATCGAGCAGTACTCCGGGTGTTACCTGGTAGTCGGCGGCGCCACGAAGCGGTGGCGTCGACTTGATGACAGGTCCGCAACCCATGGTCGATAATCACTCCCGGCTCGGAGCGGAGAACACCATGCACGAGAACACCCGAACGACTGGCCGCGGTCGCATACCGTTGGCGGTCGCCCTCGTCGCCGGCGTCCTCGCCGTGTCATCCGGTGCCTCGGAAGACGTCGCGGACGATGAGGCGACCGGTTACGCAGCAGACTGGGGACCCGCCATCGGCACCGCGATTCCCGAGTTCGAGACCCGGGACAGCCAGGGGACGTCGCGCGACTTCGCGAGCCTCGCCGGCGACCGCGGCCTCCTCCTGGTGATCAGCCGTAGCGCAGACTGGTGACCGTACTGCAAGGCTCAACTGGTTCAGTTGAGGGATTGGCAGGACGACTTCGAGGCCTTGGGCGTCGAGGTCGCGGCAATGACCTACGACTCCGTTTCGGCGCTCGCGGAATTCGGCGAGGAGCGTGACATCGCCTACGCCCTGTTGGCGGACGAGGATTCGGCTTTCATCGACGCGTTGGGCGTGCGCAACAAGCAGTACTCCGATGAGAGGCATCCGGCCTACGGCGTGGCTCTTCCGGGTATCCTCTACGTCGACGCCACGGGCGTAGTTCGCCTCAAACGCGCACACGAAGACTACCGCTCGAGACCCCCGTTCGACGAAGTTCTGGCCGCGGTTTCGGCCGTCGCCGAGTAGCCCGTAGCGCCCCAAAGCCGTCCCCGGCGCTTCGCTTCGCTGTGCCCCGGGGTT
>VXPO01000161.1:0-41351 GCA_009839505.1 Gammaproteobacteria bacterium
GGAGTCCGAGTATCTCGCCGTGATCCCGTTGAAACTCGCCGTCGCCTCGATCTGAGTTTCAGTCTGACCGGACCCGTGCCGCCGCTCAGCGGGTGAGACGGTCGAGCAGTTTCTCTTGCGCGCAATTGCGTTCCTCGCCACCGGGGGCGCGCTCGTAGCCGCCGTCCGGTTGCAATTCCCACGCCTGCGCGTTGTCGGCGAGATAAGGTTCGAGGCCCTGTTGGATCACGGCCTGTCGACTCTCTGGATCCTCGACCGGGAAGCAGGCCTCCACGCGGGAGAAGAAGTTGCGCCCCATCCAGTCCGCGCTTGACAGGTAGATTCGCGGCTCTCCGCCGTTCTCGAACAGGAAGATGCGCGTGTGCTCAAGGAACCGGCCGACGATCGACCGCACCGTGATGTTCTCGGAGACGCCTTCGATTCCGGGCTTGAGCGCGCAGATGCCGCGCACTACGAGCTGCACCCGCACGCCCGCCTGCGATGCCCGGTACAGCGCCTGGATCACTTCGGGATCGATCAGCTGATTCATCTTCGCGGTGATGCCCGCTGGACGGCCGGACCCCGAGTTTTCGATCTCGGCGTCGATGAGGCCCAGGATGGTCTCGTGCAGCGTGAACGGTGACTGCACCAGTTTGTTGAGCTGGCCGCTGCGGCCCATCGTCGTGAGCTGATGGAACATCCGCTGCACGTCGGCTGCTAAGTCGGGTTCGCTGGTGAGCAGTCCGAAGTCGGTGTACGTGCGCGCCGTGCGAGTGTGGTAGTTGCCGGTGCCGAGGTGGGCGTACCGGCGCAGTTCACCGGCTTCCCGGCGGATGACGAGGATCATTTTGGCGTGGGTCTTGTGGCCGACGATGCCGTAGACGACCTGCGCACCAGCCTCCTGCAGGTGGTTGGCCAGTTCGATGTTGGCCGCCTCGTCGAAGCGGGCGCGCAACTCGATCACGACGAGCACTTCCTTGCCCCGCCGGGCCGCATCGAGCAACACCTTTACCGCTGCCGAGTCCGTTCCCGTGCGGTACAGGGTCTGGCGGATCGACAGCACGTTGGGATCCTCGGCGGCACTGCGCAAAAAGTCGAGCACCGGCACGAAGGAGTGGAACGGGTGGTGCAGCAGGATATCGCCCGAACGGATCGCCGCGAATATGTCCGGAGCCGTCCGGATGCGTGCGGGAATACCCGGCGTGAAGCCCGGATACTTTAGATCGGGGCGATCCACGAGGTCGGGAATCGCGTTGATCCGCATCAGGTTGACCGGGCCGTTGCAATAGTAGACGTCCTCCTCGGAGAGCGAGAACTCGTCGGTCAGGAACTTGCCCACGTGTCCGGGACAGTCGTCGGCGAGTTCCAGGCGCACGGCATCGCCGAAGCGGCGCGAGGAGAGCTCGCCCTCGACGGCCACCAGCAGATCGTCGACTTCCTCCTCGTCGACATACAAGTCGCTGTTTCGGGTCACCCGGAACTGGTAGCAACCGACAGCGTTCATGCCCGGAAACAGCTCGTCGACGTGCGCGTGGATGATGGAGGACAGAAACACGAAGTCGTGCGGGCTCTCGGCCTGTTCTTCCGGCAACCGGACAACCCGAGGCAGGGTTCGCGGAGCCTGCACCACCGCCATGCCGCTGTTCCGTCCGAAGGCGTCCTTTCCCTCCAGCGTCACGATGAAGGTCAGGTTCTTGTTCATGATGCGTGGGAAGGGATGCGCGGGATCGAGCCCGATGGGAGTCAGGATCGGTTCGAGCTCGAGGTGGTAGAAGTCGCGCAGCCAGGCTTCCTGCCCGGCGTTCCACTGGCTGCGCTTCAGGAATCGAATCCCTTGGGCGTCGAGCAGCGGGAACAGAACGTCGTTCAGGATGCGGTACTGCTCATCCACCAACTCGTGGGCAACCAGCGCGATGCGCCGAAGCTGTTCGGAGGGCGACAGGTTGTCGGGGCCGCGCTGGGTGGCGCCCACTTCCTCCTGCTGCTTGAGCCCGGAGACGCGGATTTCGAAGAACTCGTCCAGGATCGACCCGGCAATGCACAGGAAACGCAGCCGTTCCAAGAGCGGCACATCCTCGCGCTTGGCCTGTTCCAGCACCCGCCGATTGAATTCGAGCTGTGCCAGCTCGCGGTTGATGTAGAGGTCCGCGCTTGCGAGGTTCACGGCCTGCTCCGCGGCCGCCGGAGTCGCCATACAATGTTCCGCGTGACGGATCGGACCGGAGAGCCTACCACCGCGGGGAAAGCGCTGCCCGCAGCCCCAGGGCCGCGCCGTGACCGCCTGTTCGACGCCCCGCGCGACCTCGTGGACTTCACCTTCGACGAGTCCGTTGTCGCCGTCTTCCCCGACATGATCCGCCGCTCGGTGCCCGGCTACGACACGGTCGTTGGCATGACCGGCCTGATCGCCGCGAAACACCTCGGTACGGATGGACGTTGCTACGACCTCGGGTGTTCCCTCGGCGCCTCGACCCACTCCGTGTTGCACGCCATCGGCGAAGCACGGTGCGAGATCGTCGCGGTCGACGACTCCCGGGCGATGCTCGAACGGGCACGGGAGATCGCTTCCAACGAAACCCGCGTGCGCTGGCAGGAGGCCGACGTACGCACCGTGGAGCTGGAACGGGCCGATGTGGTGATCCTCAACTACACGCTGCAGTTCCTGCCCCCCGCGGACCGCCTGCCCCTGCTGCGGAGGATTCGCGGGGCGCTGAACCCAGAGGGCGTGGTGATCGTCTCGGAGAAGCTCCGCGCCCCCGCCTACGCCGAGGACCTGCACCTCGACTTCAAGCGTGCCAACGGCTACAGCGAACTGGAGATCAGCCAGAAGCGCGCGGCGCTGGAGAACGTCATGCGGATCGACTCCGAGGACGAGCACCTGGCCAGGTTTCGTGACGCGGGCTTCGCCGATGCCGATACGTGGTTCCGATGCTTGAACTGGGCGTCCTTCGTCGCTTGGCCACAGACAGATGGCCTCCCGTAGGGGCGACCCCAACGCGCCCGTCAGGACACGCGGTCGTCCCGCGACGTCCAAAAAACACGCTGCGGATTCCGCGGCACCGGCGGGCACAAGCCCCGCCCCTAGGGTTCTCGATACCCTGTTCGAGGCGTGGCGTGCCGCCGGCGCCGAGTACGCCGTCGAAGCACTGCGCAACCGTCGTCACGGCGACCTGCCCCGCTGGATGGCGGCTCTCGAGACCCTGCCCGATGTCCGACCAACCGAGGTCTCGTTAGGTGCCACCGTGAGCGCTGGAGGCGAATCACTCAATGACACCACGTACGAACAGCTCCACAGGGCGCTGCGGGGTCTGATTCCCTGGCGCAAGGGGCCGTTCCACCTGTTTGGAATCGACATCGACAGCGAGTGGCGATCGGACCTGAAATGGGCCCGCATCGTGGATCATCTCGACCTCGACGGCAGCCGCGTGCTGGACGTGGGCTCCGGCAACGGCTACTACGGCTGGCGCATGCTCGAAGCCGGCGCCCGTTCGGTCACCGGCATCGACCCGTCGCAGCTCGCGACGCTGCAGCACGCGGCCGTCGCCCACTACATGGATCGTGGGGCCGCGGGGATCGCAAACCGAAACACGGTCCTGCCGGTGCGCCTGGAAGACTTCGAGGCCGGGGAACCATACGACGTCGTCTTCTCCATGGGCGTCGTCTACCATCGCCGCGATCCAATGGCGCACGTGCAACACCTCGTGAGACACACCCATGCACGAACGACCCTGGTGCTCGAATCGCTGGTCGTGGACGGCGCGCCTCTAGAACCACGGGAACGCTATGCCCGGATGCGCAACATCTGGCTGGTGCCGGACATCGGGACGCTCTGTTCGTGGCTGGAGGCGGTCGGTTTCGGTTTCACGCAGGTCGCCGACGTCTCGCCGACCACCCCGCGCGAACAACGCTCCACCGATTGGATGCCGTTCGAATCCCTGCGCGACGCACTCGATCGCGCGGACCCTGCCCTGACCATCGAAGGCTATCCCGCACCAAAGCGCGCCGTTATGATCGCCCGACGACCTTGAACGGTGTCGCCCATGGCAGACTACCTCGCTCCCTGGAAATTCCGATTCCGCGGCAAGAGCGTCCGCATCCTTGCCATCGTCAACAGCTTCCTCGAAGAGCCGAACAAGGGGCTCGCCGCCGTGCAGTTGGCGAGAAGCGCGGGGTTGCCCATCCACGACACGGTCAAGCTGCTCGACACCGTGCCCGAGCTCTTCATCAAGTTGCCGCGCCGAACCGACGGCATCACCCGCTACCGGCTGGCGTCGTCGGTGGCCGCGCGCGGTCGCGAGGACATCGAGGTCCTGGTGCACAGCCATGTGCGGCGCGAGACCTGGATCTTCTATGCCCTGGTGCTGATGGGGGTTCTACTGCTCCTGCTGGCCGCGCTCGCCATCGCACCAACCTTTTTCTAGCGCCATGCCCGATCAGCTATCGGCAGAGGAGCTCGCTCTTCGCGAACGGGTAACGATCCTCGCGCAGGACGTCCTGGTTCCCCTGCGGGACGACCGTGCCCTTGACCCTGGCGTGCGCGCCACGCGAATTCGCGACGCGTCGAAGCAGGCCGGCGTGTTTTCCATGGCTCAGCCCAAGGAGTTCGGCGGCGGCGCCAGCTTGCTCGAACTCACCGTGGTACGCGACACCCTCGGGGCGCACAACGTCTGTCATCTGCCAGGCATCTTCGGCCCCGGTCCCGGGGTTCTCGGCGGCGCCGGGGAACCTCTGCGCAGCCAGTATCTCGCACCCGTTCTTGCCGGTGAGAAGCGTGGCGCGTTCGGCTTCACGGAACCGGTCGATGCCGAGCGTGCCACCTGGGGGGCGCTGAACGACGGCACGTTGACCGTCAACGGGCAGAAGTCCTATGTCACCGGCGGCGCCGACGCGGATTTCATCAACGTCCTGGTTGAGGTCGAAGGACGTGGGCCGGCGATGGTCGTCATCGACCGCGATGCTCCCGGAGTGCAAATCGTGCGCACGTTCGGTTCCGTGGACGGCAGCCGCCATGCGTACATGGAGTTTCGCGACGTCCGCGTCCCGGAAGCGCACATCATCGGTCGGCCCGGGGAGGGCCTGCCCCGCGCCATGCGCCAGATCGGCGACACGCGCCTGGCCATCGCCGCGGAGAGCGTGGGGCTCGCCCGCTGGGTCATCGACTTCGTCACCGAGCACATCGCGAAGCCCCATCGCAGCGGCACGCCCCTGGCCGCGCGGGAAGGCGTGCGGCTGCGCTACGCCGACATGCGCATCCGCGCCTACGCCGCGCGCAGCATGGTTTATCGCACGGCCCGACTGGGCGATGCGGGCGAGAACATCATCAACGAAGGCATCGCGTCGAAGGTGTTCGCCACCGAAGCCATCGGCGAGATCGTCGACACCGGCATTCAACTGGTGGGCGGCGCGGCCCTGCGCTCCGGCCACCCCTTGGAGGCACTGTACCGCCGCGTTCGGGCGTTGCGTCTCGCCGAAGGCGCCAGCGACATCCTCCGGCTGAATCTGGCGCGGGGACGGTTGGATCTCGCCAAGGGCAGGATCTAAACAATGCGCGTCCGGCCTGGGCGGGGCTTGTCGCTGCGCGTGCCACAAGCGTAGTGATCCCCGATGTGCGCTAATATTGGACGCTTGAGCGTTACGAAAAGTAGCACTTGTCGCGCCCCAGCATGAGCCTCTTGCTGAAAATCCTCCTTCCGATCCTGGTTCTGGTCGTTGCCGGAACCGTCGCACTTCTGCTTGCCGGCGCCCGGCCTCCCACCGTGCAGCAGCCCTCACCGCCCCCGACCCTGCTGGTCGACGTCGCCGTCGCGCACCGGCAGCCCGTGACCTTTGTCGTGCGCTCCCAGGGGGTCGTAGAGCCGCGGACGCGTACGACGCTGGTCTCCGAAGTGTCGGGGCAGATCATCGAGGTTTCCCCGAACTTCGTCAGTGGCGGCTTCTTCAACAAGGACGACGTGCTTGTCCGCATCGACCCCCGCAACTACGAAACCGCGGTGAAGCGGGCCTCCGCGTCCGTCGCCCAGGCCGAGACCCAGGTGGCGACTGAGAACGCACTGGCGGGCTACGCCTACGAGGACTGGCAACGTCTGAGAAGCCTCAACGTCGCCGACAAGCCGGCCTCCGATCTGACCCTGCGAAAACCGCAGCTCGCCGAAGCCGTCGCGGGCCTGGAGTCGGCGGAAGCGGACCTGGAAAAAGCCAACGAGGACTTGAGCCGGACGGTGATCCGCGCGCCCTACGACGGCATGGTGCGCGAGAAGCGCGCGGACGTCGGCCAGTTCGTCAACACGGGCACGCCGTTGGCGGAGACGTTCGCCACCGACTATGCGGAGGTGCGCCTGCCCGTGCCGCAGACGGATCTCAACTATCTGGAAATGCCCGGACGCCAAGGCGGCGCCCCGCTACCGGTTGCCCTCAGTGCCGACATCGGCGGAACCGCGCACACCTGGGACGCCCAGATCGTGCGCTCGGAGGGTGTGTTCGATGCCCAGACACGAGTCCTCCACGTCGTCGCGCAGGTTGACGATCCGTACGCCAGTGGAGAAGAGCCGCTTCGCATCGGCACGTTCGTCAGCGCCGGGATCACGGGCAGGAGCGGCGGGGACCTGTTCGTCATAGCCCGTCACTCCCTGGAGCGCGGCCACACCCTGTGGATCGTTGGCAAGGACATGACGATCGAGCCCCGCCGCGTGAGCGTGGTGCGCGCCGACGAGAGGTACGCGTACGTGGACTCCGGTCTCAGCGAGGGCGAACGCTATACGGTTATTCCACCGGAAAACTCGCTACCGGGCATGAGGGTGCGCATCAACAGTGAGTGACGGCTTCGCGAGTCCGCGTCCGGACTCATCCGGCAGCGACGAAGTCCACGGTCTGATCGGCTGGTTCGCCAAGAACCACGTCGCGGCCAACCTGCTGATGTTCGCCATCATCGGCCTCGGCATCTACGCGCTCTGGTTCCAGATCAAGCAGGAATCCTTCCCCGAGTTCAACCGCAACCAGATCCAAGTGCAGGTGCCCTTCCTCGGCGCCACCCCGGAGGAGGTCGAGCAGGGGGTGATCCTGCGCGTCGAGGAAGCCGTCAAGTCCATCGAGGGTGTACGGGAAATCAGCTCGTTCGCCGGCGAGGGCTCGGGCAGTGTCAACATCGATCTCGAAACCGGAACCGATCTGTCGGAGAAGATGGACGAGGTGAAGCTCGCCATCGACGGTATTTCCACCTTCCCCGCCGAGACCGAGCGGCCGATCATTTCCGAGGCCCGGTTCCAACAGCCCGTGATCAACGTGCAGCTCGCCGGCGATCTCGACGAGGCCACCATGAAAGAGCTGGCCGACACCCTGCGGGAGGAGATCGTCGCGCTGCCCGACGTCTCCTTCGCCCAGGTGTTCGGGTCGAGGCCCTTCGAGATCTCCATCGAGGTATCCGAGGACGCGCTACGCCAGTACGGGCTGACCCTCGACGGTGTCGCCCGCGTGATCCAGCAATGGTCCATCGACCTGCCCGGCGGATCGATCCGCTCACAGGCGGGCGACATTCGTCTCCGCGCCACGGGCCAGGCCTACACCGGCCAGGAGTACGAGGAGATCGTGCTGGTCACCCGTCCGGACGGAACGCGCATCCGCCTCGGCGACGTGGCCACCATCCGCGACCAGTTCGCCGAGGTCCAGAGCTACTCGTTCTTCAACGGCAAACGGTCCTTCGGCATCAACGTGATGGCCGGCGAGGAGGAGAATCCCATCGACGTGAGCGCCGCCGTCAAGGCGTTCGTCGAGGCGCGCAACCAGACCCTGCCTCCCGAGGCGCAAATGACGGCCTGGGCCGACAACTCCTTCTACCTCGAAGGCCGCATCAACATGATGCTGAAGAACATGGCCCTGGGCGCGATCCTGGTGTTCATCATTCTCGGCATCTTCCTGCACCTCAAGGTGGCCGCCTGGGTGATCATCGGCCTGCCGGTGGCCTTCCTCGGCGCTTTCATGATGATGCCCGTGCCGTTCGTCGACGTGACGATCAACATCATGAGCCTGTTCGCGTTCATCCTCGTCCTCGGCATCGTCGTCGACGACGCCATCATCATCGCCGAGAGCGCCTATACCGAGACCGAGGAATACGGCTACACGCTGCCGAACATCGTCCGCGGCGCCCAGAGAGTCGCCGTGCCGGCCACGTTCGGCGTGTTGACGACCATCATGGCCTTCATCCCGATGCTGCTGCAGGCCGGCGCGACCTCGTCGGTAGCCGCGGCGATCGCCTGGATCGTGATCCTGTGTCTCGCCTTCTCGCTGGTCGAGAGCAAGCTGATCCTCCCCTCCCACCTCGCCATCATGCGCTCGTCCCACGGCGCCCGCCGAGGCTTCGCGGATTGGGTGGACACCCGGTTGAAGCGCTTCATCGAGAGGGTCTACAAACCCCTCCTGGCGCGCGCCATCGAGTACCGCTGGACGACCCTGTCGGTCTTCATCGCGATCGCCTTCCTGATCATCGGCTTGATCCTGGGGGGGTTCATCCGGATCAGCTACTTCCCGGAATTCGGCGGCGACTTCGTGATGGCCCAGGTGGAGATCCAGGAGGGTGCCCCGGATTCGCTGATCGTCGACATCGTCGACCAGATGAACGCCACGCTGCGCGACGTGGACGACGACCTCAAGGAGGCATACGGGTTCGAGGACGACGTCGTGCAGAACGTCTTCGCCTACGTCCAGAACGGTCGCAGCGGGCGATTTCAGGTGGAACTCGCCAAGGTGGAGACGCGTGCCGCCGACTTCGACATGAAGGAGTTCGAGGCACGCTGGCGGGAGAAGGTCGGCGAGATCGCGGGGACCACGGAACTGCAGATCTCCACCGGCAACCGGATGGGAGGCGGCCCCCCGGTATCGTTCCGCTTAAGCGGCAGAAACATCGAGGACGTGGAGAACGCCGCAGAGGAACTCGTCGCCCACCTGAAGACCTACTACGGCCTCTTCGAGGTGGAATCCTCGGCGAACGTCGGCCCGGAGGAACTCCGCCTCGAAGTCCGTCCGGAAGCCGAGGCCATGGGGGTGACGCTGTCCGACTTGGCACGCCAGGTCCGACAGGCGTTCTATGGTGCCCAGGCGCAGCGCATCCAGCGTGGCGACTCGGACGTCCGAGTGATGGTCCGCTACCCCGAGAGCGAGCGGAAGTCCATCGGCAACCTGGAGAACATGTGGATCCGCCTGCCCGACGGCCGCGAACTACCGTTCCACGCTGTCGCCACCTACGAGCTTGAGCGGGGCTACAACGCCATCAGCCGAATCGACGGCCGGCGCACGGTCACCGTCTCGGCGAACGCCGACTTGAACGTCGTCGAACCCAACCAGGTGGTGGGCGACGTGTCCGTCAACTTTTTGCCGGAACTGCGCAGCCGGTTCTACGGGGTCGAGGTCGGCATGGGCACCTTCCAGATGGAGCAGGAGTCCTCCGTGTGGGAGATGATCTGGGGATTCGCGGGTGCCCTGGTCGGGATCTACGTGCTGATGGCGATACCGCTCAAGTCCTACGTGCAGCCGCTGGTGATCATGGCGGTCATCCCGTTCGGCCTGATCGGTGCCGTCATCGGGCACTGGATCGTCGGTATCCCGGTGAACGCCATCTCGCTACTCGGTTTCTTCGCCCTGGCTGGCGTCGTGGTCAACGACAGCTTGATCCTGGTGCACTTCGTCAACCGCCGGGTGGCGGAAGGCGCGACCGCCGCGCAAGCCGCCATCGAGTCCGGGGCGGTGCGCTTCCGTCCGATTCTGCTCACCTCGCTGACCACCTTCTTCGGACTGGTGCCCATCGTTCTGGAGCGCTCGATGCAGGCGCAGATCGTGATACCCATGGCGGTCTCGCTGGCGTTCGGCATCGTCTTCGCGACGGCCATCACGCTGATCCTCATCCCATGCCTCTACAACATCCAGGCGAACCTGCGCGCGCTGTTGCTGCGCCTGTTCCACTGGATCACGAGGGACCGCTGAACCCATGCCGACCTTCGTCAGCCTGCGCCTGCGCCTGCTCGAGGCGGCGGAACCCAGCCAGTGACCACGTGTCTCCCGATCGACCCGGGTCATTCCTGGACGGAGAGCCTCTCCGTCGGGACCGGCGTGCCGTTGATCGTCACCGCCAACTCGCCCCTGTCCTGGTGGTAGCGCGCCTCGACGTAATGGTGGTCCTCCCAGTCGAGTTCGATGTTCGTCCACACGTACAGCGGATTCCGCTCGCCCGCGTCACGCCGCTTGCGCAGGCAGCCGTCGAGCCAGAGCTCCAAGGCACCGTCGTCGGCGATGATCACCGAGAACTTCCGGTGGCGGTGGGAGATGTCGAAGCGCCGGGCCAAGGTCGCAACCACCTCAAGACGAAGCGGCGATTCTATCCACTGACTCCGAGTGCCGCATGCGCGACGCGACCGCTTCGCGGGGTCGCTGCCGACCGCAAGCGGTCGGCCGAGAACTCGCTACGCGAATTCTCCCGGCAGGGATCGCCGCTGACTGCTAGGCAACAAACGGGATTTGTTCCATGGGAGTTCGTGCTCGACCGTTGAGGCATGTTGTTCGGATGACTGCGTGGATCCTGATCGGCGTCTTCGTCGCGCCCGCGTTGGTTGCCGTGGGCGTGCGCGCCTTCACGGAGCGTCCCCACTGGGGCTCGGCGAGCCACGAATCGACCGGGCAGGCGCCGATCGCTTCGGAGACCGCCGAGCCGGTTGTGCAGGTCTACGCCGCACGCACTTGGGGGTTGCGCGGAGCGGTAGCGGTACACACCTGGATCGCGGTCAAGCGTTCTGGCGCCGAGAACTACCTGCGCCACGAGGTGATCGGCTGGCGACTGCGCCGCACCGGCACGGCACTGGTGCGGGAACCGGGCGGCGCCGACGCCATGTGGTTCTCCAACCGCCCGCAACTCCTCGTGGATCTGCGCGGGCCCGGTGTGGACGCGGTGATCGACCGCATCGAAGCCGCCGCGCGCGACTATCCGTACGCCCATGAGTACCGCATGTGGCCGGGACCCAACAGCAACACGTTCACCGCCTATATCGGTCGTCGGGTCCCCGAACTACGCCTGAACCTGCCGCCCACGGCCATCGGCAAGGACTACCTGACCCAGGGCAGGCTCATCGCCCGTTCGCCCAGCGGGTCCGGCTACCAGTTCTCGCTCAACGGTGTGCTCGGCGCGACCGCCGCGCTGCGCGAAGGCATCGAGGTCAACCTGTTCGGGTCTGCTGCCGGCATCGGCCTGTATCCACCCGCGGTACGCCTTCCTGGTCTCGGAACGTGGCCGTCGCGGCCCGTCCGTACCGGTGTCCGCTCAGAAAAGCGTTCCCTGGCCTCGACGGAACAGATCGGTCCTTAGCTCGCCGCGCTTTGAGACGTCCAGGCCGTGCTTGCGCCGCGCGACCTCGAAGCGCTTGGCGACGAGATCGGCATAGACCCCCTGACCGCGCATCCTCACACCCCATTCGGCCTGGTAGCTCTTACCGCCGCGCATCTCCCGAACGCGGCTCATGACGTGCTCCGCCTTCAACGGGTAGTGCTCGGCGAGCCACTCCTCGAACAGGTCCTTGACCTCGAAGGGCAGGCGCAGCATGACGTAGCCCGCGAACTCGGCACCGGCCTCGGCCGACCGGGCCACCACGGTCTCGATCTCGTGGTCGTTGATGAAGGGAATCACCGGCGCCAGCATGATCCCGACCGGCACGCCCGCCGCCTTGAGTTCCCGGACCATCCTTAGTCGCGCGCCAGGAGACGCCGTTCGCGGCTCGAGCTTCGTCTTGAGTTCGTTGTCGAGGGTGGTGATGCTCACGCCAACGCTGACAAGCCCGAGACCGGCGAGTTCGCCCAGGATGTCGAGGTCCCGGAGGATCAGGGCACCCTTGGTGACGATGCTCACCGGATGGCGGCAATCCAGCAAAGCCTCGAGAATCCGACGGGTGACCCGCAGCCCCTTCTCACCCGGCTGATAGGGATCCGTGTTGGTGCCGATGGCCAGCGTCCGGCACTCGTAGCCCGGCTTGTCGAACGCCTCGAACAGGCGTTCCACCGGATCGGTCTTGTAGAAGATCCGGGTCTCGAAATCGAGCCCCGGCGAGAGATCGAGAAACGCGTGGGTGGGGCGCGCGTAGCAGTACACGCAGCCGTGCTCGCAACCCTTGTAGGGATTGATCGACTGCTCGAAGGGAACATCGGGCGAGCGGTTGGTGGCGATGATGTTCCGGGTCTTGTCGGGATAGAAGGCCGTCGCCGGTTCCGGGTCGGGGAAGTCGTCATCGACAGCCTCCCAGCCGTCGTCCGACGCCGTGCTCGGTGCCGTCTCGAACCGACCAGCCGGATTCGACACCGCACCGCGACCCTTGTGTGCCCGCTTCCTGTCCACAAGCCCACGATACCTGTATGATTGTACAGCATCAACCGTTGTCTTGTCTGGTGCTTCGTCTTGAAATCTCAGCGACTACCGCTGAATTTTCGTGGTGTCGTTCTCCACCGTGATCCCCCGGACGGCACATGTGCGCGCCATCAAGGAACGGCTCGGTTCGTTTCCGGTGGTTGCCATTCTCGGTCCGCGGCAAATCGGCAAGACGACGCTGGCGCGCCAAGTCGCACGGGGGTACTCCGGCTCTGTGCATCGTCTCGACTTGGAGAATCCCGTCGATCTCAATCGGCTGCTCGAGGATCCGGGCCTCGTACTGGACGAGTTGCGCGGTCTCGTTGTCATCGATGAGGTTCAGCGCCGACCGGACCTATTCCCGATCCTGCGCGTTCTGGTTGACCGGCGACCGTTGCCTGCCAGGTTTCTGGTGTTGGGCAGCGCATCGCCGGGCCTGATCCGGCAGTCTTCCGAGTCGCTCGCCGGACGGATCGCCTATCACGACCTTGGCGGTCTAGGTCTCGACGAAGTTGGCCATCACCGTTTGAATCGGCGGTGGCTGCGTGGTGGATTTCCTCCTGCGTGGCTGGCTCGGTCGAACGCCGCCGCGACCGTTTGGCTGGAGAGTTTCGTACGCACGTTCCTGGAACGCGATCTGCCGGAACTCGGAATACGCATTCCGGCACCCGCGATGCGTCCATTCTGGACGATGCTGGCCCACAGCCACGGACAGGTTTGGAACGCGTCGGAGTTTTCACGGTCGTTCGGCGTCGCCGACACGACGGTGCGACGCTACCTAGACATTCTCGCCGGGGCGTTGGTCGTTCGACAGTTGCAGCCATGGCATGCGAATGTAGCCAAGCGGCAGGTGAAGTCACCAAAGGTATACCTGAGGGACACGGGTGTGCTGCATGCCCTTCTGGGTATCGGCGACATGCGATCCCTCGACTCGCATCCCAAGGTCGGCGATTCGTGGGAGGGGCTCGTCCTCGAGTCCATCGTCGGCCAGTTGGGTCTGCCGGAAGAACATGCCTACTTCTGGGCCGCTCACGCGGGCGGCGAACTCGATCTGCTGCTCACGCGTGGAACCAGACGCGTGGGGATCGAGATCAAGCGCACATCCATGCCGACAGTCACGCGGTCCATGCGCACCGCATTGGAGGTTCTTGCTCTCGCGGAACTGATCGTGATTCATGCCGGGCGCGACTCCTTCCGGCTGGCCCGCGACATCCGCGCGGTGTCTGCGAGCCGGTTGGGCAGCGACCTCGGTCTACGGCGATGGCCCCGGCTGTGACCCTGGTTCGCCGTGTTTGCGCCGGGCATTCGCATTGAGCCGCCATCGGCGTCGCCGACGTGCACACCGCCAACATCGGTCCGACGCGCGTCTTCTCCACCCGCGGGTGCGCGGCCGCAGCGTCGGTGCGCGCATGCAGCAATTGGAACGCCTAATGGGAACACAAGATTTACGTGCGATTGGCGCAGAGAATACACGTTCGACTTGAACGCATGATTTACGTGTAATAGAAACACTTGGTAGACGCGGCCAAGGAGCGATGACGCAGTGGCGTCTCCGAACGAAAAACTCGCGAACGCGTTGACGTACTCGTAGGTCATCATGTTGCCGAACGCGTCGGTCTCGCGGTTCACCGACCACAGCAGCGGCGCCTCCGCCGCCACGTGGCCGTCCACCACCAGCGTCGCGAAGTCCAGGCGGGCGTCGTCCGTGCGCCCGTACTCCCGCACCCCGCCGTCGGGAAGCTCCACCTCGAACCAGGGCGCCGCCGCCGTGCCCCGCACCGCGATCCGCGCGTAGGACTCGCGCAGCGTGCGGTACGCCGCGCCGGGCCGCAGATGGTCGCCGCCGACCAGCACCACGCGCTCGCCGTCGATGCACAGGCGGTCCGTCCCGTCGAGGGAGATGCCGTCGCCGTCCGCCGTGTCCCGCACGCAGCGGCGGATGGCCGAGAACCCGCCCACGCGCCAGCCGTACCCCAGCAGGTCGCCCGGGGCGTCCTCCGCCGCGCGCTGCCGCCCGCGGCCGTCGCTGTAGTCGACCGACAGCGCCGGCGCCAGCCCGTTGACCCCCGCGACGGCCGACACGGGGATGTTGACGTAGCCGTCGCCGCCCTTGGTCACGCCCGTCCCGTAGGGCACCGTGCCCGGCGTCGTGCCCGGCTTGATCTCGATCGGCGTCCCGCCGACGACGAGCGCCTGCACGGTCCCCAGGCCGGTGGGCAGGCACACGGGGCAATCTTGGGGACAACCACCCTTGGCAGGCAGGGTGGGTGTCCCTTTTTCGCCGCAGGGTGGATGTCCCCTTTCCGCCCCTCGCACGCAGCGGCGGATGGCCGAGAATCCGCCCACGCGCCAGCCGTAGCCCAGCAGGTCGCCGGGGGCGTCCTCCGCCGCGCGCTGCCGTTCGCGGCCGTCGCTGTAGTCGATCGACAGCGCCGGCGCCAGGCCGTTGACCCCCGCGACGGCCGACACGGGGATGTTGACGTAGGCGTCGCCGCCCTTCGTCACGCCCGTCCCGTAGGGCACCGTGCCCGGCGTCGTGCCCGGCTCGATCTCGATCGGCGTCCCGCCAACGACGAGCGCCTGCACGGTCCCCAGGCCGGTGGGCAGGCACACGTGGTCGAGGACCGGCGACTCCACGGGATCGCACCGCCACAGCGTGTACGTGTACGTGCCGGGCAGCCTGCCCGTGAACGACGTCGCGCCCGCCGTGCCCGCAAGGCGGCGGGTCGGACCGCCGTCCGGACCGGACTCGCGGAGTTCCCATTCCATCGGCGTCGACGTGGCCGACACCCGCCAGCCCACCGTGTAGTCGCCGCCGTTCACCTCGGGCGCCACCCGGGTGGGTTGTCCCATTTTCCCCGCACCATCGGCACGCAGGGTTGGGTGTCCCTTTTTCCCCGCAGGGTGGATGTCCCCTTTTCGCCTCCTCGGGCGTCGTCGTGGTCTCGACGTGGCCGGCGGCGTCTTGGCCGATGTCCGTGGTCAGCGCCGGTTCGGCGTCGCCAGGGAACCGGACCTCGCGGACACGGCGTCGGTCCCGCTCAACCGTTGGCGGGTCACCCGCCGCGTGGCACGTCTAGGGACATCCACCCATGGCACGCAGGGTGGGTGTCCCATTTTCCCCGCAGGGTGGATGTCCCCTTTCTACCCACTCCGCGTAGGTCACCAGCGCCGCCGCGCCGTGCTTCAGCTTCGACAGGTAGCCGCGGGCGTTGTACTCGTAGTCCACCGCGACCCCCGAGGCGTGCGTCGTGCGGGCCGGCCGGCCGGTCGCGTCGTAGGTCTGCGCGCGGGTGAACGTCTCCGTGCTCGTCGCCGTCGGGCGCACCGTCGTCGTCGCCGCCGTCGGCCGCGCGTCGGCGTCGTAGGCGTAGGTCTCCTCGTACTCCACCGCCGTCGTGGCGCCGTCGTCGTAGCTGCGCCCCGCCGGGAGGCCGACCGCCGCCGTGTCCCACGTCCAGGCCGCCGTCCCGCCGCCGGGGTCGGTCCGCGTCCGCGGCCGCCCCAGCCACAGCTCCACCCGCTCGAGCAGGCCGCCGCCGTCGTAGGCGTAGCGCGCCTCGGACCGCCCGTCCGCCGTCCCGTCCGGGTTCTCCGCCGACTCCACCAGGTCGCCCAGGACGTCGTACGTCAGCACGCGTTTGCGCGTGCCCCGCGGCGGCGTGCCGTCGGCGCCCACGACCGTCTCCACCACCGTCGCCGCGACCCGGTGGTTGGCGGCGTCCGCCGCGTAGCCCACCTCCACCCGTCCGCCGCCGGCGCGCTCCAGTGTCGTCAGGCGACCTCGGACGTCGTCGTGGTCTCGACGTGGCCGGCGGCGTCTTGGCCGATGTCCGTGGTCAGCGCCGGTTCGGCGTCGCCAGGGAACCGGACCTCGCGGACACGGCGTCGGTCCCGCTCAACCGTTGGCGGGTCACCCGCCGCGTGGCACGTCTAGGGACATCCACCCATGGCACGCAGGGTGGGTGTCCCATTTTCCCCGCAGGGTGGATGTCCCCTTTCTACCCCTGACATGTGAGGCCATGGCGCGTCTCATTGCCGACGACGCGCCGACTTCAGCTTGGCACTCTCGGCGACAGTGAGGTGATCACACATGCTCTCATACAGCGTCACTGCGTCAGCGTATCTGCGTTCACGGAACGCTTCCGCCGCCTTCGGTCGAACTTGCGCGACAAACGAATCAACCGCAAGCCGGCGAGCATTCGCTTCCCCAAAACTTTCAAGTTGCCGGAAAAATTTTCTTTTCCCTCGAAGTGCAGGCTCAGCATACGTTCGTACTACGCAAGCCTGCCGTTCCACTGAAACGATGATCGCTGACTTTGTCCTAGCCGCCGGCACCCGATACTTGCGGTACGCATCACGGTCTACCACACCTATGGCCAGTTCAATTGAAAAACACTCACGGCCACGTACTAGCTCTACACCGATTTCGTACGAGCGTCGACCATGGTAGACGTTTACCCCCAACCGCCCCTTTCTGTAGCGGATGATCGTCGGGCCGGCTTCCACTTCCGAAAACCCGAACTCCGACAAGAAAGAGAACCGTTCCCGGACGATGTTCTCGAAATCGAGTCCCGCCCGTTCACCTGCCGACTCGTCCATCGCTTGTTTCATGACCCAGGCGGCATCCAGAGATTGGTCGTGGTGTCGAACTTCCAACCACGCTCACGCAACAATTGCCGTTCTGCATTTAGAAACACGCCCCTTTTGTCACCTGGTGATGCATCGCGTATCGGACGGTTCCGCCTCATCTCCTGCCTCAATACACCCGAGTTCTGACGCCAGTTCAGCTTATCATTGTATTGGTTCGGTAGCCGACCAAGTAGAGACCGCTCATTTGAAGGTAGGTTCTGTAGGTCTTTGGTTCGACCGATAACGACTCGTACTTCCGCAGGCGCCCGGAGCGCCCGTGGCAACCCTGCCGCATTACGGACCAACGGGCCACCGGCCACCCCAGCGCCGAGCATGACGGTGGCATCACTGAACACCTCTGCCACTTCCTTGACCGACGTCCCGTCGCACCCACCGGCTCCGTGGATGCGCTCGCAGTTATCCCTCAACTCCTTGTACTTTCGTTCGAAGTGCCTGTTCAACCATCGCCTCAACATGTCTACGAGCTTTCCGAGCGGCGCGTCCGCAGGCCCCGACTCCTGGTTGCCCGGCGAGAGCGTCGTCGGCGACAACGTCCACACGACGTCCGGCGGCCCGACCTGGAGGGTCACGATCCAACCGTCCGAGAAGGTCACGGCATCCTCGAACGAGCCGCCATCGTCGTCCGAATCGTCCACGCCCAGGCTCAGGCCGCCGACGCTGACGGATACCCGCTGGCCCCACTGGACCGAGATGGAGAACGGCAGGTGGAACGACAGACCCTGCGTCCACAGCGTCGCCGCCCACGGCGTGAATCCGCCGCCGCCCCCGCCGGGAAGTCCGCCCCCCTGCCCCGCGCACGGCATGGACTGGTGGTAGCAGTACCCCGTCGGGTCGGTGCGCGACATCGGGCTGTTGCCGACGTACGAGTACGGGTTCCAGCCCTGCCCGGACCAGGGCTCCGAGACCACGGGGTCGGGGCTCAGGAAGCGCCCCAGGCGCGGGTCGTATAGGCGTCCGTTCATGTGCACGAAGCCGGTGCGGTCCAGCGTCTCGTGCCCCGTGAACCCGGCCCGGGTCCGGCCCGCGTCCTGGCCCGCGGCGAGCGCCCGCGCCTCCGCCGCCGGCAGCCGCGCGGTCCAGTCGGCCCTGCGCCGCGCGCCGTACGGGTCGTGCGCCAGGGCGAGGAGCTCCGCCCCCGCGGCGTCGGTGACCGCGGCGGGCGAGCCCAGGTGGTCGGCGTGCACGTACTCGAACGCCGGGGTCGACGTCGCCGACGTGCGCACCGCCAGCACCGGCCCGATGCGCGTCTTCTCCACCCAGGGGTGCGCGGCGAAGGCGTCGCCCGCCACCCGCTCGGTCGCGCCGGCCCGGAGAATCTCCGCCGAGCGCGTGCGCTCGGCGCCGTCGACCGTCTCCCGCCACGCGGTCCGCCGGAGGTAGCGCTCCCCCGACGGCCCGTAGCGGAACGCGTCGCGCGCGGTGGGCGCGGGGTCCGTCTTCGACGCGCCCACCGTGATCCGCGCCGGCAGGCCGCCCCGGCCGTCCCACTCGACGAACACGTCGTCCCCCGACGCCGCGTCGTAGCGCACGACCTGCCCGCCGGCGTCGTACGCGAACGTGGTCGCCCGGCCGTCCAGCACCGCCGACGCCAGCCGCGCCGCCGGTCTTCGGCTTCAGGTTGCCGAGCGCGTCGTAGCCGTAGGCCAGCGTCCGGGCCGGGCCGGCCAGGCGCGTCGTCGCGCCCGTCAGCCGGCCGAGGGCGTCGTGGACGAACGTCTCGCCGACCGTCCCGCGCGTGCGACCCTCCAGCAGCCCGTCGCTGCGCCACGCGTCCGTCTCCGCCTGGAAGGTCGGCGACATGCCCAGCGTCGTCGAGATCCCCGTCACCCGGCCCGTCGCCGGGTCGAACGTCCGCGTCGTCGACACCCCGTTGCCGTACGTCTCCCCGGTCGGGTTGCCCCACGCGTCCGCCCCCGCGTAGGTCACCAGCGCCGCCGCGCCGTGCTTCAGCTTCCACAGGTAGCCGCGGGCGTTGTACTCGTAGTCCACCGCGACCCCCGAGGCGTGCGTCGTGCGGGCCGGCCGGCCGGTCGCGTCGTAGGTCTGCCCGCGGGTGAACGTCTCCGTGCTCGTCGCCGTCGGGCGCACCGTCGTGGTCGCCGCCGTCGGCCGCGCGTCGGCGTCGTAGGCGTAGGTCTCTTCGTACTCCACCGCCGTCGTGGCGCCGTCGTCGTAGCTGCGCCCCGCCGGCAGGCCGACCGCCGCCGTGTCCCACGTCCAGGACGCCGTTCCGCCGCCGGGGTCGGTCCGCGTCCGCGGCCGCCCCAGCAGGTCGTGCGTCCACGCGGTGACGCCGCCGCGGCCGTCCGTCGCCCTGCGCAGTTCGCCCAGCGCCGTGTGTTCGAACGACCGCGTCCCGAAGTCCGGGCCCGTCGCCGAGTCGCGGTTCCCGGCCGCGTCGTGGACGAAGCTCGTCGTGTGGTCGTCCGTCCCGTTCTCGACGGTCACCGTCTTCAGCAGGCCGCCGCCGTCGTAGGCGTAGCGCGCCTCGGACCGCCCGTCCGCCGTCCCGTCCGGGTTCTCCGCCGACTCCACCAGGTCGCCCAGGACGTCGTACGTCAGCACGCGTTTGCGCGTGCCCCGCGGCGCCGTGCCGTCGGCGACCGTCACCGTCTCCACCACCGTCGCCGCGACCCGGTGGTTGGCGGCGTCCGCCGCGTAGGTCACCTCCACCGCGCCGCCGCCCGCGCGGTCGAGCCTCGTCAGCCGGCCCCGGACGTCGTGCGCGTGCCGTTCGAAGTGCCGGTCCCCGCCCGTGTGGTACGGCGCGCTCGCGCACGCCACCAGGCCCCGGGCCAAGGTCAACGCTTTTCTTTTGTTATGCTCGCCCCATCGCGGGTTCCGGCGTTCGGGACCCTGCGGCGGCGCGCGCCCATGGACATCTCCGCAGTACAAAGGGAGATCGAGTCCGCCCTGCGGCGGGAGGGGCTCTCGCGGGCCGCAGCGTCCCGGCTCGCTCAGGGCAACCCCAGCCTCGTCAAGAACATCATGAACGGCCATGCGCCGCGCCTCGACTCGCTCGCCCGCCTCGCCGAGGTGCTCAACCTCGACCTCTACTTCGGTCCGCCGCGCAACACACCCGCACCCGCGGAGACAGCGGCCACGCCGGCGGATCGACCCGTACCAGGGCCGGCCGCCCCCGACCCGGACGCCCACGACGTCCTCGCCGCTATCCGCGCCCTCAACCGGGTCGTCCACGCGCTCGGTCCCACCGCCGGGCGCGCGCCCACGGCACCCGCTCGGGCGGCGGCCGATGGCGACCGCCTGCACGCCGTCGGCGACCGCTGGTTCCGCGACGACTGGATGCGCCGTCGCGGACTCGACCCCTCGGTATGCCGCCTCGCTGAGGTGACGGGCTCGGCGATGGAGCCCACTCTCCCGGACGGCACCGTCGTCCTCGTCGACCGTGCCGACCGCGACCCGCAGCCCATGTCCGTCTACCTGCTGCGCCTCGTGGACGGGCAACGGGTGCGCCGCCTCGGCCTCGAGGGCAACCGCTGGCGCATGCTCGGCGACCATCCGCGCTGCCCACCAATCGACCTGCCGGACAACGCGCGCATTGTCGGCCGCGTGGCGTGGTCGGCCCGCGAGCACCCCGCCGACGGCCGTGACGGCCTCTTGAGCGCGGGATGCGGAAACCGTCGTTAGCTGTTTCCCATTGAGTCCCGGTCGCCGTTCAACCACAACCCTCTGGGGCGCGGGCACGTCCCGGACGCTTCGAGCGCATTGGGCACTTGCGGAACTCGGTGTCGAGTACGTCTCGAAACCCATCCGTCCGCGCACGGGCGAGACGCAGACCGCTGAGTTCCTCGCTCTCAACCCCAAGGAGAAGGTTCCCGTCCTGGTGGACGGGGATCTTGTGCTGACCGAGAGCGCCGCCATCGTCACCTACCTCGGCGACCGCTACGGCGGGCTGACCCCCGAGCCGGCCAGCGTTGAGCGGGCACGCTACAACGAGTGGCTGTCCTACATCCTGATGGAGTTGGATGCGCACACGCTCTACGTCATGCGCAAGCACGGCGACCTTAAACATCTCTACGGCGAGGCTCCCGCCGCCATGGATGCGGCTCGCGCGGGATTCGAGAAGCAGTTGCGCTGGGCAAGGCCCCGTATCGAGGCCGGCGACTACCTAGTGGGCGAGGGGTTTACCGGCGTCGACATCCTGATGACGACCTGCCTGGACTGGGCGGTTGCCTACGGCTTCGAGCTTGCCGAGCCGTTTCTCGCATACCTTGCACGCCAGCATCGGCGGCCGGCGTTCATGGAGGCGACCCGGCGCAACTCGTCGTCAACCACTCCATGATCCGCGGGTTTTCGTCCCGGGGATAGGTGTGCGAGAGATCGTCGATCTCGCGATAGGTCACGCGGGCGCCGGCGGCGGCCAGTGCCTCGTTGGCCGTGCGCGCGATCTCGACCGGGAACATCCAGTCGAGAACGCCGTGCATGAGATAGACCGACAGCGCGCGCAGTCGCTCCCGCGTGGTCCCTTCGAGCAGCATTGGGTGGAAGCTCGCCGAACTGGGCGCCAGATGCGTGAACGGTGAGTCCTCGCGCAGGCCCGAGACGTAGCAGAACGTGCCACCGTCGCTCATGCCGGTGAGCAGCAGCCGCTCGGGATCGATGTTGTAGTGATCCCGAAGGCGCCCCACGAAGTTCTCGATGTTGGGGGTGTCGATGTCCGGGCCCATGAGCGACCAGGTCCGTTCGCGGGCGGTGGGGCTGAGCAGGATGGCACCGTGGGTACGAGCACTGGTCAGCCAGGTCATGAGAAAGTCGCGGCCGTGGCCCGAACCGCCGTGCAGGGCGACGATCAACGGATGCGCGTGGTCTGGATCGTAGTACTCGGGAATGTACAACGAGAATCCGCCCCTCGAACCCTTGTCGTTGTTCGCGTGGATCACTCCCACTTCGGCCCGGGTCGTGTCGGCTTGGGCCAGTCGCTTCAGGAGTTCTGCATCCTCGCGACGTTGGGGTTCGACGAAGAACCGGCTGACCGGCCCCAGCATCGCCGCGACCGGGTACAGGGCTTCCAAGGCACGGGTCTGGTGGCCCATGGCCCGGTAGGCCGACATGGCCCCGTCGGCTTCGCGGGCCGCGTCGGCGAGCCCCTCGAGAGCCTTGAGGACTTCCTCTGAAGCACGCAGGACGTGCTCCTCGAAGGGCTTGAGGTGTTCAGGGAAGTCGGTCTGCCGGAACCGTTCGAGGCCCTCACGGACCGGATGTTCGCCGCCGGCGACCGCTTCCGCCAACGCGGACAGGTTCGGCGGGTGCAGGCGGCGACCGACCCAGGCGAGCGCATCCAGGGCGGTCATGATCGGTGGCACCAGAGCGCTGATCGCATCCACCAGGTGGTCGTTGTCGTCGGACACGGTCCGGCCGTTCTGCGGCTGAGATGCCTAGGTTATCCTAGTGGTAAGGGTCTATGACCTCGCGATGGGGACGTACATGAACGGTAAGCGGCGGGCGTTCGACCGGACCGAAGAGGATTTCGGCAACGTCCTCAACATGGAACACATCAACCTGACCGTCCCGGATCAGCAGGTGGCGGCACTCTTCTACGTGAGCGGCTTGGGCTTCACCCGCGATCCGTTCATCGACTTCGGCACATTCAACATGTGGATCAACGTCGGCGAGCAGCAGTTCCACCTGCCGAAACGGGACGCGCAGAAGTTCCGCGGCCACATCGGCGTGGTGGTGCCCGACCTCGACGATCTGAAGCGCCGTCTCGACTTCATCGACCGCCCCATGCAGGGCACCGAGTTCTCGCGCGAAGAGAAGAACGACCACATCGCGCTGCGTTGCCCTTGGGGCAACGACATTCGCGCCTACGGGCCAGGATTCGGCACCAGTCTCGGCATTCCCTTCGCATCCATCGACGTACCTCGGGGCACGGCGGATGGCATCACCCGGTTCTACAACGAGGTTCTCGAGTCGCCGGCCGCCACCCGCGACGATGACGACGGCAAGCGCGCGGAAGTGACCATGGGAGCCAACCAGCGGCTGATCTTCAAGGAAACCGACGACGAGATTCCCGACTACGACGGCCACCACGTCGCCATCTACGTGGCGAACTTCTCCGGACCACACGCCGCACTCGCAGAGCGGGATCTCATCACCGAGGAGTCGGACCAGCACCAGTACCGCTTCCAGGACATCGTGGATCCATCGAGCGGCGAACACCTGACCGAGATCGAGCACGAGGTGCGCAGCCTTCACCACCCGATGTTCAAGCGCAACCTGGTCAACCGCAACCCGGCGCAGACGTTCGGGAACTACGCCCAGGGCCGCGACGCGTTCGTTCCCTAAGAAGCTCTGAGCAAGTGAGCGATCAAATCCATGCCCGTAGCGCCCCAAAGCCCGGCGCCGGGACGAGGACGCGCAAGGAACAAATGCGGATGCTCGGGGCCGTAGGGGCGGGGCTTGTCCCCACCCGTGTCGACCATTCGCAGCGGTGCGTGGCACGAAGAAGGGCGACCACAAGGGTCGCCCCTACGGGACGGTAGTGGACAAACCAGCCGTCGCGGCGAGTGAGCCCTACTATCTTCCGCTCGCCGACGAGGTAGCCGAGTTCGAGGCCGCCTACGCGAGTCGGTTGCCGGTGTTGCTCAAGGGGCCCACAGGATGCGGCAAGACGCGGTTCGTGGAGCACATGACCTGGCGGCTGTTCGGCGGCGACGAGGTCGACGACCACCTGGTGACCGTGTCGTGCCACGAGGATCTGACCGGCACCGACCTGGTGGGCCGCTACCTCTTGAAGGGCGATGAGACGGTCTGGCAGGACGGCCCGCTGACCCAGGCGGTGCGCGAAGGGTCCCTCTGCTACCTGGACGAGATCGTCGAGGCGCGCAAGGACACGACGGTGCTCATCCACTCGCTCACCGACCACCGCCGGGTGCTGCCCATCGACAAGACCGGCGACCTGGTCCACGCCCACCCCGACTTCCTGCTCGTCATCTCGTACAACCCCGGTTACCAGAGCATCCTCAAGGATCTGAAGACGAGTACGCGGCAGCGCTTCGTGAGCCTCACCTTCGACTATCCGGACGAAGCCCGCGAAGCCGAGATCATCGCCCACGAGAGCGGCGTCGCGTCCGAGGTCGCCCGTCGCCTGGCAGCGACCGGCGCCAAGGTACGCAATCTTCGCGAACACGGTTTCCGCGAGGGCGTCAGTACGCGGTTGCTGATCTATGCCGGCGAGCTCATCCAACGCGACATCGAACCCCGGCGTGCCGCCGAGATCGCCATCGTCGAGGCGGTGTCCGACGACCCCCACGTACAGGAGGCGGTCGCCGGCATCGTCGACGTCGTCTGGCCCTGACCGCGCTCGCCGACATCGACCGGGTGCTGGCGCTGTTCGCCGAAGGCATCGCCGGACGGGTCGTTCACATCAAGTCCACTGCCGAGTTTCCGGGCGACGCCGGGCCCGCTTTCGGCGCCGGCGACGGCGTCGACGCCCGGCACGACAGCCGCAGCGTGTACCTGCCGGACGCAATCGAGCACTTTGCCGACGAGTCGCTCAACGCAGCCCTATACCGCCTCGCGATCCTCGACGAGTTGGGATTCCGCGAGTTCGGTACCTACCGCTTCAACATGGAGACCGCGCGACGGCTTATGCCCGGATTGCCGGTCCGGGAGTCGAACGCTCTCGGCTTGCGCGAATCCGATCTGAACCTATTCTTCCACTGTTTCGACCACCCTACTCTCGCCCGGATGTTGTTCCGCGTCATCGAAACCGCGCGGATCCAAGCTGCGGTGGCGCGACGCTATCCCGGGACGGGGCGCTACCGCGAAGCCCTGCGGCAACATGTCGAGGCCCATTGGCAAACGCCCAGTGGAGCGATGTCGGAGGTCGCGAGGCTGCGCGGCGCACTACTCGGCGTGGAATTGGAGTCCCGCCTGTTGCCGTTTGTCGTCGACGTGCTTGCGCCGGATGCGAGTGTCTACACGTCCGCGAGAGCAACCGTGGCCTGTGTCGATTTCCTCGGTGTCGGCGCCGATGCCGTCCCAGACGGCCCACGCGCCACGGACGACGAGACGATGGGGTGGCTGCAGAGGGAGGTGCGTCTCGAGGACTGGGACGAGGAACTCGCCGACCTGGAAGGAGAGATCGCCGCCATGGAGTTCTCCGAGTTGACCGCCGGCGAAGAGGTCAAGGCCGGCGGCGGCGCGGGCGATGACGGTGAGTTGCGCCAGGTGGACATCGATCTCGTCGCCGAAAGGGATCGCCTGAAACGCCGGATCGACATGGAGCGTTCGTCGGTCCGCCGGGCACTCGGCGACGACCGCGGCGATGTGGCCAGTTTTCGCTACGACGAGTGGGACTACCACAACGGCGTCTATCTGCGTGCCTGGTGCCGACTCTACGAGGAACGGCTGCATGCGGCGGGCGCCAGCGGCGCGGCCAAGCTCCTCGAGGCCGTGCGTCCCCATGTCCGCGCCGCGCGCAGCCAGTTCGAGCAGGTTCGCCCCATCGGCTATCAGCGGGTCAAGAAGACGCCGGACGGCGACGAGCTGGACTTGGAGGCCATTGTCGCGGCCCGCGCCGACATCAAGAACGGCACGTCTCCCGACGAACGGGTCTACAGCCGCCGGGAGCGGCTGCGGCGCGACGTCGGCGCGGCGCTGCTGATCGATCTCTCGGCATCCACTGACGACATCCTGCACGACACCGGCGTCGAACCGACGTCGGACGCTAGCGCTCCGCGCGCGACCAAGGTTCAGGACATTAGGGACCCGTTCTTCGATGAGGACGAGGACTACGACTTTGCGGCGCGGATGGCCGAGGAGGCCAAGAAGCGTCGCATCATCGACATCCTTCGCGAGTCGGCCCTGCTGCTCGGTACCGCCCTCGAGAGCCTGGGCGACCGGTACGCCGTGTACGGCTTTTCCGGCTATGGACGCGACTGCGTCGAGTTCTTCGTCGCCAAGGAACTCGACGAACCCTTCGACGACCGCGTCCTCGACGCCATCGCCGAGATGAAGCCCAAACGCTCGACCCGAATGGGGCCAGCGGTGCGCCACGCCACGACCAAGCTCGAAGGCTGCGGCGCGGCGCTCAAGGTGCTGATGATCGTCAGCGACGGCTTCCCCCAGGACCACGACTACGGTCCCGACCGGGGCGAGCACGAGTACGGGGTTCAGGACACCGCCCGGGCGCTGATCGAGGCCGAGGCCCGGGGAGTCGAGACGTTCTGCGTGACCGTCGACCGGTCAGGCCACGACTACCTGCGGCGCATGTGCCCCGAGGACCGGTACCTGGTGATCGAGGAGACCGCGGAACTTCCCGAAGCCCTGCGCAAGGCCTATCGGCAGCTCACGCGCACGTAGGCGCGGCTTTGTCCCCGCCTGCGGCGGGACGTCGGCGATGCTGGGTGCGCAGGGACGGGCGACCACAAGGGTCGCCCCTACGGGGTCGTCGTGCTGAGGGTCGTCTAGGGACATCCACCCTTGGCGTGATCTGGGACATCCACCCTATACCCACAGGGTGGGTGTCCCCTTTTCCTCAAAGGGTGGATGTCCCCTTTTTTCTTCGCCAAGGGTGGATGTCCCCTTTTTTCTTCGCCGGTTGACGGGGTATCCGGGTGACATCGCGGGGGAAGCCCGCCGGCTGCGGGTCGTCGCGGTCGAGGCGTTGATCGAGGATAGCCCCGGCGCTGCGGATCGGACGTTGAGGAAGGTCGTGCCAGAAGACACTCGTCTCGTGGCACGGGTTCGCGAAGCTCAAGGCAGGTTCGACGAGGCGGCCGAGGCCTTCGAACGCGCCGAAATGGCCGAGGATGCGCTTCGGGCTTGGCGGATGGCCGGACGATGGGAAGAGGCGATCCGGCTGGCGGACGGAACCGAGCGGGCCGATCTTCGGTGGTTGGGCGAGCTACAACTGATGGTAGAGAAGCAACCCACGGATCTGGGCGAGCGGCTGACTGCGGGAGAACGGGAAAGACTGCTACGGGTTGTGGGACGAGTGACCCAAGGATAAGCCGAGGATGCTCGCAAGAAGCTCGTAGACACCGCAACCCGCAACCGCCTCGTCCATGTGAACCGCACCGGCCGCGGGCGACTCCTGAACATCGTCAACGAACGGGCCGACGACGTGTTCCGCATCCTCTACGCCGAACGGCGGAAAATGCGTTTCCACGCCTCGGAAGCCGCGCCCGTTGACGAAGCAGAGAACGGGGACTGGTTCGCAGCGCCTGTCATTGCACGGAGACCGGGGTCGGCCGAGGATTCGCGGAGATGCCTTGTGCAAGACGACTGTTGAGAGTCGCGAGTGGCCGCCATTCCGACGAAGCTCCTTCCCTCGTGCGAGCTGAGTCCGGCAGCTGGATTCCCTCGGAAACACGCCCGGAAACACGCGCCGGGACTTCAGCGAACTGAGGCTGCAACGCCGGTTCGATCACCTCGCCGTGCCGGCTGACGAAGACGAAGCCGTCGTCCTCGACGGTGATGTGGAAGGCACCGTGATGCAGCAGCCGGTGGTGCGCGCTGCACAGCAGCACCAGGTTGTCCAGCCGCGTCTCGCCACCGTCGATCCAGTGCTCGACGTGATGCGCTTCGACATGGCGCTGGTGCGGACAGCCAGGGAACCGGCAGCGGTTGTGGTCGCGCAGCTTCAAGGCCCGTAACAACCGCGCCGGGACGACGCGCCGTCGGCGTTCGTAGTTCAACAGATTCCCCTGCGCATCCTGGATGAACTCCGTTAGGTCGGCATCGCAGGCGATCTGGCGGGCGTCCTCTTCGTCGATGCCCCAGTCCGGGTCGACGAAGTAGCGGGCTCCGCTTGTGGTCGGCTGGCTGGCGAGTTCATTGCGACCGATGGTGAGCACGACCTCGTAGCGCTGGCCGGCACGCCTTTACCGGTGGCCCGGACCGTTCGCCAGGTAGTGCTCCGCCATGTCCACCAGCGCGTCGGCGTAGCGTTGTCTCGTGTTGGAGAGTTCGAACACCAACGAGGCCGGGAGGCCGTCCACCTCGGCGTGCAGGTCACCGGTCGCATCCCCGGTTGCGTAGGCCGTTTCAGCGGAAACATCGCCGGAATCGTCTGCGGTCACGGTGGGTAGGGCCACCACCACCTCGCCCCGGTGTTGGACATTTGCGATTGCCGCGATTTCTGCGGAAACGTGTGTCTCGCTGCCCGAGCCCGGTTCCGGCACCGTGGGCTCGACGACGGGTTCGGCATCGGCCGGTTCGGCACTGGCCACGTCTGCGTCCGCCGCCGCGGCATCGGTATCGCGCTCCCCCGCCAGCAGGGCCCGATAGTGCGCCTCCCGTTCGTCGGTCCGGGCATCGACGATCTTCTGCAGCGCCTTGATCACGAGCGCGCCCCGCTCGGCGGGCACAGCTGCGGTGACCACCAGCATGCCGTCCTCGTAGTGCCAGCTTAGGCTCCGCCGCTCCTCGCTGCAGACCCGTTCCCCGTCCTTCCTGTCAACCCGTTCGTAGGTCCGGACCAGGCTCTCCAACTGCGCCGCGCTGCTCCGCCCGGCGATCGCCAGCAACATCGCTTCGGTCGCCCGCGTGGCCACCCGGGTGATGGCCCGCACCTTGGAGTAGCTCAGGATCCCGTCGCGGAACGCCGCATCGATGCGCGGCAGCCGTGCCAGCGCCCGGGCGATGCGGATGCGCTCGCGAGACGCGCAGGGCCCCAGTCCGCAACGGTGGTCGAGCCAGTTGCCGAGATTGCAGTAGCCGAGTTCGTCCCAGCCGCGCCGCCGGTCCATGGCGGCGATGAGCTTGATGAACCGCCAGTCGGCAAGGTTGATGTGGGCGGCCATGTCCGTGACGGCACAACGCAGCTCGGCGGGGTCGTCGGGGATGAAGTCGAGTTCCGGGGCTTCTTCGAGGCCGGGTAGTCGGCGTATTGCACGGTTTCTTCGGAGGGTTCGGACATCGTCTTGACCATCAATGTGGGGAAGCTCAACAGATGCTGTATATATTACCAGTATATATGTCGTTTGTCATTGTTTTATTTGGGAATTATTGGTTCGGACGTGGGCTTGGCGCACGCGTCTAGATGTCTGCCGGACGGCGTTTGTTTTCGCCGAGGAGCGTTTTCCACGGGCTGTCCACGGACGCAATCCCCTCAGACAGCAAAGCGGCGGTGGGCAGGCGGTGGAAAACGCGGGGTCGGACCAATGGGGTTGCGTGATTCACACGACGTAGTGCCAAGCGTCGTCTGCAACAGACGACACAGCGGGACTCGTTCCGTCTCCTGCCGCCGCTCCGACAGTGAACAGTGAACGGCGCCTGCTTCGCTGACGCCCGTCACTCGATCAAGGCAGATAGCTAGGCCCGCTCCCCGGTCCCAGTTGCGCCTTCACCACCTTCCACGCATCGTCGACATAGGTCGACCGTCCTTGAGCAGAAGGATGACGTCGAGCGCCAGTTAGGCGGACACCCACTCGGTGAGGTCGCCTGTGCCAGTACACGCACGGCCTCGGTTCGCCGGCAAGGGCGACCGCGTGCCCTACGGGCGCGTTGTGTGGTCGCCCGTGCTGCGTATCAGTCGTCGCCGCCGATGCCGAACAGCAGGAGCAGCGACGAGAAGATGTTGTACAGACCGACGTAAATGCCCACCGTGGCGAGGATGTAGTTGGTTTGCTCGCCCCGGGCCACCGCGCTGGTCTCCCACAGGATCAAGGCGGCGCCGAACAGGATGGCGATGCCGGCCATCACCTGGGCGAACAGCGTCGAGTAGTAGAAGATCGACACCACCCAGGAGGCCACGATGACAATCGCGCCAACGACGATGAAACCCCAGAGAAAGCTGAAGTCGCGCTTGGTGGCCACCGTGTAGATCGACAGCCCCAGGAACGCCACCGCCGTAATCCCCAGCGACTGGGCGACAATGGCGCCGCCGTCGGCGAGGCTCAGGACCGCCCCGAGCAGGGGCGCGAGCGAGAAGCCGAGGAAACCGGTCAGCGCGAACACCCAGAACAGGCCCCAGGTGCTGTTGGCGGTCTTGTGGACGGCAAACAGCAGCCCGAAGAAGATCAGCAAGGTGAAGAACCCGAGGTTCGGGACACCGATGGACACCGACACCGTTGCCGTAACGGCACTCCACAACAGCGTCATCGCAAGCAGCGCGTAGGTGTTGCGCAGCACCTTGTTGATTTCAATCGCCGACGGCGCGCGGGCGGTGATGATTCGGGGTTCTGACATGTCGTGTCTCATCCAGTCTTGGTTGGCGTTCAACCGCTATATAGCTACTCGGCGGGGAGGATTCAAGACTCGCCGAGACGGCTTGACAAGCGCCCTGCGCACTTTGAGAATCGCGCTCCCGGTGGATCCGCCCGTTCCGTGGCTGCGTAGCTCAGTCGGTTAGAGCACAGCATTCATAATGCTGGAGTCGTTGGTTCGAGTCCAACCGCAGCTACCAAAACTCGTCCGTCGCGCGCGCCGACCCGCCCCTCGCCGACGCCGCCCGATCCCGCAGGTCGCCCAGCACCGCGTCGAGCATCTCGAACCCGCAGACCGAATGGACTACGCCGACCACGGGTACGGTCCCGAACAGCACCTCGTAGGCATCCGAGTTGCAGGCGTCGTGATGCGTCACGTCGAAGCCGGGCATGAGAAGCTCGGCGAGATCACGGGTGTTCTGCTCCGGAACCAGGCGGTCGAACGCGGAATGGTAGAGGTGCACGTGGGTGTCGCGCGCCGTCAGCGTCGCCTCGGGATCAAGGATGTTCGTGAAGCTGTTTAGCTGCAGGGCCGTCTTCAAGTCGTCGTAGCGGCTCTCGCCCTCCAGGAAGCCGGTCACGAATTCATCCACGAACGCGTCGCCGTCGACAACATCAGCGAGGTCGAGATCGACGTCGACGTACTCGAAAAGGCCCGGAAGGATCCTGTCGCGGACGTAGGGCAGGACCGCCTCGCCCTCCACGTTGCGGCACCAGGGGTCGCCGTCGCAGCTACCGGCAACGTGCTGCAATGTGCCCCGGAACGTCCTGTAGAGGTCATGGGGAGCGCCCCCGCTGTAGACCTCGCGAACGACAAAACCGGTATCCCCCACCTGGCTCGCCAACCATCCCGCCATGGCGCTGTGGCCGCCTTGGGAATAGCCGACGATAGACACGTCGACGTCTGCAGCCGCGTCGTGGAATTCGTCGTAGTCGCCGTCGAGTACGGCGGCCAGAAGGTCGAGGCCGTTGCCGGCCACCCGGTTCGCCATGAGGTAGGTCTCGGGCTGGTCGGATCCGTTGTGGTGTGCGGTCGCTCCCCGCCCCCAGTTGTCGGGCGCGACCACCAGGTAACCGTGGCTGGCGATGAGCACCGCGAGCACGTGCCAGGAATCGGTCAGGCTCAGTGACCCCGGGGTCGATCCGGTTGCGTGTTCGAGCAGCACGACACGGTCCCTGTGCTCGAAGTCTCCGATGCCGGCAATGTCCGGCATGGCTACCAGGCCTGAGAGCTGCGCCCTGACGCCGCGAGGATCCCGCGACGTGTAGGCGACCCGCTGGGAGACCACGCCGAATTCCGCCGGCCATGCAGCCAGGTTGGGCCAGCGTTGTTCGGCGAGTTCCGCGACGATGCCAGCCGCCAGCAATCCCAGTACCGGCGAGTCGATTTCATCGAGCACCGCCTCGGTGATGAAGCCCTTGAACAATTCGTCCGCGTAAGCCGCCGGCACGGTGACGTGGTCGACGACATCGAGGCTGGAGCGCACGGTACCCGTGGTCGAGTACTCCAATTCGCCACGGTAGCGCCGACCGTCGGTTGCCGTGGCGTCCAAGGTGATCCGGTAGGACGTGAGCGGGCGCATCGTGCAGGCGAGTTGGTGGCTCACGAGTTCCTGCTCTTCGCCGCCCAGGTCGGTCACCGAGCGGCGCACCGCCAGTCCTGTGGGTGAGCACGCGCCGGTGTAGCGATACCGCAACCCCGGCCGACCCAGGTGGACGATGTTCAGGCGCGAGGAGGCCGGATCGATGCTCACGCCGCTGGCCGGGATGGCATCGAACAGGGAGATGGGATCTGGCGGGGGAGGAGGTGGAGGCGGTTCTATGGGCGGGCTGCCTCCACCTCCGCCGCCGCCACACCCGCAGGCGAACAAAGCCGCGAGCACCCAAATGGCCGCGGCGTGCCAAGGTGGCGAGGGCCGCGACCCCACGCCGAGCAAGCGCCCTTTCCAGCTAGTACGTGATCGACGTATCGAGCGTCACCCAGCGGCCATTGCGGACAACGGAAAGGGCAGACTCCGAAACGCCCTTGTGGTCGTCGGGCCCGAAGACCACCTTGTAGCCGAAGATGTCCGTGTAGTCATTGATCGACTCCATGGCCTCGATGAACTTCGTCCGCGTAAGCTCGCGGCCGGCCCTTTCCAGTGCCACCACCACGAGGTCGGCACCACGATAGCCCTCCATGGCCGGCAAACCTGCCTCCTCACCGTACTTCTCTCGGTAGCGACGCATCCAGTCGCGCTGTTCCTCGGTCAGCGTCTCGTCGTCCTCGTAGATCTTGGCCATGTGCACGAATGCGTAGTAGCCCTCGCCGGAACCGGTCTCGTGATCCGCGATCACCTGGCCGTAGGCGGCGTTGTTGCCGACCCAGTCGACGTCCTCCCAGCCCAGCTTGCGGGCCGCCTCCAGGATGAGGATTGTGTCCCGGTGTACCGTGCCCATGAGCACGAGATCGCAGCCGGCGTTGCGCAGCCGGATGAGCGGCGCGGTGAATTCGCTGTCGGTGATCTTGTAGGCCGCCATCTCCGCGATCTCGAGGCCCATTGCCGCCGCCTGGTCCCGGGCGCCCTCGGCGATCTCAAGGCCGTACTCGTTGTTGAGGTACATGACGCAGGGGGTCGTCCGGCCTTTGTTCTCCACGAAGTACTTCACGGCCGCGCGGATCTCGTCGTAGTAGGTGCCGTGTTGGGAGAACATCAGCTTGCGGAAGGGCTCGACCATGGAACGGGCGCCGCTGCCCGGGAAGATGTTGGGCACACCCGCTTCGAACTGTTCCTCCATGACAGCGTTGTTGGTCGGCGTGCCCACGGCCATCAGCATGGCGAAGATCTTGTCCCGGTGGATCAGCTTGTTGGCGGCGGAAATCGCACGAGGGATCTGGTATTGGGTGTCCTCCGCGATGTAGCGGATCGTGCGCCCATGGACGCCGCCCGCCGCGTTCACCTCCTCGAAGCGCATGCGTGCGCCGTTCAGGACACCCACCCCCCAGATGGCGATCGCGCCCGACAGGTCGGTGTGGGTTCCAAGCACCACCTCCGTGTCGGTGACACCGTTGACCTCGGTGGCATCGGCGACCTCGGCGGGGGCGTCGGGTTCCGTTACGTCATCGACGGCGGACTCCTGCGGTCCGCACGCGGCGAGCACGAGTCCCGCGGCAATCAACACAACTCTCTTCATGGTCTGCCTCCGATTCCGCGCAGTCCGTTCAGCCGCCACGATACATGGCGTCGATCAAGTCCGCATACTTCTCGTTCACGACCTTGCGCTTGAGCTTCTGGGTCGGCGTCAGCTCGTCGTCCTCGGGGTCGAGCAACTGGTCGATCAGCCGAAAGCGCTTGATGGTCTCCACCTGCGCGAAACGCGTGTTGACCGACTCGATTTCCTCCCAGATCAGATCCTCCACCTCCCGCGTGTGGCAAAGGCTGGTGTAGTTGGTGAACGGCACATCGTTGTCCTGGGCGAACTTGGTGACGTTCTCGTCGTCGATCATCACCAGGCACGTGAGGTACGGGCGCCGGTCGCCCACCACCACGGCGTCGGTGATGTAGGGAGAGAACTTCAACTGGTTCTCGATCTCGCTCGGGGTGATGTTCTTGCCCCCGGCGGTGATGATGATGTCCTTCATCCGGTCGACGATGTAGACGAAACCGTCGTCGTCGATTCTCCCCACGTCGCCTGTGTGCAGCCAACCCTGGCGAATGGTGTCGGCGGTCTTCTCCGGCTTGTTCCAGTAGCCCTGGATGACCCCGGGACTCCTGATGACGATCTCGTTCTCCTCGGTCAGCGCCACCTCGACTCCCTCGGCCGCCTTGCCCACGCTGCCGATGCGGAAGTCGTCGACCAGGTTCGCGGTGGCGATCCCCGTGCACTCGGTCTGGCCGTAGAGCTCGTACATGGGCTTGCCGAGCGCCCAGTACCAGTCGATGAGATCCGGGGCGATGGGCGCGGCGGCGGTGGACAGCCAGCGGCACTTGTCGATACCGAGCAGGCGGCGGATGTTTCTCAAGATCAGAACTTCCGCCAGGAAGAAGGCAGCCCCAAGAGGCAGCGGCACCCGCTTGCGCGCCTTCAGGTAGGCCGCGCGCCGCTCGCCGAGAACGATGGCCAGCCGGTAGGCCGCACGGCCCAGCGGCGTGCCCTCCTTGAGCTTTATCTGTACGGTCGAGAATTGCTTCTCCCACACCCGGGGCACGGCAAAGTGGATGGTGGGGGAGACCTCCTGCTGGTCGTGGTTGATGGTCTCCATGCTTTCCACCAGGTTCACGACACATCGCGACTCAATGGTCGTAAAGGTGTAGAACATGCGCCCCGCCACGTGCGCCAGCGGCAGAAAGCCAAGCTGCTCGTCGGTGTCGAAGACGCCGTAGCAGCGCTGTATCGTGTTCATCATGAACAGCATGTTGGCCTGGCTGATCATCGCCCCCTTGGGCGGACCGGTAGTACCCGAGGTGTAGGTGAGGATCATGAGATCGTCCGGCTGCGCCTTGTCGATCTCCTCGTCCCACACGGCCGGATTCGCTTGGCCGTAGTCTCGACCCCGGTCCTGCAACTCCTCGAAGGACATGCACATGGGGTCGTCGAGGCCACGCAGCCCCTCCATGTCGAAGACGATGATCTTCTCAAGCGTAGGTGTGCGTTCGCGCACCTCGAGCACCTTGTCGAGCTGCTCCTCGTCCTCGGCGAAGTAGAACCGCGTGCCGCTGTCGTTGATGAGGTACTCGACCTGGTTCGGCGCATCCGTCGGATACACCCCGTTGGTGATGCCGCCCGTGCAGACGACTCCCAAGTCGGCGAACATCCATTCCTTGTTGACCTCGGAGGCGACGGAACAGGTGTCGCCACGCTCGAGGCCCAGCGCCTTCAGCCCCAGACCCGCGAGCCGCGCCTGCTCTCCGTAGTCCGCCCAGGTGTACTCGTTCCAGATGCCGAAGTCCTTCTCGCGCAGGGCGACCTTGTCGCCAAGCTCGGCCACGCGTTTGCGGAACAGCGACGGCACCGTGTTGCAACCGTCGATCACCGTCGTCAACGCCACGTCTTCCTCTGCTTCCAGCGTCGTCGCCCGCGCACGCCCTGGTCCTTCATGCCGAGATAGAACTCCTTGATGTCCGTAGCGTTCTTCAGCCGTTCGCAGGTGTCCTCCATGACGATGCGGCCGTTCTCCATGACGTAGCCGTAGTCGCCGAGGTCGAGCGCCATCTGCGCGTTCTGCTCCACCAGCAGCATCGTCATGCTCTGTTCCTCGTTGAGGCGCTTGACGATTTCCGCGATCTCGTGGACGAGTAACGGCGACAGGCCGAGCGAGGGTTCGTCGAGCAGCATCAGCTTCGGACGCAGCATCAGCGCGCGGCCGATGGCGAGCATCTGCTGCTGGCCGCCGGACAAGAAACCCGCTGCCAGCTTTCGGTTGTCCGCCAGCGCCGGAAAGTAACCGTAGACGAGGTCGAGGTCGGCACCGATGCCGCCATCCGTTCGCGAGAAGGCGCCCATTCGCAGGTTCTCGTCCACCGTCAGGAAGGGAAATACCTCCCTCCCCTCCGGCACGTGCCCGATGCCGAGCCGGGCGACCCGGTCGGGGTCACGGTTGGTGATGTCCTCGTCGGCAAAGGTCACGCTGCCTTTCTGGGGTTCCATGGCGCCGCAGATGGTCTTCAGCACCGTCGTCTTGCCAGCCCCGTTGGCGCCAAGAATCGTCACCACGTCGTGTTCCGCGACTTCGAGAGAAACACCCCGGATCGCCATGATCGGACCGTAGTAGGTCTCGATGTTGCGCAGGGCGAGCAGCGACATGGTCAGTGACCGAGATAGGCGCGCAGCACGTCGGGGTGCTGTTGGATGTACGTCGGTTCGCCGGTGGCCAGTTCGACGCCGTCGGCCATCGCCATGACTCGGTTCGACACCGTGGCGACCAGGTTCATGTCGTGCGCCACCATGGCCACCGTCACACCCAGGTCGGCGACGATGTCCTCGATCCAGAACGACAGGTCCTCGGTCTCTTCCGGGTTCAGTCCCGAAGACGGTTCGTCGAGTAGGAGAAGCTTCGGCTCCAGGCAAAGCGCACGGGCGATCTCCACCATCTTGCGGGCACCGTAGGGAAGGCTGCCGATTGGTTGTTCGCGGTAGCGCTGCAGGTCCAACAGGTCGATCACGTCCTCGGCCTTCTGGCGGAACTCAAGCTCCTGGCGACGGGCGCGGGGCAGGAACAGCAGATCGGAGGCGAGACGGGTGCGTCGGTGAATGTGATGTCCGATCAGCATGTTGGTGAGCACGGTCTCGTGCTCGAACAGTTCCGTATTCTGGAACGTACGGGCGATGCCGAGGGCGGCGATCCGATGCGAGGGCACGTTGGTGATGTCCGCGCCCTCGAAGGCCATGGTGCCCGCCTCGGCGTCGTAGAAACGGCTGATGAGGTTGAACACCGTGGTCTTGCCGGCACCGTTGGGACCGATGATGCTGAACACCTCGCCGGAGCGGATGCTGAAGGACACGTCGCGAACGGCCTTGATCCCACCGAAGCTGACCGACAGGCCGCTGGCCTCGAACAGCACGTCCTCCGTCACGGCATCGCTTGCGGTCTTGCTCATCGACGTCATCGGACCCGATTTCATCGGACCCGCTCCGTGCGCAGGTAGCTGCGCTGGCGCTTGTAGGTGGCCTTGCGGTAGAGCGGGAACTCGTCGAACCAGGTCCGGATCTTGACCCAGCGGCCGTGGATGCCGAGAGGTTCGAAGACCAGGAAGAGGATCAGGATCAGGCCGAAGATTCCCGGTTCCAGCCCCGGAATCTCGGCGATCCGCTGCGGCAGCACGTCGCGGGCGAAGGCGATCGCCTGGGGCAGCAGACCGAGGAAGATCGCGCCGTAGACGATGCCCTGCAGCGACCCCAGGCCACCCACGACCACCATGAGCAGGAGCTGGATGGAGGTCTGCACGGTGAAGGCGTCGGGTGCCAGGTAGCCGATCTTGTGCGCGAACAGGCTGCCCGCCAGGCCCGTGAAGGCCGCCGAGAGCGCGAACGCGGTGCATTTGGTGCGCGCCAGGTTAATGCCCATGCTCTGGGCCGAGACCTCCGAGTCGCGCACCGCGATAAACGCCCGGCCCGTGGGCGAGCGGAGCAGGTTCATGGTCGCCAGCAGGCTGACGGCGAGCACGCCGAGGCAGACGTAGTAGAACCCCACCGGACCGTCCACGTTGCTTCCCAGCACGGTTGCATCCGGCACGCGGATGCCGAAGTGACCGCCGGTGACCGCCTCCCAGTGCTCGATCACGAACGCCGAGATGCGCTCGAAAGCCAGTGTCGCGATGGCGAAGTAGATGCCGGTCATGCGCAGCGCGGGCAGACCGACGATGTAGCCGACGACCGCGCAGAACATCGTCGCCAGCGGCACGGACAGGACGAACGGTAGACCCTGGGTGAGGAAGTACGTGTGCGCGTAAGCGCCGATGGCGAGGAACGCGGCGTGACCGAGGCTCACGAGGCCGGTGTAGCCAACCAAGAGCATCAGCCCGGTGCCGGCGATGGCCCAGATGAACACCAGGGCGAACTCGCCCAAGTAGAAGGTGTCGAGAACCAGCGGCGCGAGCAGTACCACGGCGAGCAGGAGTCCGTACCAGAACCGCTGACCCCCATGCAGGAACAGGTTCACATCCTGGCCGTAGTTGGTCTTGAGAACGAAGCGCACCGGTCCTAGACCTTCTTCTGCTGCAAGGTGGCGAAGATGCCTTCCGGCCGGACGATGAGCATGGCCAAGAGCAGGATGAAGGCGCTGACCTCCGACACGCCCGGCGGTAGGAAGAGGTAGACGAACTGTTCCGCGATGCCGATCACGAGACCGCCGACGATGGCGCCCGGCAGACTGCCGAAGCCCCCCACGATGGCGGCCGCGAACGCCTTGATGCCGACGAAACCCATGAGCGGATCGATCAGACTTACGGGCGCCACCAGAATGCCGGCGGTGGCCGCGATGGCGGCGGAGATCGCCCACACCAGCGAAAACACCCGCTTGACCGGGATGCCGAGGTAATACGCCGCCAATTGGTTCTGCGACGCGGCCTGCATGGCGATACCCAGCCGGGTGAAGCGGAAGAACAGGTACAGCAGGGCGCAGAGCAGCGCCGTGCCGACGACGATGGCGATATTCTCGTGCCCGATGATGAGACCCTGGATCTCGACGATGCCCCCGGCCAGGGGCGAGTCCAGGGCGCGCGGTTGGTTCCCCCAGATGGCCCCCGCGACCGCGCGGATCACGAAGCCTAGACCGATGGTCAGCATGAGCACCGCGAACGGCGGTTCGCCGATCATGGAGCGCAGCACGCCGCGCTCGAGGGCCATCCCGAAGCCAGCCATGATGAGCAACGTCGCCGCGAACACGAGGACGAACGGCAGACCCGCGAGATTGGCAAGGCTGAACGCCACGAACGCGCCGAGCATCATGATGTCGCCCTGCGCGAAGTTGACCATCTCGGTCGCCTTGTAGATCAATACGAAGCCGAGCGCGATCAAGCCGTAGACGCAGCCCTGAGACAGGCCGATGATCAGCAGTTGCAGGATTTCCAAACAGTTGCTGTCCTTGATTAGGCGCGGCGATGATACGGAGTTTGCAGCATCGGCGCATGGGAACCGGACCCATCCATGAGTGAGGACGAGGCGTCTCGCGGCTTCCTTCGCCGACGGCTTGCCGGAATGCTCCCGGACAAACGCATCGGCGCCAGGCAGATCGCCGAGAACGTTGCCTTCGGGGCCGCCGTGCTGGGCGCCGGACACGTCGAACTGGTGGACCACGATGGCTGGTGGTTCATCGCCAGCGAGTTCAACTGGCTCCGGGCCTCCAAGGTCCACTCCCGGGAGCAGGAGCTGTTCGCGGCGATCCTTCCCTTCCCCGAGCAATCTCCCACGGGGCATCGGGCGGAAATCTACGTGACCGCGTTCGCCGCCGAAGCCTACTTCCGCATCGGCGACGCCGTTACCTGGATTCGTGGATCCGCCGTCAACGGGCCGTTGCCGGACGTGGGCGTGGTTCCGTCCTGGTGCACCAACGTGCTCGCCTTCAGGATGGCCGCGTACCCATGAACTCTTGGCCGTCTGGCAACTGACGCGTCGGGGCGACGCTTGTCGTCGCCCGTGTTCGTTCAACGCAGACAGTCCGTACGTCAGCGCGGGCGACCACAAGGGTCGCCCCTACGAAAATACCGGTCGGCACCCGAGCCCGTTAGACGTTGAAACGGAAGTGGACGACGTCGCCGTCCTGGACGATGTAGTCCCTGCCCTCCAGCCGTCGCCGGCCGGCTTCCCGGGCGCCGTTCTCGCCACCGTGGGCAACGAAATCCTCGTAGGAGATCACCTCCGCGCGGATGAAGCCGCGCTCGAAGTCGGTGTGAATCACGCCGGCTGCCCGGGAGGCGGGCGTTCCGAACGGAATCGTCCAGGCACGCGCTTCCTTGGGTCCTGCGGTGAAGTAGTGATGCAGACCGAGCAACCGGTAGCCGGCGCGGATCACCCGATCGAGACCTGGGTCGTCGACGCCCAGATCGCGTAGGAATTCCTCCCTCTCGTGGACGGCAAGTTCGCTGATCTCGGCTTCGATCTTGGCGCAGACCGGCACCACTTCCGCGTTCTGTCGCGCCGCGATCGCCCCGACTTCGTCGAGCGCGGCATTGTCCGTGAAGCCTTCCTCGTCGACGTTGGCGATGAACATGACCGGCTTGGCCGTGAGGAAATGGCACTCGCTCAAGAGTTCCGCCTCGGTGCCGTCCAGTCCGAGAGTCCTAACCGGTTCGCCGCGACCGAGACCGTCCCTGACGCGATCGAGGACTCCGACCAAGCGGCGTGCATCCTCATCGCCGGCGTTGGCCATGCGGCGGTTGCGGTCGTGGACGCGGTCGGCGGTCTCAAGATCGGCCAGCGCCAGCTCGGTGTCGATCACCTCGATGTCGTCGCCCGGGGAGACCCGCCCAGAGACGTGCGCGACATTCGCGTCCTCGAAACAACGCACGACGTGGGCGATGGCGTCCGTCTCGCGGATGTGGGCGAGGAACCGGTTGCCGAGACCCTCTCCGTCTGCGGCGCCCGCCACGAGGCCCGCGATGTCGACGAACTCCATGGCGCTCGGCACGACCTTCTGAGGGCCGACGATTTCGGCGATGCGGGCGAGCCGCTGATCGGGCACGGGCACGACGCCGGTGTTCGGCTCGATCGTGCAGAACGGAAAGTTCTCCGCGTCCACGGACGCCTGGGTCATGGCGTTGAACAGGGTGGACTTGCCGACGTTGGGCAGGCCCACGATGCCGCAGTTGAAACCCACTATTCCGGCTCCTCGGACTCCGCCGATTCCGCGCCGGGGGGTGGCGCATGGAAGACGTTCATGGCCTGCTGCAGTTCGCCGTCGAGGACGAGAGCAAGCACCTCGTCGCTGACCAACGATCCCCGATCAGCCAGTTCCCGCTCCGCTGTCGGCATGCGGACCCCTGTGAGATAGGCCACCATGTCCCCGGCGGCGCCCGGATGGCCGACGCCGATGCGCAGACGAGCGAAACCCCGGTCGTTGCCAAGCGCCGCGATGATGCTCTTTAAACCGTTGTGGCCGTTGTGGCCGCCCCCGGTCTTCAGGCGGCAGATGCCCGGTGGGAAGGCAACCTCGTCGTAGGCCACGAGAATCTCAGCAGGCTCGATCTTGTAGAAACGGGCCACGGCACCGACAGCGTCGCCCGACAGGTTGACGTAGGTGGATGGAAACAGCAGGCGAAGATCCCGACCAAGGATGTCTCCGCGTCCGATCAGTCCTCTGAACTTGGCCTGCTCCTCCAATCGGATACCGAAGCGGGCCGCAAGTGACTCAAGCCAGACAGCACCGACGTTGTGGCGGGTGCGCGCATAACGCGGTCCCGGATTGCCGAGGCCGACAATCAAGCGGATGGACACGGCCTAGTGTCCCGTCAACCCTCAAACGTCGCGTCAGCGCGTCCGCAAGCGTCGCCCCGCGAGGGCTTCGCGTCGCGAAGAGCGCGTCGATGGCCTATCGGGCATACGTCGAGGTCTGATCGTGCCAACGACGCGGGAGGTGCTTGCGGACGCGCCCTCCGGGTGGTGGCGGGGGGGGGGCCCGCCCCCCCAGCCCCCCCCCACCCCGCCCCGCCCGCCCCCCCCGCGGCGCGCCCCCGCCCGCGCAGCCGCACACCGCCGCC
>VXPO01000161.1:41361-45940 GCA_009839505.1 Gammaproteobacteria bacterium
TTGATTAGGGGTCTTTTGTTGTGGGTTTTTGTGGCCACCGCGGGGGTTGGTCTTGGGGGCGGCCCCCTCCGGGTGGTCGCCGGAGCGCCCCTGGACAGCGTTGCGCCCGGCTCGACGTACCCCGGTACGACTTCGCGGCCGCGCCTTGCCAGGAACGCTCCGGCGGCCACTGACACGCCATTTGAGGGTTGACGGGACACTAGCCTCACGACGCCAGTCAGTCGGACTCTTCTTCCGCCGAATCCTCGTCGTCCTCCGGCGCCTCGTCCGTCGTCTCGGCCTCGGCTTCTTCCGCCGCCTCCTCCTCGTCGAGGAGGCCTCCGCGCCGCGTGGTCACGCTGACCACCGGTATGTCGCGATCCTCGCCCAAGCCCAAGGCGACGATGGTCACTCCCTCCGGCAACGTGAGGTCGGACAGGTGGACCGAGGAGCCCACGTCGAGGTCGCCGACGTCGACTTCGATGTATTCCGGCAGATCCCGCGGCAGACAGCTTATCTCCACCTCGATCAGGTTGTGCGCGATGCGCCCGCCACCAAGCTTGACGCCGACACACGACTCCTCGTTGAGGAAATGCAACGGCACGTTCATCTGCAGCGGCAGATCCTCGCGGATGCGCAGGAAGTCGACGTGCTGCACCTTCTCGGTGGCCGGGTGGCGTTGCACTTCGCGCAACACGCAGGACTGGGTCTTGTCCCCGACGGCGAGTTCGAGGATCTGGGCGAAGAACGCCTCCTCCTGCATGGCCTTGGACAGGTCGCGATACGCGATCGAGAGCGGCAGGGGATCGACCCCGCCGCCATAGAGAACGCCCGGAACCTTGTCCTCGAGCCGACGCAGACGGCGGGTTGCGCCCTTTCCCAAGTCGTCGCGGAATTCCGCGCGTAGAACAATCTGTTCGGCCATAAAGGTTTCCTTAACGCGATGCCCGCCGAGAGTGGCTGGGGCGGCAGGATTCGAACCTGCGTATGCCGGGATCAAAACCCGGTGCCTTACCGCTTGGCGACGCCCCATTCATGCACCGGACGGGCCTCCGTGCGGGGCGCGGTATTCTGGTCAACAGGACCCATAGTGTCAATCTTGGACCCGTTCGGACGACGGCACGCCAACGGGCTTCGTGGTCGACAACCACTCCCTGCACACGACCGTGACGCGGCGCCCCGGCGCTGTGGCGACGACCCTGCCCGGCAACTCACCGCCTTCGTGGTCCCGCCACCGCGACAACTCCACCACCCAGCCACGCTGTTCGAAGCGGACAAGCCGTTCGTCGCCCTCTCGTTCGGATTCGCCCACGCCGTGACCTGGCGCCGGAGTTCCCTGCACCCAATGGCGCAGTGCATCGACCGGTGCCGACCAGCCAAGTTCGCGCTCCATCAGGACTTCTGGTGCCTCTTCCAAAACAGATCTGCCACGAGCGTCCGTGATCGTCACGCCTCGGCTGTCGCCGGCAAGACGCACGCGTCCCTGTCCGAACGGTCCCCACAATTCGATCCTGTACGCGTCGCCCGCCTGCACCCAGTCGAACGACGCTGAGAAAGCACCGCCATTGCTCGCGCCGTCGCTGTTGTTCACCCCTCGAACGCCGATCTTGCCGCGTAGCCGGAAGTCCGCGTCGAGGTCCGAGTCCAAGGGGACCAAGGTTCGACAACCGCCGATCAGGACCACGGAAATCAGTCCTAAAAACAGATATTTGGATGAGGGCTTCCCAAGCAACACGGTGTCTCTGAGCCGACCTTGGTATGATCGCGTGATCGCCAGTTTAGCGTTTGGCACTCACGTACCGCATCCGGTCGGAGTCCCCGCGCCACGCGAAAATGACCTTGTCCGCCTCCATGCTTGCAAAGCTCGCCGATCTCGCCGACCGCCAGGAGGAGGTCGCGGCCCTGCTCGCCGACGCCGAGGTGGCGGCGGATCGCGAGCGTTTCGCCGCACTCTCCCGCGAGTACGCGGAGCTCGAACCGGTGACTGCCGCATACCAGGAACTCAAGAAAGCCACCGCCGACCTCGCCGAGGCTGAGAGTCTCGAATCCGACACCGACGAGGCGATCCGCGAACTGGCGCACGAGGACGCCGTACAGTTGCGTGAGACCTTGCGCACCCTCGAGGCGAACCTGGGCACGCTCCTCATTCCCAAGGATCCGAACGACGAGCGCAACGTGTTCCTAGAGATCCGGGCCGGCACCGGCGGCGACGAAGCCGCCCTGTTCGCCGGCGACCTGTTCCGGATGTACGCGCGCTATGCCGAGGAGGAACGCTGGCAGGTCGAGGTATTGAGCGAACGCGTTGGCGAACACGGAGGGTTCAAAGAGATCATCACGCGCATCGAGGGCAAGGGTGTCTACAGCCGGCTGAAGTTCGAGTCCGGCGCACACCGGGTGCAGCGGGTGCCGGAGACGGAGTCCCAGGGCCGCATCCACACGTCCGCCTGCACCGTCGCAGTGCTCCCGGAGCAGGACGCCATCGAGGAACTCGACATCGACAAGGCCGACATCCGGGTCGACACCTTCCGCGCCTCCGGGGCCGGTGGCCAGCACGTCAACAAGACCGACTCGGCCGTGCGCCTGACGCACCTGCCAAGCGGGATCGTGGTCGAGTGCCAGGACGAGCGTTCCCAACTTAAGAACCGCGCCCGCGCAATGAGCCTGCTGCAGGCCCGGCTCCTGGACCGGGCGCAGAGCGAGCAGCAGGCCGAGCAGTCCGAGACCCGGCGTATCCTGGTGGGCAGCGGCGATCGCTCGGAGCGGATCCGCACCTACAACTATCCGCAGGGTCGGGTGACCGACCATCGCATCGGGCTGACGCTTTACAAGCTCGACGAGGTCATCGCGGGGGGTCTCGACCAACTGATCGGGCCGCTCAACCAGGAACACCAGGCGGGCGAACTCAAGAACCTCGACCAGGGGCAGGCCGATGGCTGACACCATCGGCGAATGCCTGGGCTATGCGCGGCAACGGCTTCCTCGCCTGGAGGCGGATTTGCTGGTCAGCGGCTCTCTCGGCGTTCCCCGCAGTCATCTGTACGCATTCGAAGAACGGACCGTGGACCCGTCGGCTGGTACGCGCCTAACGGACTGGATCGGCCGGAGGGAGCGGGGCGAACCCGTGGCCTACATCCTGGGACGGCGTGGGTTCTGGGGACTCGACCTCGAGGTCACCCCGGACGTACTCGTGCCCCGCCCGGACACCGAGACCCTGGTCGAAGTGGCACTTGTGATGGTGAGCGACGAATCGAGCGTGCTCGACATAGGCACCGGATGCGGCAACGCGGCCCTGGCAATCGCCTCGGAACGCCCCGGGGCTCAAGTCACCGCCACCGACATCGACCCGGCGTGCATCGCCCTTTGCCGTCGCAACGCCGAGCGCCTAGGTCTCACCGTGACGACCCGGATCGCCGATTGTTTCGCTGGCTTGGACGACCGGTTCGACGTCGTGCTCGCCAATCCGCCCTACGTAGACGACGCCGACCCGCGACTGCGGCAGGGCGACCTTCGATTCGAACCGCGGCGTGCACTGGTCGGCGGCCCGAACGGGGGTCTCGACATCGTCGCCCGGCTGATTCGGGAGTCCCCCGATCACCTGGCGACGGGAGGCTGGCTCTGCCTGGAACACGGCGACGAGCAAGGGGAAGCGGTGGCGAGCCTGTTCGAAGACCGCGGCTTCGCGGACATCCGAGGCCATGTGGACTTCGCCAACCGCCCGCGAGTGACCGTCGGGTGTTGGCGCGAGGAAAGGTCGTGACCGACGAACAACTGCTCCGGTACAGCCGCCAGATCATGCTCGGCGAGTTCGATGTCGGCGGACAGCAGGCACTCCTGGATGCCCATGCGCTGGTCATCGGCCTCGGCGGACTCGGTTCGCCGGTGGCGCTCTACCTCGCCGCCGCGGGCGTCGGTGAATTGACGCTGGTGGACCACGACACCGTGGACCTCACCAATCTGCAAAGGCAGATCGTCCACGACCACGCGTCCCTCGACCGCCCCAAGGTCGAGTCCGCAGCGGCGCGCATTAACGCCCTGAACCCGGACACCCGGGTAACGACGATCACCGGCCGCCTGGAGGGTTCTGAACTCGACGAAGCGGTGGCGGCAGCGGACGTCGTGCTCGACGGCACCGACAACTTCGCCTCGCGCTACGCGATCAATGCTGCCGGCATCGCCGCGAAGACGCCCCTGGTATCCGGCGCCGCCATCCGCCTCGAAGGCCAGGTCACGGTCATCGACCCGAGACGTGAAGACGCCCCGTGCTACCGCTGCCTCTACGGCGACGCCGGGGACGAAGCCTTGAATTGCGCGGAGAACGGTGTCGCCGCTCCGTTGGTGGGCATCGTCGGCAGCGTTCAGGCCATGGAGGCGATGAAGATCATCGCCGATGTGGGCGAGACGCTCGCAGGCTACGTGCTGTACCTCGACGCCAAGCGGATGGAGTGGCGCAAGCTCAAGCTGAACCGGGACCCGGACTGGCCCCCCCGGGGGGGGGGGGGGGGGCCCGGGGCGGGTTTGGGGGGGGCGGGGCGCGGGTGGATAGAACTGGACAAATACAACCGCGTTAAAAAACCAAAACACCCATGGGTATAAGTAAAAA
>VXPO01000161.1:45950-71172 GCA_009839505.1 Gammaproteobacteria bacterium
GTCTGATGTTTAAACGCCCCCGGGGCTGAACCGCGACCCCACGGGGTGGGTGTGGCGCAAGCACAAGCTCACCCGGCACCGGGACTGCCCCGCCGGGGGGGCGGGGCGAGGCCAGGCTGACGATTAGCGTACACGGAGACTCGATGGAGTCTCCGTGCACATCTCCAACGGCTTACAGACCGATACGCCACCTTGCGTAGACGTAACGACCCGCGGTGTCGAAGGTCCTGACATCCGTGTTGTCGTTGAACCCGTCGAGCGAGAAGGACGGATCCTCGTCGCGCGCGTTGTCGACGCCCACCGTCAACGTGGATGGCAGGTCGCTCACCTGGAAGTTCCAGTTGGCCTGCAGGTCGTGGTAGATCGCGCCCTTCAGGGTGCGCTCGAAGATCTCACTGGTGAACTGATCGTCGAACTCCTCCATCACGTCATCGATGAACCGGATGTCCCAGCTCAGGTTGAGGTTCTCGTTGAAGTGGTAGCCGAGGCCGAGAATGAACTTCCACTCGCCGAAGTGCCCATCCTGCTCGTCACGGAACCAGCCGGCGTGCTCGATGACCGTGCCGTCGTTCTGGATGAGGTCGTGGGTTAGGACTCGTGTCAAGTCGAGCCGAGCGTCAAACTCACCAAAGCGCGTTTCGATGCCCGTATACCTGACGGCAAGGTCTACTCCGCTCGCGTCCAGGCCCGAGGCATTGGCCGTGCGATTGTCCAGCTGACGGACATTGCCGTCCGGGAACCGGTCGATGCGGTCGCACAGTTCGCCGCGCTCTGCACAGGCGGTCAGGATGAAGTCGGCACCGAGACCACCGATCGCGTCCGTCATTTCGTACTCGTAGTAGTCCAGGGCCACGGACATCCCGCCCAGGAACGCCTCCGGGGTCCAAACGAGGCCGACTGTGAAGATGTCCGCCTCCTCGGGTACCAGGTCAGCATTGCCGCCAACGCGGGTCCGAATCTGGGTGCTGATGATCTCGAAGCCCTGATCGGGAACCCGCGGGTCCATGCACACGTTGCCCCCCGTCCGACCGCCCGCACAGGGGTCCGTCAGGGAGGGGAACGAGCTACCCGCGCCGCCGAAGAGTTCGGCGACGTTGGGGGCGCGGAACGCGGTCGAGAAGCTGCCTCGGACCACGAGGTCGTTGGCGACGCGCCACCTCAAGCCCAGTTTGGGATTCGTGGTGGTGCCGAAGGCGCTGTAGTCCGAGTGCCGCAGCGCCGCTTCGAACTCCAGGCTCTGGACAAGCGGCCGGTCGGCCAGCAAAGGCACGACCAGTTCGAGGTACGCCTCGGTGGCGTCGTAGCCGCCCGAAGTGGGTTGCCGCGGGGTTCCGGTGGCGGCGTCGCCGAGGGTGGCGATCTGCGAGTCGGGCGAGTCGGAGGCGAACTCATCCCGGTATTCCAGACCCAAGGCCAGGCCGACGCTGCCGGCCGGAACATCGAACAGGGCCGGGGTCGACAACTGCAGCGACCAGATCTGCTGTTCCATGCGGAAGCTCTCGTTGGTCGTGAAGGTGATGTAGTCGAGCATCTCCTGGGTCACGCTGTTCTCGCCGAAGGTGTTCAGCGGGACGCAGTTCGCGGGGTCGGTGACGCACTGAAGGTCGCCGGTTGCCGGCGAGCCGGTGGTCGGGCCGACGGCGTTGGCGACGCGCTCAAGGTTGTAGATGTGACCGAAGTGTGCCTCGCGGCTGGACTCGCCGCGCGTCATGTACGCATCCCAGGACCAGCCCGAGTCCATCTCTCCGCGCATGCCAAGCAGCAGCCTGGCCGTGTTCTCCTCGGTCGGATTGGTACGCGACCCGCCTTCGACCATCCGCCGGCGCCAATCCGGAATGTCGGTACCGAGCGGGTTGTAGTAGTTGTCCTCGGAGTACGGCGCATCAAAGCCGAAGAACGCAAAGGGGGCAAGAGGCACCTCGGCGAGCTTCGCCCGTGACTCCCGGTTGGTGTAGGTGGCCTCCACGAAGCCCGAGACATTGCCGAGCACCCCGGCATCGGACAACACGTCCAGCGCCGTTTCGCCGAAGAAGGACAACGACCAGCGATGGTTCGGCTGCCGCTGGTAGTTGGCCGGGGCGTAGTTGTAGGAGTCGCCGCCGAAGTAGCTGAACTCCCGGAAGTCGCCGTACTCCGGTCCCAGAGTCAGGTCGCAGCTCGGCTCGTCATCGTCCTCACCTGCATCCGGAGGAAGGCCGATGATGCCGTCGCCATCGCAGTCCCGGTCGCCCGCGGCTTCCGTGAACCTGCGGTAGCGTCCCCAAGGCGGTGCCGAGCTGCCCAGGAAGATGATGTCACCGGCAGCCATGAAGAGCGGGATCTGCGCCCACTTGCGATCATTGACTTCGATCTCCTCCTCGTCGGTGGTGGACGCGACGAACAGCCAGTTGTTGCCGTCGCCAATGCCACCGGCGACCAGGTCGTACTGTTGCCGCGAGCCGCCGCCGCGGGTGGTGTCGCCCAGGTAGGTGCTGAGTTCGAAGCCTTGGAAGTTGCTCTTGGTGATGATGTTGACCACGCCGGCCACGGCATCGGAGCCGTAGACCGCCGAGGCACCGTCCTTCAGCACCTCGATCCGGCTGATGATCGACGTCGGAAAGGTGTTCAGGTCGACGGAGGTGCCGGCACCGTCGCTGACGCTCGAAACCACGCGCCGACCGTTGAGCAGCACCAGGGTTCTGACCGCACCCATGCCGCGCAGGGAGATCTGCATGGTGCCGCCGCCGCCGTTGTTGACCTGGGTGGTCTGGGCGCCGCCGGCGACCGACGGTATCTCGCGCAGCAGCTGGCCGATCGACGTCGCACCGGTTCGATCGATGTCCGTCTCGGTGTAGATCGCGACCGGAGCCGCGCCTTCGATGTCGGCGCGGGGGATGCGCGAACCGGTGACCACGACCTCCTCGATCGAACCGGCGGCCTCCTCCTGGGCCACGGCGGGATAGGCCGCTGGTATTAGGAGCAGCAAGGCAGCCCAATGGCATAGCCCTCGTGCTCGCGAGGACGCGCCCGCGCGCCTCGAATTTCGCTCAATTCGCATGATGGAAAACCTCGTTACTGCAGGGATTAGATGGGCCGCGATTTTAATCCTCGAACCATCTCTGCAACATCCCTGAAACAGACCCTCAGCGACGCCTGTAATCCGGCTTGCGACGCCCGGTTTCGGTCCGGCGGAACCTGTCTTCCGCCCGCCTCGGAGGAACATTGCCGCCGGCTAGGTATTCCTGCTCAAATGTAGACGTCGGCCCGTTGAGATCGAGGACAGATGGTCGAAGGAGGCGAGATCGCGAACAGTTCCAACACCACCCGTTCAGCGCGGCTGGACGATCTCGTCTCGCTCAACTTCGACGGGCCCGACGTGGTGGACTTCCTGCAGGGCTACCTGACCACCGACACGGCCGCGATGGATGGCGGGCCGCGGTTCACCGCGATCTGCAACATCAAGGGGCGGGTCGTGTGCACGGGCTACGCCTGGATGGAAGGCACAACCGCGACGCTGCTACTGCACCGTTCGCTTCGCCCCGTGGTGCTGGAATTCCTGCGGCCCTATCTTGCCTTCTCCCGAACTACGGTCTCGGACGGATCGGCGAGCTTTCTCGGCGGGCTCGGTCCCTGGAGCGCGGCACCACACGTCAAGCAACTCGACCCGGATCGGCATCTGCTGGTCGTCGATGATCCATCGTTGGCTGGAGAACTGCGCGCCAGCGGCAACCTCGAACGATCGGCGTGGGATCGGGCGACCATCGAGCGCCGCGAGGTCTGGCTGCAAGCAGAAACTTCCGGCGCGTTCCTGCCGCAGATGCTCGGCTTGGAGGAACTCGGCGCGGTCAGCTTCACCAAGGGCTGCTACCTCGGCCAGGAAGTCGTCGCCCGGGCGCAGCACCGGGGCCAGGTGAAGCGGCGGTTGGGTGTTCTCGACTGGCAAGGCGATCAGCCATCTGTCGGCGCGGCAATCCTGGGAAATGGACGGCAGGTGGGAACCGTGGTTGCCGCGACCCGGGCTTCCGATGCTGCCGATGCGGGCCAGGCGTTGGGCGTGCTGCAGGTCGGCCACAAAGGCCCGTTGAACGTGTCTGAATCGGAGACGTCGCTGCTCCGAGGAGACTGAAACGGTCTGTCCGCTCCCGTCGGACTGCCGCCCGGCACCTCCGGGCGGTCGATCAACCGATCCGCCGTCACCCGTCGGGACATCGGCTGGGGCCAACGGCGGTCGCCCCAGTGGAGTCAGCCGCCGCCGCGCGCGAGGAATATGCCGATTCCGCCGAGCAGGAACGGCAGGCTAACGTCGATGACGATCCAGACGAGCGACACCGTCTCCGGGCCGATGGCGGTGAACGATGGACTCAATAGGTTGAACCAGTTCCACAGCATCAGGATGCCAACGACCAGTAGACCGTAGAACAACGCGTTGGCGATGACGAACTCACGCGTGACCGCCGCATCGCCGCCCTCCGCGTCGACCCGTGCCTTGCGCATGTACGCAAAGACCAGGCCCAGCACCAGCGAGAGGACCATGAGCGGATTGAGGACCTCCCAGATCGGGCTGTACGGCTGGCTCTCGGTGGAGACGTGGTACAGCGGTTCGATCACGGTGTGGACAGCGACAACCACGCCCATTGCGATGAGTGCAAAGCCAATGATTCGCTTCAGCATTCCGCCCTCCCCCGGTTGATCACATCAGCCTATCTTTCGCGTGAACCGCCGTCGAGTACCTTGGCGAGAAACTGCCCGGTGTGCGACTTGCGACTTTTCGCGACGGCCTCCGGGGTTCCTGCGGCGATCAACTCGCCGCCGCCGGCGCCGCCTTCCGGGCCAAGGTCGATCACCCAGTCGGCGGTCTTGATGACGTCGAGGTTGTGCTCGATCACCACCACCGTATTGCCTTGGTCGCGCAACCGGTGCAGAACGTCGAGCAGCTGCTGAATGTCGTGGAAGTGAAGGCCCGTGGTCGGCTCGTCGAGAATGTAGAGGGTCTTCCCGGTGCTCCTCTTGGAGAGTTCGCGAGACAGTTTGACGCGCTGTGCTTCGCCGCCTGACAGGGTCGTCGCGCTCTGGCCCAGACGCACGTAAGACAGACCCACGTCCACCAGGGTGTCGAGCTTGCGCTTGAGCATCGGCACGGCGTCGAAGAACTCCCGTGCCTCCTCGATGGTCATGTCGAGCACTTCGTGAATGTTCTTGCCCTTGTAGCGCACCTCCAGGGTCTCGCGGTTGTAGCGCTTCCCCTTGCAGACGTCGCACGGCACGTAGATGTCGGGGAGGAAGTGCATCTCGACCTTGATGACACCGTCGCCCTGGCAGGCCTCGCAGCGTCCGCCGCGGACATTGAAGCTGAACCGGCCCGGCCGGTAGCCCCGCGCGCGCGACTCCTGGGTCTGTGCGAAAAGCTCCCGGATCGGTGTGAACACGCCGGTGTAGGTGGCGGGGTTCGAACGCGGCGTGCGGCCGATCGGGCTCTGGTCTATGTCCACCACCTTGTCGAGGTGCTCCAGCCCCTCGACGTCGCCGTGCGGCTGCGCGGTCACGCTCATCGCGCCGTTCAGCGTCCGTGCGGTCACCGGGTAGAGGGTCTGGTTGACCAGCGTGGATTTGCCGGAACCGGACACCCCCGTGACGCATGTGAACAGTCCCAGCGGAATCTCCACGGTCACGTTCTTCAGGTTGTTGCCGCTGGCGTCGACCAGCCGCAGCAGCCGCTCGTCGTCCTGGCATGTGCGAACGGCAGGGATGGCGATCGAGCGTTTGCCGGATAGGTATTCGCCGGTGACGGACTGATCGCATGCGAGGACGTCTGTGAGCGGCCCCGCGACCACGATCTCGCCACCATGCACGCCGGCTCCTGGACCGATGTCGACGACGTGGTCCGCCGTGCGGATGGCTTCCTCGTCGTGTTCGACCACCATCACCGTGTTGCCGAGGTCGCGCAGGTGGGTCAGCGTACGCAGCAGGCGGGCGTTGTCGCGCTGGTGCAGTCCAATGGATGGTTCGTCGAGGATGTACATCACGCCGACCAGCCCCGCACCGATCTGGCTCGCCAGACGGATGCGTTGCGCCTCGCCCCCCGAGAGCGTCTCGGCGCTGCGATCCAAGGTCAGGTAGTTCAGGCCCACGTCGACCAGGAACCGGAGCCGGGCGCGGATCTCCTTGACGATCTTGTCCGCGATTTCGCCGCGCTGGCCGCCGAGTTGCAGCGCCTCGAAGTGCGCCAGGATCACGTCCACGGAGCCCTTGGTGAGGCTCGGCAGATTGGTACCGTCGATGAATACGTGGCGCGGCTCTTCGCGCAGTCGCGAGCCGCCGCAGGTCGGACAAGCCCGCACGGTCAGGTAGCGCGTCAAGCTCTCGCGCACCATGCTCGACTCGGTTTCCCGATATCGACGCTCCATGTTCGGGATGACGCCTTCGAAACGGTGGCGTCGAACGATTCGGTCGCCTCGGTCGTTGCGGTAGCTGAAATCGATCCGTTCTCCCGAAGATCCGTAGAGGATGACGTCCTTGTGCGCCTTCTTGAGCCGCCTGTAGGGGGTGTCGATGTCGAAACCGTAGTGCCGCGACACCGACTTCAGCATGTGGAAGTAGTACACATTGCGGCGATCCCAGCCGCGGATCGCACCCTCGGCAAGGGTCAACTCCGGATCCGCGATCACGAGGTCGGGATCGAAGTACTGCTTGACGCCCAAGCCGTCGCACGCCTGGCAAGCGCCCGCGGGATTGTTGAAGGAGAACATCCGCGGTTCCAGCTCGCTGATGCTGTAGCCGCACTGCGGACAGGCGAACTGGGCGCTGAAGGTCAGGTCCGGATGCGGCTCGGCCTCGGTCGCCCCGGCATCGCCGTCACGCTCGCTCGCCGGATCGCGAAAGCTGACCACGGCCACATCGTCACCGAGGTGCAGCGCCGTCTCGAATGATTCCGCCAGCCGCTGTTGGACGTCGGGCCGGACGCGCAAGCGGTCGACGACGGCCTCGATGGTGTGCTTCTTGTTCTTGTCGAGATCCGGCGGATGGTCGAGATCGGTGACGATGCCGTCGATTCGCGCACGGATGAAGCCGTTGGCCGTGAGTTCCGAGAAGACGTGCTGATGTTCGCCCTTGCGGTCCCGAACCACCGGCGCCAGCACCATGATTCTCGAACCCTCGGGCATCCCCATCACCTGGTCCACCATCTGGCTGACCGTCTGCGCATCGAGCGGCTCGCCATGCTCTGGACAGCGGGGCTCGCCGACACGCGCGAAGAGGAGCCTCAGGTAGTCGTAGATCTCAGTGATCGTGCCCACCGTGGAGCGGGGGTTGTGGGACGTCGACTTCTGCTCGATGGAAATCGCCGGGGACAGCCCTTCGATATGGTCGACGTCGGGCTTCTCCATCATCGACAGGAACTGCCGGGCATAGGCGGAGAGTGATTCGACGTAGCGGCGTTGGCCTTCGGCGTAGAGGGTGTCGAAAGCCAATGAAGATTTGCCGGACCCGGACAGACCCGTGATCACCACCAGCTTGTCCCGGGGGATGTCGAGATCGACGTTCTTGAGGTTGTGCGTGCGGGCGCCGCGGACCGCGATCTGGGTCAGGCCGAGTGCTTCGCCGGCACCGTTGAAGGCGTCCGCACGAGTCGACGGCGACTCCTGCTGCTCCCCGCTCTTCACCCGCCTCTTCACCTGCTTAGTGCCTCGCCGTGCCAAGAGCCGTGATCCAACGCTAAACCCGTCAACTTACGCCGATGGGACTTGCCGGGCAACCGTGACCTAGGGGAAAGTCTGTAGGCGACGGCTCACACGCAGAATAGTGATTCTCTCCTACGGATTGAGCCCTCGTTGGGCTTAAACTCAACCCCTCGGACACTTGGACCGGATCGGAGCGGACATGGCGGGCGGCAGCATCAACAAAGTCATTCTCATCGGCAATCTGGGTCGCGACCCGGAGATGCGGTACACGCAGGATCAGAACGCGGTGGCGACCTTCTCCGTGGCGACTAGCGAACAGTGGACCGACCGGAACACCAACGAACGGCGCGAGCGCACCGAGTGGCACCGAATCGTGTGCTTCCGGCGCCTGGCGGAGATCTGTGGCGAATACCTGCACAAGGGCTCCAAGGTCTACATCGAAGGGCAGCTGCAAACCCGTTCGTGGGAGCAGGACGGCCAGACCCGGTATATGACGGAGGTCGTCGCGCGGCAGATGCAGATGCTCGACAGCCGCGGCAGTGGCGGCGGAGGCGGGTTCGGCGGCCCTGAAGACCGCGGCGGCCCACCCGACCGTGGAGGATACGGGAACGAGCCATCCCGATCGGGTTCATCGACGCAGCCGTCCTCCAGCCCGCCGGCGGAGCCCGACGACTTCGAGGACGACATTCCGTTCTAGCGCCGTAGGGGCGACCGCGCGCCCTACGGGCGCGTTGTGGTCACCCGTCTTGGCCAACCGACAACATGCGGCGACTGGCACGGGCGTGGCAGGGCCGGAGGCGGCGCGCCGCAAGGGCGCGACCCGGCGCACAGCGATAGCGAAGGCGCGTCGTTGCCGACGCGGCCCGGGACGGCTTTGGGGCGCTACGCAAAGAACGTCAGCAGGACGACGCCCAGCAGGATCCGGTAGACGACGTAGGGCGTCATTCCGGTGCGTTCGACGAATCGAAGGAACGCCGAGACGCAGGCGAATGCGCTGAGCGCGGCGATGACGAATCCGAGTCCCAAGTCGACCCAGGGCAGCCCCGCCAGATCGTCGGCATCAACGAGGGTGTAGATGCACGCCCCGATGATGGCCGGGATGGCCAGCATGAAAGAGAAACGCGCGGCCCCGCGCCGTCCCAGCCCCAGCGCCAGTGCGGCAGCGATGGTGATGCCCGCACGCGAGGTGCCGGGAACTAGCGCCAACGCCTGCGCGAGTCCGATCAGCACGGCCTGGGTGTAGCTGGGCAGGTCGACGCTTTCGGTGCCGCGACGACGATCGGCGAGCCAAAGGACGATGCCGAAGACGATGGTCGCAAGGGCGATGACGGTGGTGGATCGCAGGTGGGTCTCGATCTGGGCCTTGAACGCCACGCCGGCGACGACCACGGGAATGGTCGCGACCAGGACCTTGACCCCCAGATCGAGATTGCCGTCCCAAACACGATGCCGCACGAACGCTAGTCCGCTCGTCGCGAATCCACCGAGGTCGCGGCGGAAATACGCCATCACCGCGACCAGCGTTCCGAGATGCACCGCCGCGTCGAAAGCCAAGCCCTGATCGGGCCAGTCGGTGAGCGCGGCCGGCAGGATGAGATGTGCCGAACTCGACACCGGCAAGAACTCGGTTACACCCTGGATCAACGCCAGGACGACGATCTGGATGAGGCTCGGCTCCACGGTGTGAGACAGGCGGCCAGCGGCAAACGAATGGCGTGCAATTCTACGAACACCCGCCGGTCATTTGGTGCCACCCGCAAATGATATGGTTTGTCCCATGGCCGAACGGCAAGAGATTCCGCTGTTCCCCCTCGGTAACGTGCTGTTCACCGGTGGTCGGCTGCCGCTGCAGATCTTCGAACCCCGCTACCTGGACCTGGTCGGTCGGTGCATGAAGGACGACACCGGGTTCGGCGTCGTGCTGATCCGGGAAGGCCGCGAGACCTTCCAAGGACACGGGCCGCCCGCCCTGTTCGACATCGGCACCTACGCGAAGATCATCGACTTCAACCAATTGGCCAACGGCCTGCTGGGGATCGTGTGCACCGGCGGCACGAAGTTCCGCATTCACCGGTCCTGGGAAGCGCCCGATCATCTGGTGATGGCGGAGGTTGAGTTCCTGGACGATGAACGGCCAGGTACCGTGGCCAGCGAGTTCCAGCCCCTGGTCGACACGTTGCGCGTGCTCACCAAACACCCAATGATCCAGCGGCTGAACCTGGACATCGACTACCGGGACGCGCGCTCGGTCAGTTGGCGACTGGCGGAACTGCTCCCTCTCGAGCCCGAGACGAAACAGAGCCTGCTGCAGATGCAGCTTCCGAGCGAACGCCTGGTGGAGATCCAGCGCCTGGTGGCGAAGCTCAAGGGATGACGACCGATGACGGGACGCGTCCACTAGCGATCCTCGGCGGCACGTTCGATCCCGTCCACGCCGGCCATATCCACGCGGCGCGCGCCGCGCGGGACGCCCTCGGCACCCCGTCGGTCACTCTGATGCTCGCGGCGCGCCCATCCCACCGATCCGCCGAAGCGAGCGTCGAACACCGCTGGCGCATGCTTGAACTCGTGGCCGAGGCCGATCCAACACTCCTTCCCTCCGACGTCGAAATCTCACGGCCGGGACCGTCCTACACCGTGGACACCCTCGACCAAGCGGCTGGCCGAGGTCCCTTGGTATGGCTGATCGGTCGCGACGCCCTGCAGGACATCGATTCGTGGCACCGCGTCGAGCGGCTGGCGTCGCTTTGCCATCTCCTCGTCCTCGACCGTCCCGGCGCCGCCCGCGCCCGGCCGCCCGCGCCGCCCGGTTTCCGCCTCGTGGACGACGCTGGGAAGCTTGCACAACGTCCGAGCGGCGGCTTGGCCTGGCTTGCGGACTCGATGCTCGACATTTCCGCCAGCCAAGTGCGACAGATGATCGCCGGCGGCCAGGACGTCAGCACATTGCTAACGGATGAAGTCTGGTCATATATTAGGACGCACGGACTGTATGCGCCCAGGACACGACACTAGCCCCAATTCGCTGACGGACCTCGTCTTGGAGTCCGTCGAGGACCGCAAGGGCGTCGATCCGCTGGCGCTCGACGTTACCGCGCTGACGGACATCACCGACACCATGGTCATCGTCGGCGGCACGTCCAACCGCCACGTCAAGGCCATCGTGGACAACGTTCTGGAAGTGACGAAAGCGCACGGCATCAAGGTGCTCGGGGTCGAGGGACGCACAGAGAACCACTGGGTGTTGATCGACCTCGCCGACGTCGTCGTCCACGTCATGCGTGCCGAAGCGCGCGCGTTCTACGATCTCGAGCGGTTGTGGGAACAACCCGGCGCGCTACGCTCCACCCCTGTGGCGACAACGCCCGGGCCGGCCTGACGGCCTGGGAGAGCCGACAAACTCAGCATGAGACTCAGGGTGCTGGCCGTGGGCAAGGCGCCTCCCTGGATCGACGAGGGCTTTGCCAGCTATGCGCAACGTCTGCCCCCGGACAACGCCCTGGAACTCGTCGTCGTGACTCCGCGCACCGGGCAGAGCGACGGCGAGCGCCTGCTCGCCTCGGTTCGCGCCCGGGAGGTCGTCGTGGTGCTGGACAGATGTGGGAGGCCACTGTCCAGCGAAGGCCTCGCGACCCTCCTTGCCGACTGGCGCATGGGCGGTCGCGACATCGCCCTCTTGGTCGGCGGCGCGGACGGCTTCGACACACGGACTCGGGAGAACGCCGAGTACGTGATCTCTCTGTCGCAGATGACGTTTCCGCATCTGCTGGTGCGCGTCCTCATCGCCGAGCAGATCTACCGGGCCTGGTCGATCCTGGCCGGCCATCCCTATCACCGATGACACGCTGCACGGCGCCCTGAAGGGAGCGATGGTCGGGATGCAATGGGGTAGGTTCAAGTTCGCGCTGAACATGCGACCGGGGGGCGACGGTTCGGACCGGATCCTGAAGAGCGCCCAGCAGGAGTCGAACGCCTTCATGTCACGTACCTTCGTGATGCTGTTGGTGATCGCCCTGCTGTTCGCCTTGCTGATCGCACGGCTGGGATGGCTGACCGTGTTCAAACACGACGAGTACCACACGATTTCCGAGGACAACCGGATCCAGGACATCGACGTCGCGGCGACGCGGGGTCGCATCTACGACCGGCACGGGGATGTGCTTGCAGACAACCGGCCGGCGTTCTCCATCGTCATGGTGCCCGAGGACGTCGGGGACGTCGAAGCGGGGCTTGCCGAGATCGGCATGCTCGTTGAACTCACCGACGAAGAACTGGACGCCTTCCACGCCCGGCTGGCACGCAAGCGGCGCCCGCATTCGCGGATTTCCGTGAAGCTGGACATCAGTCCGGAAGAACGCGCCGCCATTGAGGTCAACCGTCATCGCCTGCAAGGCATCCACGTGACCTCGGACACGGTTCGTCACTACCCGTTCGGCGCGGTCATGTCGCATGCCGTCGGTTCCGTGCGGCGCATCACCGAAGAGGATCTCCGGCGGCTGGATCCGAATGTGTACACCAGCGCCACGCAGTTCATCGGCAAGCGCGGCGTGGAAGCGTTCTACGAGGAATCACTGCATGGCAGGGCCGGGTTGAGCCGGGTCGAGGTCGACGCCCATGGGCAGATCCACGATCGGGGTCATGGCGACGACGCGGAACTATCGGAGTACGAACCCTTGCCCGGGAAAAACATCGTGCTCCATCTCGACAGCCGGTTGCAGATTGCCGCCGCCGCGGCACTCGGACAGCGGCGCGGGGCAGTCGTCGCCCTCGATCCCCGTTCGGGCGGGATCCTGGCCATGGTGAGCATTCCCGGCTACGACCCCAACCTGTTCGTCACCGGCATGGACGACGCGCTGTACCGCGAGACCTCCGAGTCTCCCGCCAAGCCGTTGTTCAACCGGGCGACCAACGGCCTCTATGCGCCGGGGTCGACCTTCAAACCCATCGTCGGGCTCTCGGCCTTGAGCGCCGGTACGACCGATTGGGAGAAGACGATCAACGACACCAATGGCGAGTTCAAGTTGCCCAACCAGAGTCGCGCATACCGGGACTGGAACTGGACGAAGAGTGGTACCGGAGGCCAAGGTGTCGTCGACCTGCACCGGGCGGTCTACCGCTCGTCGAACGTCTACTTCTACCATCTCGGGGCAAGCCTCGAGGTGGACGTGCTGCCACGTTTCGCCGCCCAGTTCGGCTTCGGCGAAGTGACGTCGTTGGATGTCGCCGATGCGGACCCCGGAATCCTGCCCACGGCCGAGTGGAAGGCGGGGGCCCAGGGCGAACCGTGGTACCCGGGCGACAACGTCAACCTCTCGATCGGCCAAGGCTACATGTTGGTCACGCCGTTGCAGCTCGTCACGGCGGTGGCGGTCATCGCCAATCGAGGGCGGTTCGTCCGCCCGCGAATGCTGCTGTCAAGCGACCCGAATCTTCTGACACGCCTCGATGTCGGCGAGCTGCCCCGCATCGCCGGACCGACGTCCGAGGACTGGGAGCGCCTGGTCGACGCCATGGAAGCCGTGGTGCATCGGGGCAACCAAGGCTACCTCCAGAACGGCACGGCCTGGGCACACATCGGTCGCAATCTCAGCTATCGCATGGCGGCCAAGTCGGGTACCGCCCAAGTCGTGGGAATCGACCAGGAAGAAGAGTACGACGAGGACGAACTTGAAGAGCATCTGCGCAAACATGCCTGGTTCGTCGCCTTCGCACCCGCCGACGACCCCCGGATCGCTGTCGCCGTCCTGGTGGAGAACGGCGGCAGCGGCAGCGAAGTAGCGGGTCCCGTCGCCCGCGAAGTGATCGACGCCTACCTGTTGCCGATACTGGCGAAATCCGACCCTGTACCGGCCAGCACGGCTAGTCCGCACATCGAAATCGCCAGTACTGGATTCCGCCTGGATCGCTGAGATGTTGTCCTTGCAGACAATGTTCAATGCCCTCCATGGGGAGGCCGCCGAACGGATCCGGCTGTTTCGCGTGCAGGTCGATCCGTGGCTGGTGTTCGCGCTCTGCGCCATCCTCGTGTTCGGGCTGGTGGTGTTGAACAGTGCCGCGCAGCAGGACTCCGCGGTCGTGACCAACCAGGCGTTGCGCGTCGGTATTGCCTTGGTCGCCATGGTCATCGCCGCCCAGGTCGATCCGCACACCTACTTGCGCTGGGCGCCGACACTCTATGTCGCCGGCATCGTGCTGTTGGTGATCGTTCTCCTCGTCGGGACAATCGCCAAGGGCTCCCAACGCTGGCTGGACCTGCCGGGACTCCCACGTTTCCAGCCGTCCGAGATCATGAAGATCGCCGTGCCGCTGGTGATTGCCTGGTACCTGCATGACCGGCCGTTGCCACCCGGCCCGAAGCACCTGTTGGTGGCGGTGGTGCTTCTCGCTGTGCCCGCCGGACTCATCGCCCTGCAGCCGGACCTCGGCACGTCTGTGATGGTCGCCTTCGGTGGTCTTGCGGTGATCGTGATGTCGGGACTTCGCTGGCGGTTCATCGCGGCGGCCCTCGGCCTGATGGCGGCGGCGGCTCCCGCCTTGTGGTTCGTCCTGCGCGACTACCAGAAACGGCGTGTATTGACCTTCCTCAATCCCGAAGCGGACACGCAGGGCGCCGGCTGGAACATCATCCAGTCGAAGATCGCCATCGGCTCCGGCGGTGTCGAGGGCAAGGGCTTGTTCAACGGCACTCAGAGCCGCCTCGACTTCCTACCCGAGAGCCACACCGACTTCATCCTCGCCGTGATCGGTGAGGAGCTCGGCCTGCGCGGCATGACACTGCTTCTGCTGCTCTACCTCGTCGTGGTGGCTCGCGCGCTGTTCATGGCCACCCGGGCCACCGAGACCTTCGGACGCCTGGCCGCCAGCAGCCTCACCCTAGTCTTCTTCGGCTACGTGTTCGTCAACATCGGCATGGTCTCCGGTCTGCTCCCGGTGGTCGGCGTGCCGCTGCCGCTCGTCAGCTACGGCGGCACTTCGGCCATCACATTACTGGTCGGTTTTGGTATCGTGATGGCTATTCACACACATCGCCGATCGTAAGGGGAGGCATGGAAGCACATTGCCCCGAACGGAATTCCATGATGCCAACGGACGCGGCGCGGCCAACCGGTTGCCGAGATGGCAAGCCGGCTGGTCGCATGCTGGTCATCGCCCTGGTCACCGGGATCGCCCTTTGGAGTTCGGCCGCGCACGGTGACTATTCGGCGCGCCCCGAGGTGGCCGAGTACGTCGACGGACTCGTCGCCGAGCACGGATTCGACCGGACATGGCTGGAGGAAGTCTTTTCGGGGGCGACGAAGAGCGAGTCGGTCATCGATAGCATCTCGCGGCCGGCGGAAAAGGTGCTCGCCTGGCATGAATACCGTGCGATTTTTCTCACGGACAATCGCATCGATGGCGGCGTCACGTTCTGGAAGGAGAACGCCAAAGCCATCGCCGACGCCGAACGCAGGTTCGGTGTGGCGGGCGAAGTCGTGGTCGCGATCATCGGCGTCGAGACACTCTACGGACGGTATCTCGGGAGTCACCGGGTGATCGATGCGCTGGCGACGCTCGCCTTCGACTACCCGCGGCGGGCGGCTTTCTTCAAGCGCGAACTCACCGAGTTTCTGCTACTCGTGAGAGAGGAGGGCAAGGATCCGCTCGCGCCAATGGGATCCTATGCGGGCGCAATGGGCTACGGGCAGTTCATTTCGTCGAGCTACCGGAACTTCGCCATAGACTTCGACGGCGACGGCAAGCGCGACATCTGGACGAACCGGTCCGACGCCGTGGGGAGCGTCGCCAACTACCTTGCACGGCACCGCTGGCACGGCCAAGGACCGGCGGTCGTCCGCGTCGATGAGGCCGACGCCGGCATCCTCGAACTCGTACAAACCGATCTTGGTCTCAAACACACGGTAGGCGAGTTTCGCAAACGCGGAGCGCCGCTCGGCGGCGCCTTGGACGACACGTCGAAAGCGGCGCTTTTCGCCATGGAGGCGGACGACGGCACCGAGTACTGGCTGGGACTTAACGATTTCCACGTCATCACCCGGTACAACCGCAGTGCGATGTACGCCCTGGCCGTGCTGCAGCTAAGCCAGGAGATCCGGCGTCGCTTCGACGCCGAGAGTGGATAGGCCGACCCGCCGAGAAGACGGCTAGGAGGAGCAGTTCATGCGTCAATTGATTGCATCGGCGTTGTTGGCGGGGGCGGTTGGTGCGACGTCCACGTTCGCCGCCACCGGCGTCATTCCGGAACCACCGCCAATCGCATCCAAAAGCCACATCCTGATGGATGCGGAAACGCTCACCGTGATGTCGGAACACGACGCCGACGCGCCCCTGCCGCCAGCGAGCCTCACCAAGATCATGACCAGCTACGTCGCTGCCTCCGAGTTGGCGAGCGGCCGGATCGCCACCGACGATGACGTGCCCATCAGCGTCAAGGCGTGGCGCACGGGCGGTTCCAAGATGTTCGTGCGCGAGGGGACGACGGTCAAACTCATCGACCTGTTGCGCGGCATCGTCATCCAGTCGGGCAACGATGCAAGCGTCGCCGTGGCCGAGTACATAGGAGGCGGCGAGGACGCCTTCGCCGACATGATGAATCACGAAGCCCGAGCTCTCGGCATGCCGTCGACCCGCTTCGTCAATTCCACCGGCTTGCCAGACGACGGACACCACTCCTCGGCGCGGGACATGGCCAAGCTCTCGGCAGCGCTCATCAAGCGATTCCCCGACCACTATCGGCTCTACGCCGAGAAGTCGTTCCAGTATGGCGAGATCGAACGCCCGCAGTACAACCGCAACAAGCTGCTGTGGCGCGACAAGTCCGTCGACGGGGTCAAGACCGGGCTCACGGAGGCGGCCGGTTACTGCCTAGTGGCGTCCGCGTTGCGCGACGGCACCCGGTTGATCGCCGTCGTCATGGGGGCCGAGAGCGACGAGCAGCGAAACCGCGATGCGCAGAAACTGCTGGCCTACGGATTCCGCTACTTCCAGACCCGCGAGCTGTTTGGCGCCGACGCACTCGTGGCATCGCCGCAGGTTTGGTACGGAACCGTGGACTCGGTGGATGTCACGCTACGGGAACCGGTACGAGTCACCGTGCCACGCGGCAATGCCGGCAATGTCGAAGCCGTGGTCGACCTGCCCCAGGATCTCGAGGCGCCCATCGCCACGGGCGATATCGTCGGCACGCTCCGCGTTGCCTTGGAAGGCGAAGTGCTGCTCGAAAGACCCTTGGTCGCGCGTACCGAGGTTCCCGAGGCCGGCTTCTTCGAGAAGCTCTGGGACGGGATCAGGCTCATGTTCAAGAACCTCTTCAGCGACGACAGTCCGGACGCCCAACAGCCTGTCGGCTAGTGCCCGTTCTCGTCGTCAGGAATCTCGGCAAGGACACCGACTACGACGCGGTATTTCGAGCCATGCGCGTGTTCACCGACGCGCGCTGCGACACCACGCCCGATGAATTCTGGCTGACCGAGCACGCGCCCGTGTTCACCCAAGGACAAGCCGGCAAGGCCGAGTTCCTGCTGGATCCCGGCGACATTCCCGTGGTGCAGAGCGACCGCGGCGGTCAGATCACCTATCACGGCCCCGGCCAGATCGTCGGCTACGTGATGTTCGACCTGCGCCGCCTCGGTCTGACCGTGCGTTCGCTGGTTCGCGGCATTGAACGCAGCATCATCGGCGTACTGGAGCGATACGGCATCGAGGGCATCACTCGCGGCAACGCGCCCGGCGTCTACGTCGGCACCAACAAGATCGCCGCGCTCGGCTTGAGGGTGCGCCGGGGCTACAGCTACCATGGTCTCAGTCTCAACGTGGACATGGACCTCGGACCCTACCAACGGATCGTCGCCTGCGGCCTCGCCGGTACGGGAATCACCAGCATGGCGTCCCTGACGGACTGCTCGATCGACGACGTTACTCCCATCCTGGTCGAAGAACTCGCCCGGAACTACGGCTTTGACGAAGTCAGCTAGCCCGCATAACTCACCATGGGCCACGTGAAACGACCCAACATCCTGTTCGCCTTCGCCGATGACTGGGGTCGCTACGCGCACGCCTACGCCGAGCACGAGGGACCCGCTTCGCTGAACGCCCTGATCCGCACCCCCAACTTCGATCGGATCGCCGCCGAAGGTGCGCTGTTCCTCAACGGACTGGTGCCGGCACCATCCTGCACACCGTGCCGAAGCTCGATCCTCGCCGGGCAGTACTTCTGGCAGACCGGCCTCGGCGCGATCCTCCAAGGCGCGGTCTGGGACGAGTCCATACCGACATTTCCGCTCGAACTCGAAAAGGGCGGCTACTTCATCGGCTACCAGTACAAGGTCTGGAGTCCTGGTCGGACGCTGAACGCGCCGATCGGCGCGGCGCGGACCCGCTACGAGCCCGCCGGCCGGAACTTCAACCAGTTTTCCCACTGGGTCACGGCCAATGCATCGAAACTGGGTGTCGAAGGCGCCAAGAACGTGCTGTACCAGGAGACGCGGGACAACTTCCGCGCATTCCTCGACGCCAGGCCGGACGACGCGCCGTTCTGCTATTGGTGGGGGCCAACCAATACGCACCGCACCTGGGAACGCGGTTCGGGCCTCGCGCTCTGGGGAATTCGGCCCGACGATCTCGAGGGCCGGCTGCCCGCGTTCCTGCCGGACGTTTCCGAGATCCGCGAAGACGCGGCGGACTACCTGGGCGAATGCCTGGCCGTAGATGCGGGCCTCGGGATCCTCTACGAGGAACTCGCAGCCCACGGCGAACTCGACAATACGCTGATCGTCGTCAGCGGCGACCACGGCATTCCCGGAATGCCACGCGCGAAGTGCAACCTCTACGACATCGGCTGCGAGGTGGCGCTCGCGGCCCGTTGGCCCGGCCGCATCGCCCCGGGGCGGGTGGTCGAGGACTTCGTGAACCTGATGGACTTAGGGCCGACGTTCTGCGAAGCGGGGGAAATCCCCGTCCCCGAGACCATGACCGGAAAGAGCCTGATGCCGGTCCTGGAAGCTGCCGGCAGCGGCCAGATCGACCCGGCCCGCGACCATGTCGTCACCGGTCGCGAGCGCCACGTGGCTTTCGCGCGGGAACGCTACCTGCCCTACCCCCAGCGGTCGCTGCGCACCCGGGACTTCATCTACATCGTCAACTTCGAGCCCGACCGCTGGCCCATGGGCGATCCCAAGGGCCTGGACGACCCGGGCACCGTGCCGCCGGACTACGAGACACTGGCGTCCAACACCTTCGCTGCCTACGCGGATCTCGACGCCAGTCCGACCAAGGCATGGATGATCCATCACCGCGAGGATCACGACGTGGAACCGCTGTTCGATCTCGCGTTCGGCAAGCGTCCCCGCGAGGAACTCTACGATCTCAACGAGGATCCCGACTACCTGGTGAACGTCGCCGACGATCCAGCCTACGCCAATGTCCGCGGGCAGATGGAAGCCCGCCTACTGAAGGTTCTCGAGGAACAGGACGATCCCCGCCTGATGGAGCAGCCCTGCCGGTACGAATTCGAACCGTACGCGGGGACGACGTAGACCCAGGGCCGTTGCACTCCGGTGGGCAACCCCGACGCACCCGGGGATTGATCAGGGCGTTGGGCCGCAACCGGAAGTTAGGGAGGCTCCGAACAAGCCGTAGGAGCGGGTCGGCTAATCTTCGTCCTCGAGGTCTTCTTCCTCGTCCTCGGCCATCTCGCGCCCGACTAGTTCGATGTAGGCGACGGGTGCGGCGTCGCCCTTGCGGTAGCCAGCCTTGAGAATGCGCGTGTAGCCGCCGGGTCGTTCCTGGTAGCGGGGGCCGAGTTCCGTGAACAGCTTGCCCACCGCCGCCTTGCTGCGCAGGCGGGCGAACGCGAGGCGCCGGTTGGCGACCGTGTCGGTCTTCGCCAGGGTGATCAACGGTTCCGCGACTCGGCGCAGTTCCTTCGCCTTGGGCACCGTCGTCTTGATGATCTCGTGCTCGATCAACGAGGTCGCCATGTTCGCGAACATGGCCTTACGGTGCGAGCTGGTGCGGTTCAAGTGACGACCGCTCTTTCTGTGTCTCACGACAGCACTTCCTTCTCGGATCGGCTACTCGGAATCGCCGTACGGGTCAGGCGTCGCGCAGGCTGGCGGGCGGCCACTTTTCCAGCCGCATGCCGAGGCTCAGGCCCCGCGACGCCAGGACGTCTTTGATCTCCGTAAGCGACTTCTTGCCGAGGTTCGGCGTCTTCAGCAGTTCCACCTCGGAACGCTGGATGAGGTCGCCGATGTAGTAGATATGCTCCGCCTTCAGGCAGTTGGCGGAGCGGACCGTCAACTCCAAGTCGTCAACCGGACGCAGCAGGATCGGATCGACCTCCTCCTCTTTCTCCTCGACGACGGCTTCGCCCTCCTTGTCGAAGTCGACGAACACGGCCAACTGCTGCTGCAGGATCGTGGCTGCGCGTCGGATGGCCTGTTCCGGACTGATCGTGCCGTTTGACTCGATGTCGAGGATCAGCTTGTCGAGGTCCGTGCGCTGCTCCACGCGGGCGCTCTCGACGTCGTACGAGACGCGGCGCATGGGGCTGTAGCTGGCGTCGAGACGCAACATGCCGATGGGTCGCGTCTCTTCTTCCTCGTGGGTGTAGTCCACCGGCTGGTAGCCGCGACCGCTCGTGACCCTCGCCTCGAGTTCGATGCCGCCCTTCTCGTTGAGGTTGCAGATGACGTGCTCCGGATTGGCGATCTCGACGTCCGCCGTGAGCTGGAAATCCGCCGCGGTGACCACGCCGGGGCCTTCACGCTTCAGCCGGATATTCGTGGAATCCCCACTGTGCAGGCAGACCGCGACACCCTTGAGATTCAACAGGATGTCGATGACGTCTTCCTGTACGCCATCCACGGACGTGTATTCGTGCTCCACCCCCGAGATCTGCACTTCGGTGATGGCGGCACCGGGCATGGACGACAACAGGATGCGCCTCAAGGTGTTGCCCAGCGTGTGTCCGAAGCCGCGCTCGAGCGGCTCCAACGTCACCCGCGCGTGCGTCTGGCTCAGTTCGTCGACATCGATGTGTCGGGGAGTAAGAAATTCAGTTGCCGTCTGTGGCATTCGATTCCTCCGGTAGGGCGCGCCCGACGGGCGCGTCGGAAGTTCCGCTAGCGCGAAACTTCCATGGAAAAAGTCCGTCGCTTGTTGATCATCCTGATCACTTGGAATACAACTCGACGATGAGGTTCTCGTTGATCTCGCTCGGCAGCTCCGAGCGGTCGGGATCGCGCTTGTAGGTGCCTTCCATCTTCTCCGGGTCGACTTCGATCCACTCCACCGCACCGCGCTGGCTGGCGAGATCGAGGGCTTGGCGAATTCGCAATTGACCGCGCTTCGATTCGCGCACCGCCACGGCGTCTTCCGGCACGACTTGGTACGAGGGGATGTTGACGACCCTGCCGTTGACCTCGATGGCCCGGTGGGAGACGAGCTGGCGGCTCTCGGCGCGCGTGCAGCCGTAGCCCATGCGGTACACGACGTTGTCGAGACGGCGCTCCAAGATCCGCAGAAGGTTTTCGCCCGTCGCACCCCTCTGCTGGTCCGCCTTCTTGTAGTAGGTGCGGAACTGCTTCTCCAGCACACCGTAGAAGCGACGCACCTTCTGCTTCTCCCGCAACTGCACGGCGAAATCCTTGACCTTCCCGCGGCGTGCGGCACCGTGCTGGCCCGGGATCGCGTCGGCCCGACATTTCGAGTCCAACGGTCGGACGCCGCTCTTCAGAAGCAGATCCGTGCCTTCCCTTCGCGACAGCTTGAGCTTTGGTCCTAGGTACCTGGCCATGAGATCAGACCCTTCTTCGTTTCGGCGGCCGACAGCCGTTGTGGGGAATGGGTGTCACGTCGGAGATGCTGTTGATCTTCAGCCCCGCAGCGTTCATCGCCCGGACAGCCGATTCCCTACCGGAGCCCGGACCCTTGACGTAGACGTCCACGCTCTTCATGCCGTACTGCTCCATGGCGTTGGTGGCAGCGCGTTCGCTGGCCACCTGCGCGGCGAACGGCGTGCTCTTGCGCGATCCCCGATACCCCGAACCGCCGGCGGTCGCCCAACAGAGCGCGTTGCCCTGGCGGTCGGTGATCGTGATGATCGTATTGTTGAACGACGCGTGCACGTGCGCGACCCCGTCGATCACCACCCGCCGGCCCTTCCGCCGCGGTGTCGTAGCTGTTTCTGCCATTGCTTTTGTCCCCGTCTCGCGGCTACTTCCTCACAAGCCGCGGCGGACCCTTGCGAGTGCGCGCGTTGGTATGTGTGCGTTGGCCATGTACCGGAAGTCCGCGACGGTGCCTCATGCCCCGATAGCAGCCGAGATCCATCAGCCGCTTGATGTTCAACTGCACCTCGCGGCGGAGGTCGCCCTCGATATTCATCTTCGCCACCTCTGCGCGCAGCGCGTCGAGGCGGTCCTCGCCAAGTTCGCCCAGTTTGATTTCCGGGTCCACACCGGCCGCGCTGCACAGGCTGCGCGCACTCGAGCGGCCGATGCCGTAGATGTACGTGAGCGAGATACCCGCGTGCTTGTTGTCGGGAATGTTGACCCCCGCGATTCGTGCCACTGGTGACTCCCTTGGTTACCTTGTGCCGGCTGCTCAGCCTTGGCGCTGCTTGTGCCGTGGTTCCACGCGACAGATCACGCGCACCACGCCCTTGCGCCGCACCACCTTGCAGTTGCGGCACATCTTCTTGACCGATGCCCTGACCTTCATTGCCGTCTTCTCTCCGTGTCGCGCCCTGTCCCGATCAACGACGCCGAGGCGCATTCACGCCCCGTCCACGCCGCCCACCGGCCGTCGACCGTCCACCGCGCCCGTAGGAGCGCAGGTTCGATTTCTCCATCAGCTTCGCGTACTGGCTCGACATCATGTGTTCCTGGACCTGCGACATGAAGTCCATGGACACGACCACCACGATCAACAGCGCCGTGCCGCCGAGCTGCATCGTGACGTTGAAGAACACCACCATGAACTCCGGCAGCAGACAGACCACGGTCACATAGATCGAGCCGAAGAACGTCAGCCGGGTGATCACATCGTCGAGGTAGTCGGCGGTCTGCCGCCCCGGCCGGATGCCGGGAATATACGCCCCTTGGCGTTTCAGGTCATCGGCGATCTCCTTGGGATCACGCATCAACGCCGTGTAGAAGAAGCTGAAGAAGATGATCCCGCCGGCGAACAGCAGGATGTAGAGCGGCTGGCCCGGCGACAGCACCAGCGATATGTCCTGCAGCCAGGCCATACCGGGGGCCTGGCCGAACCATTGCGCCATCGAGGCGGGCGCCAGCAGCAGGCTCGAGGCGAAGATAGCCGGAATGACACCAGCCATGTTGATCTTGAACGGCAGCGGGTGGCTCTGGGGCTGGTACATCCGTCGCCCCTGCTGACGCTTCGCGTAGTTGATCATGATGCGGCGCTGGCCGCTCTCCACGAAGACCACGAACCCGACGATGGCGATGCCGATCGCCGCCACGGCGATCAAGGCGATGATGTTGATGTCGCCCTGCCGGGCGGCCTCGATGGATTGGCCGACGGCACCGGGGAACCCGGATACGATGCCGGCGAAGATCAACAGCGATATGCCGTTGCCCACGCCCCGTTCGTTGATCTGTTCGCCGAGCCACATCATGAACAGTGCCCCCGTCACCAGGGTCACGATGGCGGCGAAATAGAAGTCCCAGCCGGGGTTGAACGCCAACCCCTGGCCGGCGAGCGTCCCGGTCAGCGCCGTGCCTTGGATGCAGGCGATCAGCAGCGTGCCGTAGCGGGTGTACTTGGTGATCTTCCGCCGGCCGGCCTGGCCTTCCTTGCGGAGCTGGTTCAGCGTCGGGTACATCATCGTCAGCAGGTTCATGATGATGCTGGACGTGATGTAGGGCATGACGCCCAAGGCGAGGATGCTCATCCGCTCCAGGGCGCCACCGGAGAACATATTGAAGACATCCAGGATGCCGCCCTGGTTGGCGTCGAACAGGTTGCGCAGTTGGTCGGGGTTGATCCCCGGAACCGGGATGTGCGTGCCGATGCGGTACACGAGAAGGGCGAACAGCACGAACAGCAGGCGCCGACGCAGCTCGGACAAGCCGCCGGTCCGGGTTCCCAACATGGTTGGCGCCGCGACGGTCATTCCTCGACCCTTCCTCCCGCTTTCTCGATGGCCTCGCGGGCGCCCTTGCTGACACCGAGACCCTTCACGGCGACCGCGGCCGTCACCGCACCGGAGTGGAACACGCGGGCGCGGGTGATGTTCTTGGCCACGATGTTCGCCGCCTTGAGGGCGTCGAGGTCCACCACGCCGTCTCCTGCCTCGGCCGCCGCGGCGAGTTCGGAAGTGCGGACCTCGGCGGTCTTGCCACCGATGCGCGAGCGGAAACCGAATGCCGGGACGCGCTTCTGCAACGGCAGTTGACCGCCTTCGAAGCCCGGTCGCACGTTGCCACCGGACCGCGACCGCTGGCCCTTGTGGCCACGGCCCGCGGTCTTGCCGCCGCCGGCCGCGATCCCGCGTCCGACGCGTTTCTTCGCATGCTTGCTTCCCGCCGCCGGCGCGAGCGTGTTCAATCTAGCCGACACGGGCTCGTTTCCCAGATCTGCGTTGTCGGTGGGTGCATCGCTCATGCCAAGTCCTCGGCGTTCTCGACCTCGAGCAGATAGGCGACCTTCGCCACCATGCCGCGCACCGCCGGCGTATCCTCCAGCTCGCGGACCGAACCCACACGGCGCAGCCCCAGACCCGCGACGCAGGCGCGGTGCTTCGGTAGCCGACCGTGGGGCGACTTGACCAGCTTCACCTTGAGGGTGTTTTTCGTCATCAGGCCGTCAACTGCTCCACGGTCATGCCGCGTTTTGCGGCGATCATCTGTGGCGAGCGCATGCCCGTGAGTGCCCGGAAGGTCGCGGTCACGACATTGACCGGGTTGGTCGAGCCGTAGCACTTGGCGAGGACGTTCCGGACGCCGGCGCATTCGAGCACGGCACGCATCTTGTCGCCCGCGATGATCCCCGTACCCTCGGAGGCCGGCTGCATGTAGACGCTGGATGCGCCGAAACTCTGCTTCACCGGGTACCAGATCGTGGTGCCGTTCAACTCCACGTCGACCATGTTGCGGCGCGCCGCTTCGTTGGCTTTTTGGATCGCCATGGGCGTCTCCCGGGCCTTGCCCCGTCCGAAACCCACACGTCCTTCCGTGTCCCCCACGACGACAAGTGCCGTGACGCCGCGCTGGCGGCCACCCTTGACCACCTTGACGACGAAGTTGACGTGGACAACCTTCTCGACGATGCCTTCTTCTTCTATCGTTTCCGAATACGCCATCGTTCTTATCCTAGAATTTCAGTCCGCCGGCGCGCGCCGCGTCGGCCAGCGCCTTCACCCGACCGTGGTACTTGTAGCCCGAGCGGTCGAACGCCACGGTGTCGATCCCGGCCGCGGTAGCCCGCTCGGCGATCAACTGTCCCACCGCCGTGGGGGGCGGGGGCCGCCCCGCGCCCCGCGGCGGGCCCGGGGGGGGGGGGGGGGGCCGGGGCCGCCCCCGCGGGCGCGGCCGGCGGGTGTGGCA
>VXPO01000161.1:71182-92255 GCA_009839505.1 Gammaproteobacteria bacterium
CCCCCCCCGGTGGTAGTTGTCGCCCGCGGGGCCCACCCCCTGGTTGTGCACGCGGGCCGGGTCCCCCCGCGGGGCGCGCAACCCCCCCCCCCCCGCCCCGGGGGCCACGCCGGCGGCTCCATTGCGCAGCGACTTGTCGAGGGTTGACGCCTGCACCAGCACGCGGTCCCGGCCCCGTTCGCCCTCGATCACCTGGGCGTAGATGTGCCGAGGCGTGCGGTGCACGGTCAGGCGCAGCACGTTGAGTTCCCGGATCTTCATCCGCGTCCGCTTGGCCCGCCTCAACCGGCTGGCCTTCCTACTCGCTTGAAGCCCTGCCATTACTTCTTCTTGCCTTCCTTGCGCCGTACGCGTTCCTCGGCGTAGCGCACGCCTTTGCCTTTGTACGGTTCGGGTGGGCGGAAGCCGCGGATTTCCGCCGTTACCTGGCCGACGAGCTGTTTGTCGATGCCCTTCACGACGATGTCCGTCGGTGTAGTGGTCTGCACCTCGATACCTTCGGGAAGCTCGTAGTCCACGGGATGCGAGAACCCGAGCTGCAGGTTCAATCGGCGACCCCGGGCCTGGGCGCGATAGCCCACGCCCTCCAAGCGGAGATGCTTCTCGAAGCCTTCCGAGACGCCCACCACCATGTTGTTCACCAGGGAACGCGTCGTGCCCGCCAGCGCGCGGGCCGACCGCGATCCCGACCGGGGCGCGAATACCAGCACGCCGTCCTCCTGGCGAACGTCGACCTCCGGCGAAATCCCCAGCGACAGGGTGCCCTTGGCGCCCTTGGCCTTGACGACCGTCGTATCGCCGGTTTCCACGGCGACATCGACGCCGTCTGGAAGGCGAACGGGGCTGTTGGCGATTCGGGACATGCTGCAGAACCTAGAAGACCGTACAGAGGACCTCGCCACCCACGCCTTGACGGCGTGCGGCTCGGTCCGTCATGACACCTAGATTGGTGCTCACCACGGCAATACCAAGACCTCCCCGAACTTCGGGCAGGTCGTCCTTCGCCTTGTAGATGCGCAATCCGGGCCGGCTGATCCGATTGATGTCCGCGATCACCGGCTCGCCACCGTGATAGCGAAGCGCGACGGTCAGCTCGGACTTGGCGCCATCGCCGACCTCGAAGCCGTCGATGTAGCCCTCGTCGCGGAGCACCTGGCAGATGGCCACTTTCAACTTGGAACTCGGCAACGACACCGAGTCGTGGTGCGCCATCTGGGCATTCCTGATCCGCGTCAGCAGATCGGCGATGGGATCCTGCATGCTCACTTAGTTCACCAACTCGCTTTCACGAGACCAGGCACGTCGCCTCGGTTCGCTGCTTCCCGGAGCTTGTTTCGGCCGAGGCCAAACTTGCGGTACACGCCGCGCGGACGTCCCGTCTGTCCGCAACGCCGTCTCAAGCGCACCGGAGATGCGTTGCGCGGCAGCTTCTGCAGCTGAATCTGCGCCTGCCAGCGTTCATCGTCGGACGCGCTGCGGTCGCCAATGATCTTCTTCAGCGCCGCACGTTTGGCGGCGTACTTGGCGACGACCTTCTGGCGCTTCTTCTCGCGCTCGATTACGGAAATCTTTGCCATGTTCAGTTCCTGAAAGGGAAGTCGAAGCCCCGCAGCAGCGCGAGACCCTCTTCATCGGTCTTTGCGGTGGTTGTGACGACAATGTCCAAGCCGCGGATCTTGTCGATCCGGTCGTAGTCGATCTCGGGAAACACGATCTGCTCCGAGATTCCCATGGAGAAGTTGCCACGGCCGTCGAACGAGCGCGGATCAAGTCCGCGGAAGTCCCTCATGCGGGGGATCGCGATGCCGATCAGCCGTTCGACGAACTCGTACATTCGAGTTCGGCGCAGTGTGACCTTGCAGCCGATCGGGAAGCCTTCGCGGATCTTGAACCCGGCCTCGGACTTGCGAGCCTTCGTGACGACGGGCTGCTGGCCCGCGATCAATGCGAGGTCCGCCATCGCATTGTCCAGGATCTTGCGGTCACCCACGGCCTCGCCGACGCCCATGTTGAGCGTCACCTTGTCGATCCGCGGTGCCTCCATGACCGACCGGTAGTGGAACCGATCGACCAGGGCTGGACGGATCTCGGCGCGGTATCTGGCTTGCAGGTCCGACACTTACATTCGTCTCAAGTTCGTCGACCTACTCGTCGACCAGGGTTCCTGTGCGTTTGAAGTAGCGCACGCGTTTGCCGTCCTCGACGCGGATACCCACCCGGTCGGCGCGTCCATCTTCCGGATTGAACAACGCGACGTTCGACACCGCGATCGGCGCTTCGATGTCCTTGATGCCGCCCGTCTCGTTGGCCATCGGATTGGGCTTGGTGTGCTTCTTGACCAGGTTGATGCCCGAAACCAGCACCCGGTCGGCGGACACGATGCGGGTGATGGCACCGCGTTTGCCCCGGTCCCTTCCGGCGATGACCACGACTTCGTCGTCCTGTTGCAGCTTTCTCATGGATTCGACCGTCGCAGCGTCAGAGAACTTCGGGTGCCAGTGACGTGATGCGCATGAAGTGCTCCGTGCGCAGTTCCCGGGTGACCGGACCGAAGATCCGCGTACCCACGGGTTGCAGCGCAGGCGTCAACAGCACCGCCGCATTCTGGTCGAAACGGATCAGCGAACCGTCGGCGCGGCGTACGCCCCGTTTGGTACGCACCACGACCGCGTCCATCACCTGTCCCTTGCGCACACGACCCCGCGGCATGGCTTCCTTGACGGTTACCTTGACCACGTCGCCGATGCCCGCATAGCGCCTGCGCGAGCCGCCGAGCACCTTGATGCACTGCACCCGCCGCGCACCGCTGTTGTCGGCGACATCGAGCATGGATTCGGCTTGGATCACCTGCTGCTCCTAGGGCGCGGACGCGGAGTCGGCTTCATGCTCGACCGCCCGTTCGACGATGCCGAGCAATCGCCACGACTTCGTCTTCGACACTGGCCGCGACTCGACGATGGTCACCACATCGCCCTCCCGGCACTCGTTGTGCTCGTCGTGGGCCGCGATGCGTGTCGAGCGGCGTACGAACTTGCGGTAGACGGGATGCTGCACGCGGCGTTCTATCCGCACGGTGATGGTCTTGTCCGCCTTGCTCGAGGTCACCACTCCGGTACTTGCACGCGTCGACGCCGCACCGGTGGGCTCCGCCACGGGGGGCACCTGATCGGCGACGGCCGACACCGGCTGACTTGATTGTCCTTCAGCCTCCTGGTCAGGCTGCTCGTCGGACACTTCGTCAGGCTGCTCGTCGGACACTTCGTCAGGCTGTTCGCTAGGCACTTGCCTTCTCCCGGATCAGCGTCTTGATGCGGGCGATATCGCGCCGCGTCTTGGTAATCAGATGCGTCTGCGGAAGCAGTTCGCTCGCGCGCTGCATGCGCAGGTTGAATTGTTCCTTGCGCAGACGAACGAGCTCGCTGCCGAGCTCTTCCGCCGTCTGGTTGCGCAGTTCCTCTAGTTGTGATGCGTCCATCGTCTCTCGTCCCGTTCCTCCGCCGTCAAACCAACGAGCGCTTCACGAACGCCGTGGGGAACGGCAACTTCGCGGCGGCCAGCGCCAGCGCTTCCCGGGCGACGTCCTCGGCGACACCTTCCATTTCGTAGAGCACTCGGCCGGGCTGGACCAAGGCCACCCAGTATTCGACGCTGCCCTTGCCCTTGCCCTGGCGCACCTCGAGGGGTTTCTTGGTGATCGGCTTGTCCGGGAATACCCGGATCCAGACCTTGCCACCCCGGCGTACGTGTCGGGTCATCGCCCTTCGGCCGGCCTCGATCTGCCGTGCCGTCAGGCGCCCGCGACCCACGGCCTTTAGACCGTACTCGCCGAAATTGACACGGCTGCCGCGCAGCGCGAGGCCGCGGTTGCGGCCCTTCTGCTGCTTGCGGAACTTGGTTCTCTTCGGCTGCAACATTTGACGAACTCTCAACCTCAGGCGGATGCGCCTAGGCGGTGGCCTCCACCTGGCTCTCGCGACCGATGATCTCGCCTTTGAATATCCACACCTTGACGCCGATGATCCCGTAGGTGGTCATGGCCTCCGCGGTCGCGTAGTCGATGTCGGCACGCAGGGTGTGCAGTGGGACACGTCCATCGGCGTACGTCTCGGCACGTGCGATGTCGTTGCCGTTCAAACGTCCGGCGACACGCACTTTGATGCCCTTGGCGCCAAGGCGCATGGCGTTCTGCATCACCCGTCGCATGGCGCGCTGGTGGCGAACGCGACGCTCAAGTTGCTGCGCGACGTTCTGCGCCACGAGCAGTGCATCGACCTCTGGCTTGCGGATCTCCTCGACATTGATGTGCACCGGGATGCCCATCTTGCGCGTGATGTCGGCCCGCAACCTCTCGACGTCTTCGCCTTTCTTGCCGATGACGATGCCCGGACGCGCCGTGTGGATGGTGATGCGCGCCGTCTGCGCCAAGCGCTCGATCTCGATCCGGCTGACCGACGCCTGGGCGAGCTCCTTCGAGATGTACTCGCGCACCTCCAAGTCGTTCAGCAGGTACTCGGCATAGTCCTTCTTGGTGGCATACCAAACCGAGGTGTGGTCCTTGATGATGCCGAGGCGGAAGCCTGTCGGACTGACCTTCTGACCCATGACTCCAGTTTCCTTAAACCGTCCGCGTCACTCGTCCGACACCGTCACGGTGACGTGGCTCGTGCGTTTGAATATCCGATCCGCCCGTCCCCGGGCTCTCGGTCGGATGCGTTTCATGGTGCGGCCTCCGTCGACATGAATGGTCGCCACCTTGAGTTCATCGACGTCCGCGCCCTCGTTGTTCTCGGCGTTGGCGATCGCCGACTCCAAGACCTTGCGCACCATCGGCGCGGCCTTGCCGGTGCTGAACTCCAAGATGTCGAGGGCGCGCTCGACGTCCTTGCCGCGCACCTGGTCGGCCACCAAGCGCAACTTGCGCGGCGCGATACGTAGTCGTCTCGCCGTGGCGCTGACTTCCATGGCAGTCACCTTCTCGTTGCCTTGCGGTCGGCGGCGTGGCCGCGGAAGGTCCGCGTCGGCGCAAACTCGCCAAGCTTGTGCCCCACCATGTCCTCGGAGACGAACACCGGCACGTGCTGGCGACCGTTGTGCACTGCGATGGTGAGACCAACCATGTCCGGCACGATCATCGACCGCCGGGACCAGGTCCGGATCGGCCGTCTGTCTTTGTTCGCGGCCGCCTCGGAGACCTTGCGCATCAGGTGCAAGTCCACGAACGGGCCCTTTCTCAACGCTCTCGGCATCGTCGCTCTACCCTATCTTCGGCCGCGGCGGCGGACGATGAGTTGATCCGTCCGCTTGTTCTTGCGGGTCTTGTAGCCCTTGGTCGGCACACCCGTCGGCGACACGGGATCCCGGCCACCGGAAGACTTGCCCTCGCCGCCGCCGTGGGGATGGTCGACGGGATTCATGGCAACGCCGCGCACCGTGGGACGCACGCCCCGCCAGCGTTTGGCGCCCGCCTTTCCGAGCGAGCGCAGGTTGTGCTCGCTGTTGCCCACCTCGCCGAGGGTGGCGCGGCACTCGGCCAGTACGCGCCGGGTTTCGCCGGAGCGGAGCCGCAGGGTCGCGTAGCTGCCCTCGCGGGCGACCAGCTGACAGGACGTCCCGGCGCTGCGCGCGAGCTGCGCGCCCTTGCCGGGCTTCAATTCCACGCAGTGGACGACACTGCCCACGGGTACGTTGCGCAGGGCCATCGCGTTGCCGGCCCGAATCGGGGCCGTTGAGCCACTCATGAGTTCGTCGCCCGCGGCAAGCCCCCGGGGGGCGACGATGTAGCGGTACTCGCCGTCGGCATACTTCAGCAGCGCGATGTTCGCCGTCCGGTTCGGGTCGTACTCCAGCCGGGTGACGCTCGCCTTGACGCCGTCCTTGTTCCGCCGGAAGTCGATCTTGCGGTAGTGCTGCTTGTGGCCGCCGCCTCGGTGGCGCGTCGTGATGCGACCCGTGGCGCCACGACCCCCGGTATTGCTCTGCTTTTCCGTGAGCGGTTTGTAGGGCGTACCCTTGTGCAGACTCGGATCCACGACGTTGACGACGAAACGTCGCCCGGGAGAAGTCGGCTTTGCTTTGACAACGGCCACCTAGGACTCCAACGCCGTGAGGTCGAGGTTCTCGCCGGGCTCTAGGCGGACGTAGGCTTTTTTCCAGTCCTTGAGCTTCGTCTGCCGGTACCGCAGCGTGCGCTTGACCTTGCCCTTGACGTTCAAGGTGGTGACATTCGCGACCTTGACGCCGAACAGGTTCTCGACCGCCGCTTTGATCTCTCGCTTGGTGGCGTCCTTTGCCACCTTGAAGGCGACGTGGTTGCTCGCATCCGAAAGGTCGGTGACCTTCTCCGTGATGTGCGGCTCGACCAGCACGCTGTAGCGGCGCTCGAGGCGCTTGACATCCAAAAGCGGCTCCGCGACCGCGGTTTCCTGCGCGGGGTCGGCCCGGCGGCCGAAGCGAAGGCGGGGCGCTGCCGGGCTCATGCCAACGCTCCAGCGCCAGCCAGGCGCTCTTCGATGGCCTTGAGGGCCGGTGCCGTCACCAGCACCTTCTCGTAGGCGAGGAGGCTCACGGGATCGATCGCCGCGATGTCGCGGACGTCCACGCCGCGCAGATTCCGCGATGCCAGGGCGAGATTCGGTTCCACCTCGGTGGTGAGGATCAGCACGTCGGTCAGCTCAAGCTCCTTCAGCTTGGCTGCGAGGTCTTTGGTCTTGTGGGTATCGAGGGAGAGGGAGGGAGTGGCGAGGAGACGGTCTTGGCGCAGGAGTTCCGAAAAGATACAGCGGATAGCGCCCCGGTACATCTTCCGGTTCAGCTTCTGGGCGTGGTCCTGTGGCCGCCCGGCAAACGTGCGACCGCCACCGACCCAGATCGGGCTGCGGATGGATCCCGCGCGAGCTCTGCCGGTACGCTTCTGACGCCACGGCTTGCGCCCGCCGCCACGGGCATCCGACCGCGATTTCTGCGCCTTGGTGCCCGCCCGGGCGCCCGCGAGCCAGGCAACGACGGCCTGGTGCACGAGCGGCTCGTTAAATTCGTAACCGAACGCGGCTTCCGATACTTCCACCGGCTCGCCGTTCGTGGATGCCACCGCCAGAGTCACGGCCGCTGCCCTCCCTTGACCGCGGGTCGCACGCAAACGTCCGCGCCGGCAGGTCCGGGCACGGCGCCCTTGACGAGCAGCAGGTTGTGATCCGGACGAACGTCGACGACGGTGAGGTTCTGCACCGTGACCCGCCGGTTGCCCATGTGGCCCGCCATCTTCTTGCCCTTGAACACCTTGCCCGGGGTCTGGCACTGGCCGATGGATCCCGGCGCCCGGTGGGACACGGAGTTGCCGTGGGAGGCGTCCTGGCTGCGGAACTTCCAGCGCTTGATGGTGCCGGCGAATCCTTTCCCCTTGCTCACGCCCGCGACGTCCACCGTCTGGCCCTTCTCGAACTGCGCCACGCCGAGCTCGGCACCGGGGATGAGTTCCTCGTCCGGCGCATCGGCCAGGCGAAACTCCCACAGGCCGCGACCTGCCTCGGTCTCGGCCTTCGCGAAATGCCCGGTCTGGGGTCGGTTCAGGCGATTGGCTGTGACATGACCGGCGGTGACCTGCACGGCGTTGTAGCCGTCGGACGCCTCCGTCTTCACCTGGGTGACCCGATTGGGGGCGGCCTCGATGACGGTTACGGGAATCGATTCACCGGTCTCGGTGAACACCCGCGTCATGCCGCTCTTGGTTCCTATGACCCCGATGGTCATCGCTCGAAAGTTCCCTTATGCCCTGGAGCTGCTAGACGCGAAAAGCCGATCAGGCCGATCTCGGCACGCTGATCTGCACGTCCACGCCCGAGGCGAGGTCGAGCTTCATCAACGCGTCCACGGTCTTCTCGGTCGGCTCGACGATGTCGAGCAACCGCTTGTGGGTGCGGATCTCGTACTGATCGCGGGCGTCCTTGTTGACGAACGGCGAGATCAACACGGTGTACCGCTCCTTGCGGGTCGGTAGCGGAATCGGGCCACGCACCTGTGCTCCGGTGCGCTTCGCCGTGTCGACGATCTCCTCGGTCGACACGTCGATCAGGCGATGGTCGAAGGCCTTCAGGCAAATGCGAATGCGCTGGTTCTGATCCACGGTCTGTCCTGGAGTCCTTGTACTCGTTTTTTCCATGCGGACACCGGCAAGTAGCGGGCGTGTCCACAGATCGGCAACTTCTTGTTTGTATTGGGCTTTGTCGTCCAATCCAAGCGTGTCCCCAAGGGAACATCGCGTGCACAGAAGCCTGCCGCCGTCTAAAGCGGAGCGCGGATTCTACGCATCTAGCCGTTCTGTTACAACGTCGAATCGCCCCCGTCGTGAAGGGCGCCGCGGGCACTGCTGGGTCGTGTGTAATCGCGAGGCGCACCAGTGTGCCGCGTCACAAATAGGTTGAACTTTCGATGAGCCGAATCTGGGTCGGATACCGCCCTGATTGGACCATCTGGGCGGCACATCCTCGTTTGGCGGAGCGATTCGATCGTGGGAGCCGCCGCGGAAAGTTCAACTTATTCGTGACACAGGACACTAGGCCATCTAGACGGCGCGCGAGGATCCGTGCGAGTATAGTCTGACTTGGTCAGACCAAAGGCGCACATGGAATCCACACTCACGTTGAGTGATGCGAAAGCGCGGTTTTCCGAGATCGTCGAGCGCACCGTCAACGGGGACGAGTTCGTCGTCACCCGCATGGGCAAGCCGGTGGTGCGCATCAGCCGCATCACCAAGACCGTTCCGACACGCAAACTTGGCGACCTCGCCGGACAAATCCACATGAGCGACGACTTCGACGAGTGGCCGCAGGACTTGCAGTCCCTGCTCGGCATATCCGACCGATGAGATACCTGCTCGACACCCACGTACTGCTCTGGTCGCGCGCATCGCCGGAACGGCTCTCGCCGGAGGCCGTCAGGTTGCTGCAGTCCACCGACAACACGCTGTACGTCAGCATGGCGACCCTGTGGGAGTGCGCCATCAAGGTGTGCATCGGCACGCTCGCCTTGCCCGACGGGTTCTTTCGCATCGTTGCCAACGACTACGAACTGCTCGACATCGAACTCGCGCACCTCGAGGCAACGCTGCAGCTACCCCTGCTTCACCGCGACCCATTCGACCGACTGTTGGTGACACAGGCGCGGCTGGGCGGGCTGACGCTCGTCACCCGGGACAGCAACGTCATTCGATACGAAGTCCCTGTCGTGGAAGCGTGATCTCGGGATGCCGCCGCAGACCGACGCGGCACGTTCAACCGCCGAGGTGGGTCACGACTTCCTGATGATCCCCTGGGCAATGTTGTCCGGGACTTCCGCGTAGCGCGCGAACTCCATGGTGAACGTGGCCCGGCCCTGGGTGGCGGAACGCAGGTCCGTGGAGTAGCCGAACATCTCCGCGAGCGGCACCGAGGCGCGCACGATCTTCCCCGAGGGGTTCTCGTCCATGCCGTCGATCATGCCCCGGCGGCGGTTGAGGTCGCCGACGACATCGCCCATGTAGTCCTCGGGGGTCACCACTTCCACACCCATGACCGGTTCGAGCAGCACCGGGTTGGCGCGCAGCGCGCCCTCCCGCATGGCCATCGACCCGGCGATCTTGAACGCCATTTCGCTGGAGTCGACTTCGTGGAACGAGCCGTCGTGCAGCGTCGCGCGCACGTTGATGAGCGGATAGCCGGCGATGACGCCGTTGTTCATCTGCTCTTCCAATCCCTTGGACACGGCCGGGATGTACTCCCGGGGAACCACGCCGCCGACGATCGCGTCGACAAACTCGAAGTTCGGCGCGTCCTCCTCGCCGTAGGTCGGCTCGAGCTTCACCCTGACGTGGCCGTACTGGCCGCGGCCGCCGGTCTGGCGAATGTACTTGGACTCCTGGTCCACGGTCGCGCGGATGGTCTCCCGGTAGGCGACCTGGGGCTTGCCGATGTTCGCCTCCACGCCGAACTCCCGGCGCATGCGTTCCACCAGGATGTCGAGGTGCAGCTCGCCCATGCCCGAGATGATGGTCTGGCCGGACTCCTCGTCGGTGGCCACCGTGAATGACGGATCTTCCTGGGCGAGCTTGCCGAGGGCCACGGACATCTTTTCCTGATCGGCCACGGACTTCGGCTCGACCGCGACGGAGATCACCGGGTCGGGGAAGTCCATGCGTTCCAGGGTGATTACGTTGCTGTTGTCGCACAGAGTGTCGCCGGTGGTGGTGTCCTTGAGACCGATGGCGGCGGCGATGTCGCCGGCGCGGACCTCCTTGATCTCGTTGCGGCTGTTGGAGTGCATCTGCACCATCCGACCGATCCGCTCGCGCCGGTCGCGGGTGGCGTTGAAGACCTGGTCACCCGAGTTCAGCACGCCGGAGTAGACCCGGAAGAACGTCAGCGTACCGACAAAGGGATCGGTGGCGATCTTGAACGCCAGCGCGGCGAAGGGCTCGTTGTCGTCGGACTTCCGGTCCGAGTGGGTCTCGCCGTCGTCGAGAATGCCTTCTATGGCTTTCACCTCGGTGGGTGCCGGCAGGTAGTCGATGACCGCGTCGAGCATGGCCTGAACGCCCTTGTTCTTGAACGCGGAGCCGCACAGCGCCGGCACGATCTCGTTCGCCAACGTGCGCATTCGGATGCCTTGGCGAATCTCGTCTTCGGTGAGCTCGCTGTCTTCGAGGTACTTCTCCATCAACTCTTCGTTCGCCTCGGCGGCGGCCTCGATGAGTTGCTCCCGCCAATGCTCGGCGTCCGCCTGGAGATCATCGGGAACGTCCTCCACGGTGTACGTGAGGCCCTGATCATCCTCGTTCCAGTAGATGGCCTTCATCCGGACCAGGTCGACGATGCCCCTGAAATCCTTCTCCTCGCCGATGGCGAGCTGCATGGTCACGGGTGTGGAGCCCAGGCGGTCGCGAATCTGATCGACCACGCGCAGGAAGTCGGCGCCGTCGCGGTCCATCTTGTTGACGAACACGATGCGCGGCACCTCGTAGCGATTGGCTTGCCGCCAGACGGTCTCGGACTGGGGCTCGACGCCCGCCGTGCCGCAGAACACCACCACGGCTCCGTCGAGCACACGGAGCGAGCGCTCGACCTCGATGGTGAAGTCCACGTGCCCCGGCGTGTCGATGATGTTGATGCGGTGCTGTTCGTACTGCTGGTCCATTCCCTGCCAGAAACAGGTGGTCGCCGCCGAGGTGATGGTGATGCCTCGCTCCTGCTCCTGCTCCATCCAGTCCATTACGGCGGCGCCGTCGTGAACTTCCCCGATCTTGTGGGACAGACCCGTGTAGAACAGCACACGCTCGGTGGTGGTCGTCTTGCCCGCGTCGACGTGGGCGACGATGCCGATGTTGCGGTAGCGGCCAATGGGAGTGCTGCGAGCCATTTTCGTTAGTCCTTTACTGGGGGATCGGGATGCGATCCCGCGTGGCTGTTCCGGAACGCTTGAGAGCCGCGTTCAATAGCGGAAATGCGAGAACGCCTTGTTCGCCTCGGCCATCCGGTGGGTTTCCTCGCGGCGCCGCACCGCGCCCCCGCGGCCCTCGGCGGCATCCACGAGCTCACCCGCCAGACGCGCGGCCATGGACTTCTCGCCCCGTCCACGGGCGCTGTCCACCAGCCAGCGCATGGCGAGCGCCTGGCGCCGGGACGGTCGGACATCCACCGGCACCTGGTAGGTGGCGCCGCCCACCCGTCGGGACTTGACCTCGACGAACGGGGCCACCGCCTCGAGCGCCTTGTCGAAGGTCTCGATGGGATCCCGATGGTCGCGATCCTCGATCTGCGTCAGGGCACCGTAGACGATGCGCTCGGCCACCGGCTTTTTGCCGTTGACCATGACGTGGTTGATGAACTTCGCAACCGTCTGGTTGTGGTACTTGGGATCGGGAAGAATCTCGCGCTTGGCGACGACTTTGCGTCTGGGCATCGTTTTGTTTCTCCTTAGCCGCCCCGTCGGCTCTCGCCCGGGCGCATCTTCAGGTCAATCCGCCACGGAGGACGGCCTTACTAGGATGTTGAAATACGGTACTTAAGCTACTTGGGCCTCTTGGTGCCGTACTTCGATCGGCGTTGGCGGCGGTCCGCCACGCCGGAGGTGTCGAGGGTGCCGCGGATCGTGTGATAGCGCACACCGGGCAGGTCTTTGACCCGACCGCCCCGGATGAGCACCACGGAGTGCTCCTGGAGGTTGTGGCCCTCGCCACCGATATAGGAGTTCACCTCGTAGCCGTTGGTCAGGCGTACGCGGCAAACCTTGCGCAACGCGGAGTTGGGCTTCTTCGGAGTGGTCGTGTAGACCCGCGTGCAGGTGCCCCGCTTCTGCGGACTGCCCTGCAGCGCCGGTACCCGGTTCTTCTCGATCCGTCGCTTGCGCGGCTTGCGCACCAGCTGGCTGATCGTGGCCATCTAGTCTCCCGAATCGTGGCACGGGCGTCGGGGCCATTTGGTCACCGACGCTCCATCTCAAGGGGCGCGGATTGTAGGCGGGCTTGGGTGGGCTTACAACCCGGTTGACTCCGATCGGGTGCGGGCTAGCAACGCCCGCGCCCTGACCACGACGCCGTCGTCCTTGGCGCTGCTGCCGTTGGCGTACATGAGACCCGCGGCGAGGAGCGTGTCCCGCCAAGCCAGGCGCAGCCACCCGTGGTTCTCCAGCGTCGCCTCGATGAACTTGATGTCGTGGGTCCCGGTGTTCTTCAGCGTGGCGTACCACCGCGCACGGGCGCCCAACGCCGCCGCGTCTCCTCGGGCCTCCAGCCACCCAAGAGCTTGGCGTACGGACTCGTAGCGACTCCGGCCAACGGTACCGAAGATCTCGTCCAAGTCCGCGGCCGGCAACGGATCGATGTCGTCGATGAGCCGGTCGCGCGTTCTCCGGTCGCGTTCGACCAGGGACCGAAAGCGTGCCATGAACGCGACCGCCTGCAGCAACTGCAAACGTCGCGCGTGGTCTCGGGCGGCCATCAGGTAGCAATAGTGCATGGCGTTTGCGGTGGTGGTGGCGTGCAGAGAAACGACGCTGTTGCGGCGCAGGATGAGCTCGGCGGCGAACACCATGACCGCCTCCCACATCGTGTGTGCGCTGACGTTGTCGTCGAGCATCCGCGCGGCCGCGGTCGCCGCCCCTTCGCTGCTTGCCGTCCGCAGTTCCTGCACCAGCTCCTGAGCAGCGGCGAAGTCGTCGTGTCCAGCTTGCCAATCACCAGGAAGGGAGGTCGCCAACGCCTGATTGGTCTGCCAATCGCGATCCGCCGGATACGCGTGCCGTGCCGGGTCGTCCCCCTCCGCGTTCTGCACGGCGAGAGCGAGCGACCGTGCAAGCGGTGAGGCCACGCCTTCGCCCAATGCCGTGTACAGACGGTGGGCGTTGGCCGCCGCGATGGTCTTGTGGCCAATGGCGCGGAAGTCGCGCGAAGCGTGAAGCATCAGCGTCTGCAACACCCGGGGAGTCTGACCCGCGGCTACCAGGGCAGCGGCGGCGCTGTCGGCTCGTTCGCTCTCCCAGGACGCCAGCGAGTCCTGGAGTTCCGCGAGCTCCGGCGCCAGACGCGCCTCTTGGGCTGGCAGCGACCAAGGCCGACGCCGATCTTCCTGCGCCTGAGCCGCCTTGAAATAGTCCGCCGTCCATAGAAGGGGAAGCCAAGCGCGTTCGGGGGACATTGCCGCCACCGACTGTTCGACGGATCTCAGCATCATGACGGCGTGATACTTGAACCCGACGTTCGGAAACGGGCTCACCTCCCGGCATGTGGCAATGGCCAGCGCGCCTAGGAGCTGCGGGGGTTGCAGACCGCCACCAATGCGCAAAGCCAAAGCCTCGACAAGGCCGTCCCGGGGCGTATCGATAAGCAAGCGCACGAGATCGCCGTCGCCACCGGCCGTGGCTGCGGGTCTTGCCCATGCCGCCCATGGCACGAGTGCCGAACCCACCACGACCTGCCGACGGTTGATCACCCGCGCTCCGGATCGACCAAGGGGCTCAATTCTGCGCGCCTCTGAGCTCGTCCGCCAGATCGAATCGGAGCCATTCCCGTTGTCGTCGTCGGGCATCACGCGGTTTTGGCGTAATATCTTCGCCCGCGCCAAGGGGCGCGATCGCTGATTGGGTTCACGGGAGGACATGCGATGCAGCAGGCGCACGATTTGCGCGAGGAAGGCGATGAACTCTACGAACTCGTGGGCACCTTGAAGGCGGGCGATTGGGACCGCCCCACGCCGTTCAAAAGCTGGACCGTCAACGACGTCGTCGCCCACCTGCACACCACGGACCTGGTCGCCACCGTCGCCCTGGAGGAACCGGATCGTTTCCGCGCCATGGTCCGCGCCGGTGAGCGGGCGATCTGGATCGGCGGTGCGAGTGCGAACCCGTCCGACCTACCCAAGGGGGCCGAACTCGGTGAGCGTTGGTACGCCTACCTTGGAGAACTCTGCGACCGGCTCGCCGGCGTCGATCCGTCCACGCGCGTGCCCTGGTTCGGACCGGATATGGGCGCGCGGATGTTCGCCACCGCGCGGCAGATGGAGACCTGGTCCCACGGCCAGGACATCTACGATCTCCTTAAGAAGCCGCGCAACAACACCGACCGCATCAAGAACATCGCGGTTATCGGCGTGCGCACCTTCGGCTGGACCTTCGCCAACCGCCGCGAGGAGATTCCCGCCGACGTCCCCTACGTGCGGTTGGCCGCCCCCTCCGGCGACACATGGGAATGGAACGAACCCAGCGACACGAACTTCGTGAAGGGGGATGCCGTGGAGTTCTGCCACGTGGTGACCCAGGGACGCAACATCGCCGACACCGCGCTCGAGGTCGCGGGCGATACCGCAACGCGTTGGATGGCGGTGGCCCAGTGTTTCGCCGGTGGCCCGGAAACGCCGCCCGCGCCGGGCGAACGCCACTGGACCGATCAGTAGTTGCCCGCGCTCACATATAGCTCGAGCAGCGCTTCCTTGTCGGCGTCCGAGAGGGTGTCGTACTTCCTTTTCATCTTGACGGCCATGCGCCGGGTGCCGTTGTCGAAGTCCGCGAACTCCCCGGCCAAATAGTCGCGCCACTGTCCGGAGAGGATTGCGAGATCGGCTTCGGCCACGCTGCCGCCCTTGAGGTGGCACTTGGCGCACTTGCGTGAATGAATCTGGGCACCTCGACGGGCGAGGTCCGCATCGAACGGCTGCCGCTGCGGCTGCCACGCCTGGGCGGCGTAGTACACGGCGACCATCTCGACCTCTTCTTCCGACAGTGACTCAACGATTTGCTCCATGTCGCTCTCGGTGCCGTCCTCAAGGGTGACGGCACGCGCCTCGCGAAACCCCAGGCGGTAGGTTTCGAGCAGGTCCATGATCGCGTACTCGCTGAATCCACCAATAGAGGGAATGTCGGGCGTCTCGCTCTGACCGCGTTCGCCGTGGCAGTCGCGGCAGACCCGTTCGGCGAGTTCCTCGCCCGTTTCGGCACCGTGCGCGGCGTAAACCGCCCCGGTCGCCAAGAGCAACAGTCCTACTGCGGCCGTCTCGCAAGGAGCCGACCGCTTGCGGTCAGTCGGTGAGATCAACCGAAGAATGCGAAGTCCTCCGTGTCGTGAAAGGGAAACTTCAAGGCAGCCTGCGTGTGTTCAATGCCAAGGTAGCGACGCAGTGCGCGGTGGACGTGCTTCGGGTAGATGATCGTTCCGTCGACATCGTCCCGCCGCAACGACGATGGATTGATGCGTTGCGCGAAATGCAGCGCGTCGGTCTCGCCGATCACCCGGTCGGTCCACGGCTGGTTCATCTCCATCACCACGTAGCTGCCGATGGGCCAGTGATCCTTGCCCTGCTTGGCGTTGTACCGGTTGGTCCGGCCGAAGTCCGAACCCATTACCACTACGAGCCGGTCCGCCACGCCGTGGATTTCCGCGTAGTCCCACAGGAAGTCCACCGCGCCCGTGAGATTGCCGAGCAGCCAACCCTGGTCCTGGTCGTGGTACGCATGGGTGTCGAAGCCGCCGAGCCAGAGATCGGCACTGACCGCGACGCCGGTCTTGAACGCCAGCACGGCCAGTTGCGCCTGTCGGCGCAGGTCGCTGTAGTACTCGCGGTTCGCCCCGGAATAGCGCTGCGGCTGCTCCAACTGATCCTTCGGTGGAATCGTCGCGGCATATTCCCTGAGACCGGCCGTGCCGTCGAAAGCCGACTGGTAGATCTGCCGGTGGCCGATATCCGCCGGCATGAGATCCGGCGCAAGCATCAGGCGGTCGGCTGTTCCGGCTTGCGCCGCTTGAATAGCCGCCCAATCCGCGTCGTCGAAGAATCGGACCGCCGGATTCCAGCTCGCCACTTCGGGTGTGGCGATGTTGCGCAGCAGTTCGGGATTGTTGAGGCGCGTGAATCGGGCGATACCGGCTGTCTCCGAGTAGCCGCCGAAGCTCAGGTACGGAATCGACAGCCGTGGCGCGTAGTGTGCCGCGAGCAGCGCCGTCGCCGTCGGATAGCCTTCCGAGTTTCGGCCACTCCAGTTGTGCACGACGCCGACAGTGTGCGAATTCGTCTGCGCGTCGACGCCGTTGATGACCAGCATGCGCCGGTGGTACTTCTCGAAGAACGCGGCATTGTTGGCGAACGGCGCATAGGGAATGTTGCCGGCCTGACGGACCTCGTCGCGACTCGCCCACTGGTTGATGGCCGGCTCGCCGGCGACGTTGGTCTTGGGGTCGCAGAAGCTCGTCGGATCCCATCCGCCGTCCGCCTGCACAAACACGAACAGCTTGCCCCGGTGATCGGCGGCCTGGGCCAGCGGCAGGCGAAACCCTCCGAGTGCGCCGGCGGCCAGGATGCTCTTCAGTATGGTTCGCCTCTTCATCGCCGTTTCGCTACAGGTAGAGGTACCGGTAGTCCATCAGAAGGTACGCGAGCACGGCGACCCACGCCCGCGCGGCCGCCGAGCTGTCGTAGGGAATGGACTTCTCGTAGAGAAGCTCGTTGACGCGACTCCAGTCGTATCGGTAGTACGAGCCCCAGTCCTCGACCACCTCGACCACCGCGTCGTCCAGGATGCCGTCGAAATACCGGATGTCGGCGCCGTAGGCACAGCCCGAGTCGAGGAATCGCAGGCCTCCCTGTTCTCGCCGGCGTTCCCAGACCTCCACAAACAACCGGTAGGCGTCCTCGACGTCCGGCGAGTGGGCGTCCACCTCGACGCCGAGAACGATCTCGATGAGCTCCGCGAGCTTGTTGCGGATGGCGCGGCTACCCGCGGAACGCGCCGTGTCCGATTCGACCGCGAGGTCGAGAACCGCCAGCTCGTCACCAGCCTGGTCCGCCCAGGCGACGACCTCCACTTCATGGAGGCCACCATCGGGGATCACAACGGGCACGTTCAGTCGGCAAGGCCGATACAGGACCAGGTGATCCCCTTCCACGTCGGCGACCGGCGACGCGCACGCACCCGGGTCGAGATCCTCGAACTCGACGCTGGCCACCTCGCGCTGGGCCGAGTCGCGCACCACGAGCCGGTCCAGACGGAGATTGCGGTCAGCCTGCGTGTCGGCATGCCAATAGTCGTTGGCGAACGCCAGGGAGACGTTCGTCTCGCCAGCAGTGAGGCGTCCGCGCATCTTGATGCTCTCGGCGCCCTCCCGCGTCGTCGCAGCGACACGGAAGGCGCCGACGATTTCGGACACCGGCGAGACCGACGCGTCGATGCCCCCGAACAACCGCCGTTCGCGGTCGGGCAGACCGTAGAACTCGCGCAACACGACGGGGCAGCTCGACTCCACCGCGTGACTCTTGGCGACCGCGGCCATCACGGTGTTCATTTCCCCAAGTCGTTCGGTCATGCCGTCCGAGTCGATGCCCCCGTAGATCAGCCGGTAGCCGTTCAGGTCGCTCAGGGCGTCGGTCTGACGACGGTAGGGGCGCGCCGACGGATGCAGCCAGCGGCCCCATCGGAACCCGGTGATGCTCTCGGTCTTGTGCGCCAGTTCCTCCGGGGTCAGCAGCCGGCGCGCGCCCGCCTGACCAAGGGCCACGGCGCGCACCGGGTCGTCACCCTCGAACGCCTGCGCGCGGAACCAGTTCGACAGCACGATCTCGGTCAGAAGATCCTTGACATTGTAGGAGGATCCGCCGTGGAAGCCCGCGCGAAACCCGTCCGCGAGGGAATCCACCTCCAATGCTTGGGCGCGCGCTGCGAGCAGCCGACCGTCGAAGTCCACATCGTCGCTCTCGGGCGGCGTCCGGGCGAGCTCGCGGCCCATGATCGCCGGCCACCAGAACCCCACGGCGGCTTCGGCGAAGCGGTCGTCCTCGACGATCCGGCGCGCGAGCCACGGCAGGCTTCTCGCCGCGTCGGGCGGCGACTGGCCGGCGAAACCCGGGGCTCGCATGTCCCGGTACCAAGCGTCGCCGGTCCGATACAGCGACGCGGCGATGGCCAGCTCGGCGGATTCGTCCCCAGCCTGGTCGGCCCAGGCCGTCACTCGGACGACATAGTCACCGTCTGCCGGTACGTCGACGGGAACCCTGACCGAACAGTCGGACCAGAGCACCCAGTGATCGGACGCTCCACCCGATGTGCGCACGGCTTCACCGCAGGTCTGACCGTAGAGGTCCGCCAGATGAGTCGCATCCACGGCATTCCCTTCGGTGTCGTGCAACTCGAGCCGGTGCAGGCGGAGATTGCGGTCGATCCCGGTCCTGACCCAGTAGTCGTTGACGAAGCTGAGCACCACCTGGCTGTCCCGGGTCATCGCCACGGGTGCGACCACCGTCTCCCGGTGTTCCCAGGACTCCGCTTCGACGGCGAAATGCTCGCCTTCGGGAGTCTTGTACAGGCCGTCGAGCGAGTCTCGTCCTCCCCACTGATCCCGGTAGAAGCCCACGTCTCCGAAGTTCTGGAAAGCCCCGGCGACCGGATCCAGCCCGCTGTGGCAGACGGTGCAGGCCGGGTTTTTCATGGTCGGGTTGTCGGTGTCCTTGAGCGCCACGGGATCCGTGGTCCGCGAGGCTGATGTCTCCACATCCACGCCGAGGAAGTGGTAGTAGGTCCAGCGAGCTCGGGCCCGGTTGCGGTTGGTGGCGGTGGTCGGATAGCGGCGCAGGAAAACCATCGTGCTGAGGATGCCGGCGTGGGGGTAGTCGGTGATTCCGGGGCCCGGGTCGATCACGCGCAACCCGACGTCCGATTCGAACGACGACACGTAGCCTCGCTGCTTGGTGTAGTAGCCGGCGATCTTCACCGGCAGGAACTCGTCCGGATCGTTGGGATCTGCGAAGGTGGCCTCGGCACCATAGGCCGAGGCCGCCCACGGGTTGGCCATGACGTAGTCCGCCGTCAGCACCTCCGTGAACGGCCGGTCGTTCTCGACGACGTGCGCGACGAGTTCCAGGGGTGCGCGTGCGGCGCCGTGCTGCACGCCCCGGTGCCAGCGGGCGAACTCCTGCCAGCGACCGCTTTCCACAGCCTCCCCGTGAAGCCGGTAGTACTCGTTGTCGAAGGCGACTAGGTGGCCACGGTTCTCGATCGTCTGGTCATCGACGTGCCGTTCGGTCAGCAGTCGGTCGTTGGTGGCCCGCAACACGAACTCGTGGAACGCGGGACCGGTCATCAACGCCCGCACGGCACGGCGCAGGGCCGCATCGTCGCCACTTGCCACCGAGGCGTACTCCGCCGCCGTGGGCGTCCTGCCGGCAAAGATCAGCGCAGCCCGTCGCAACGTGTTTCGCGGCGACGCCAGTTCGACGCCGTCGAACAGCGTATCCGCGGTCAGCCGCGACCGGGACGTCTCTGCGCCCAAGAGCTCGAGAAAGTTCCGAACACGGGCGTAGTCCTCGGAGTTCGCCGCCACCTGCACGCCACCGCCGTGGCCGACGCCGCGGATCTTATCCAGGATCAATGCCGCGCCATCGTCCACTTCCGCCAGGAAGTCCCGGAACGCCTCGAGGTTCAGGACTTCATGGTCCGGGTTCGATGCCCGCACGAGCACGAGCCGCGTGTGGCCGGATGCCCCGCCCGCCACATGGCAGTTGACGCATTTCGCCTGGCCCACGGAGGCCGAGATCATCACTCGGAAGACCTCCTCGGCGGTCTCGTTGGCGCCGCGTTCCGGTGCGGTGGAAAGGTTCGTCAGGTGCCCCGTGGGGCTCGACAGCAGGTTCATCACCTGGATCGGAGTTTCGGAGGCGACATTGAGCTGCCACTTGCCGCTGCCATCGCCGAGCGATCCATGGAGTCCCGCACCGCCGGTTTCCAGCTCGGCCGCCGAGATGGTGCGCGACACGCCCGCAGGAACGGACAACCTCACCTCGCCGACTCCCGGATCTCCCCGACCGTCGACGCCGCTGATGGTCACCCTGGTCGACTCGGCACCGCGGTTGACCAGGCGCAGTTGGCTCACCTGTTCAAGGTTGCTGCCGGGGTTGAACACGGCGATCCGGTGGCGGTTGCCAATGCTCGGCGCGATGTCGTGCATGGCGGTGAGGAAGCCCTTCTCGGTGCGGATGTAGGCCAGTACCTCGATGTCGAGTTCGCTTGCCAGTTCAAGACGCCAATGGCCCTGTCCCGCACCGATGCCGTGGGACAGGCGCTTGCCCGTGTTGCCGAGTTCCAGATCATTGGAGTTGAAGTGCGCCGCCCGGCCCGGTTCCAGCGCCAGGGTGACCGGTTCGTAGTCCCAGTCGGAGTCGTCGTGGGCGATGATCCTAACCTCCCCGCCGGTGGCCGAGTGGTTGATGATCCGGACGAACCCTTGTCTTGCCGGATCGGATGCTGCAGGGAACAACGCCACCGTGTGCGCATCTCCCGCTTCGTTCACCGGTGCCGTGGACAGGTTCGTGAGATGACCCGTTGGACTGGCGAGTAGGTTCACGACACGAATCGGCTGCTCGGACTCAACGCCGAGTCGCCACTTGCCGGTGCCATCTCCCAAGCGCCCCTCGAGGCCCTGCCCGCCCGTTTCGAGTTCGGCCGCCGTGAACGTCCGCGAAGCCAGTGCCGGCCCGGGGGCGCGCAGCCGCCCCGAGACCGCCACCGCTCACAACGCGCAGAGTCGGCAGACAAACCCCACCCCGCGGGCCGCAAGAGCCCCCCCAACAAC
>VXPO01000161.1:92265-94023 GCA_009839505.1 Gammaproteobacteria bacterium
TTCTTTCTTTACCCGCCCGCGCGCGGCCCCCCCCCGCTGTTTCTCGGGCCCCCGCCTCCACGCCCCCCCACCCCCGCCCCGGTGGGGGGCCCCCCCCCCCCGCCGAGACGATCCCCGCATCGTCGGTACCGCGGATCGACACCAACGCCTCGGTGGTGCCGAGGTTGATCAAGCGCAGACGGCTGACTTGGTCCGAGTTGCTGCCCGGATTGAAGATCGCCACGCGGTGGTGCCCGTCGCGCTCCTCCACGACATCGTGCATCGCGGTTAGGAAGCCATCGCGGGTGCGGATGTAGGACAGCACCTCGATGTCGAGGTCACTCACCAGTTCGAGGCGCCAGTCGCCGTCGGTCGCGCCCACGCCGCCACCGAGCCCCTTGCCGGGATTGCCCTCATCCAAGTCGTCGGAATTGAAGTGGACCACTTGGTTCGGGCCCACCGACAGCGTCGCCGTTCCGTGGCGTTCACCGGCGTCGTCGATGGCAACGATGCGAACCGTGCCCCGACGATTAGCGTGATTGATGACCCGGACGAAACCTTGGCGAAACCCATCGGACATGGACGGAAACAACGGCACGCGATGCGGCTCGTCCTCCCCGTCGTTGATCATCGACGCCGACTCCGGCGCATGGTCGGCGTTCGACAAAGGGAGCATCCGCTTCGCCCCTCCACGGACTTGCCGATCACCCGCAAGGGGCTGCGTACCGGTCCGCCGGGGTGGCTTGTCGAACACCGAGTCCTGGTGCAACAACGAACGCGTCAGCGTCTGCCTTGCCCCGTGATCCAGCACGACCGGGCACCAGGGATCCGTGCCGTCCGGCGACGGAGTGGAGGCGTCCATGGTGCCCGGAATCCCGGCATGGGCGCGGATCCGCTGGAGGTACTGCCAAGTCGCCCGTTCAGCATCCTCGACCGACACGTACAACGACTGCGGGGCCACTTCGGGTGGTTCGGCTTGCTGCGCGCTGCCCGGCCAAGAACCGGCCAAGAGCCCTGCGAACAGCCACCCGTACCGCGTGCGACGACCCAGGCGCGAAACTGCGCTCAAGCCGCCGGCATCGCCGCGGGTTGGCAAGCGCATACGCCTGCATGGAATGCAGACTCCAATGGCGCGTCGGCAGCTACACGGACGGTTCATGATCCCGCACGCCCGCCCCGGGCGTGTTGCCTCCCACGTCAACTGTAGCAGCACGGTCGAGGGGATTTACAGAACGGCCGCCCGTGGGACTCCGGGCGCTCCTCCGGGGTCCGCTACAATCCTTCGATGCGTCATGGGAGGTCGGTGTGGCTGGGCCGGGACGGTTAGGCGCGCTTGCGGCGATGGTGATCGCGTGGACCACCGGGCTCGCTGGACCGCTAGCGGCGGACGACGCACATGATCAACTTGCGGAAAAACTGCACGAGGGCGACTACTCTCGGCGGGGTGCCGATGGTTGCCTCGGCTGTCACGACCAGGCCGAGCCATTTCCGACGCTCGCGATCTTCAACACCGTCCACGGCCATCCGGCCGTGCCGGGATCTCCCTTCCAAAGAGCCCATGCGACCAGCGACGATGCATCCCCGTTGCCGGCCGGGTTGCAGTGCGAAGCGTGTCACGGTCCTTCAGGCGAACACGACCAGCGCCTTCTTCCCGATGGCGCCGAACGCGAGCCCATCGTCAACTTCGGCGGTGGCGGGGACGCCCGGGCGGGGGTGGAGAATTGTCGCTTTGTGGAATGCGATGGCGGCTACGGCCCCGCCCCCGGGGCGGGGCGTGGC
>VXPO01000070.1 GCA_009839505.1 Gammaproteobacteria bacterium
GAGCGCCGGGCTTTTAACCCGGGCGTTGCAGGTTCGAGCCCTGTCGGGGGTACCAAGCTACACGAAAGCGAGAACCTTCCTGCTGCGGGTGACACTCTCGTTATAGCTGCATCCGGTAGGGGTCACGTGCCTTGGAATCCTTCAGGTCTGCGCTGGGCACGTCGCCTTGGCCGAGGAACACGCCCATTTCAACGGGCGATGCCTTCCGATATATGTCCTTCATAGGCCGGCCGAACTCTCCTGCCACGTATCCGCTGCGATCGTGCTGTCGGTATGCTCTAGACCCCAGAATACCGTGGGGTCCGCCGACAACGGTTCCGATGCTGCTGGGCCGTCCTCCGATGCACTGCGTGCTTCCCCGTCACTGTCACGCGTCGGCACTCAGAACGGGCCAACCACCTCAGAGAAAGGTACGGGGATGATCTCGTTGCTCGTGGGAGAGATGCCGATGCCGCCCACGATCAGCACGCTGCCGTCCTGCAATACGGTCGCAGAGTGACCCATGCGCGGCTCCAGCATGTCAGGACCCGGACTCCAAGCATCGGTGCGCGGATCGAATATCTCGGTCGAGGCAAGCAGGTCATCGGGCAGAGAACCGCTGGCCCCGGGCTCTCCCTCTAACGCCTGACCGCCTGAAACGAGCAGGCCTGCCGTCAGGCAGCGGCGTGAGCGCGGGTAGGTTGCGTCCTATGGCCATTGGAGCAGTGTATGTCCATGTATCCGCGACGGGGTCGTATATCTCCGCGTGCGCTCTTTGCCACTTCTCTTCCTCTTCGAAAAAGAGGGCATACAGCTCATGCCCGGACATACCCTCTTGCAGGGACGGGCTGACATAGCGCGACCGGTCGAAGTCGTCACCGTAGACGGACGGATCGCGGCCCACCACGAGCACGCGTCCATGGGGGAGCAGCGCTGCGCGAGGATCACCGCGCTTGTGGTGCATGGGAGAGCCCGTCGCCCACGTATCAGCAAGCGGATCATAGATCTGCACCTTGTTGGAAGACTCCCCGCTAGCGATATCCTTGCCGCCCATCATCAGGAGACGGCCGTCGCGCAAGGTGACCAAAGCAGTATTGAGCGCCGGGTGTGGCAGTGGAGCGGCTTCTGCCCAGGATTGCGTCGACGGATCGAACACCTGAACGGCGCCCAACGCCTCGGGGGATTCTAGGAGAGCGCCGAGGTCGTCTTCCGCCTCCTCAATCTCCTCACCGAAGCCGCCCAGCAGCATGATCCTTCCATCCTGCAGCGGCGCTACGCTGGCGAGCAGCCGGGTCTTGGGTGGACTGGGGATGGCCGTTACAGAACCGGACGCAAGGTCGACGGCATTGACCACTGTCAGCGGCTCGACTTCCTCACCTATCCCCACGACCAGCAGGCAGCTTTGACCCACCTCGACGGCACGTGGCAGGACTCCGAAAGGAGTTGAGTAGGCTGCCTCCGCACTGCCAGCCTGGGCCTCCTGCGCGGGTCGTGCGTCGATGCCCCAAAGACCAGTGACCGGGTCGTAAGTCTGGCTGAGGACGTTCGGGAAGGGGATGATGACGTTGTTGTTGCCCCCGCCCGTAAATCCGCCCAGAACCAGCACACGTCCGTCGGGGAGAAGGAACGACAGGTGGCCAAAGAGACCAAGGAGCATGTCGGGCGTCCCGAACTCCACGACCCGGCCAATGTCCGACAACTCCGCTGTCAACTCCACACGTACGGCCTGCTTCCCTGTCTCCGCATTTCCGTCGACGGCTTCCCCGAACATCTTGAGGTCCCGGTATATCTGCGCGACGCTGATCTCTCCGGCGGCTGACACTTGCCGCAACAGGCCGTCCTCCGCGCCGATTCGGTATGTGACATCCAACGAACCGCCCGCGTTGCGGAAACTGTAGCGCGTTTGCCCGGATACGACCTGCACCTCGGTGCCGCCGAATTCTTCGCGCCCTTCGAGCGTCAAGTTGGAGATGGTTCCGGTGTTGTGGGGGAGGAGAATACCGCCGATATCCACCACGTAGGGGTGACGGTCCTCCCACAGGCGCACCCATGACGGCGCCGCAGGCTCCCGGACGTACAGCTGGCCCATGGCCGAGATCACTTCCGCCGCGAACACGCGGTCGTCCTGCGAGGTAGCGGTAACGTTCAACCTCGTGTACGGCTGCCCGTCCTGGGACACCCCGTCCAGGGTTGCCTCGTAACGAACCCAAGCGCCGTCCACCAACCCATTGAGCGTCATCTCCGCATCGAATGCGAACCCGCCACCGGCGGCAGAAGCGCTGGTGAGCGCGTCCCATAGGACGTCGAAAGCGGCAGGGTCCCAATCCGGTGGCGGCGTGCGTGTCGGCTGGACTTCTGGTGTAGGAGAGGGCATGGGGGTAGACGGCAGCGCCGCCACGGATGCCACCATGTTGCAGTAATCCATAGAGGACGTATCTGCCGTCGGAGTGGCGGTCGGAGTTTCGAGTACGGGGAGAACTGCAGGTATCGGCGTGGCTGAAGGGGTCGGGATGCGTGTCGCCGCGGTTGCCATTGGGGACGGCGTGGCATCGTTGTTGCACGCCAGTAGCGACAGCAACGCCAGCCCGATCAGGCCTACCGATACGGGGAGCACTCTCCACCTCGCACGAGGAACATCTCAGTGATGCTACCACGCGGGCAGATCAGTTCAGGCCCCTGCTGCCCCACCCGGGTCCTGCCTTCTTAGAGTCCGGCTGCAGCCTTGTTGGCGGCGTACACGCCGGGTGCTACGGGGAGGTAGCCCTCTCCGACGACCAGGTCGTAGCCGTGGTCCATGTAGTGCTCGACGAAGGCCCGAACCCCGGGCCTCTCAAGGCTGGCGACATTGACGTAGATGAAGAGAGGACGCGCAAGCGGCTTGTAGGAGCCATCTTCGATAGTGGCGTGGTCAGGGACAACACAGCCTTCCCCTGCGTCGATGGCCATGGCCTCGAGGGTGTCCTCGTTCTCCAGGTAGAGGTCATAGCCGAAGAAGCCGAGACTGCCCTGATTGTCAACGATCCCTTGGACGAGGACGCTTGCGTCGTTCGAGGCGGTGTAGTCGGAGCGAGACGACTAGGCGCCATTGATCTCTTCCATGAAGTAGTCGTATGTGCCGGAGTAGGGGTCGGGGCCGTAGAGTCGTATATCCAGGTCGGGGAATCCCTGCCGGACATCCTTCCAGCGATTGATGATGGAATCAGGAGCCCAGATCGTGTTGAGTTCCACTACGGTGAGGCAGTCGACGAAGTCGTTCTCCGGGTGGGCAACGACGACGAGCCCTTCGGTGCCGATGCGCATCTCGATATACTCGATGCCGTTGGCGACAGCCACCTCGGCTTCGGAATCCCTTATGGGCCGCGAGGCATTGGAGATATCGGCCTCGCCAGCAGTGAATCGCCTGAAGCCGCTACCGGTGCCTGAGACGAAGAGGCGGATATCGATGTCGGGCTGCTCCTTGCGGAACCCCTCCGCGGCGGCCTGCGTCACGTGGAAGACGACTCCCGAACCGACGGCGATGATCGGTTCACGCATAGGAGGTTGCACGAACTGCTCGGATTGCACCTCGGGCGATGGCGTAGGCGCGGGGCAAACCACCGATTGTATGGCAGGCACAGTGGACGTTCTCGGGTGTTGAAGGTCTCCGCCATGCGTGAGGGTGTAGGCTTTCAGACGGAAGAGGAGCGGGGAAGTCCGCACGTACTCACCCACGGTGAGCACGTCGCGCAGCCCCTCAGGCGTCGCTCGCAAGTCACGCCGCAAATACCGCACAGCCTGTTGTCCGTACAGCTCCGTCTCGCCTCCGTAGGCCCGCGCGTTGACCACTCCTTTGGGGAAATGTCGGCTCTCAGCTTCTTCTGTGTGCTCACCGACCCCGGCGATGGCTGCGCGCAACTCAAGCGCACCGACGGCAGTCTCTCCTGCCAGGAACTCTGTCCTCGTCTCCTCTTCTCCCTCGCGCAGCCCCTCAGCAGACAGCGCCAGTGCGCAACCCGACTCGACCTGCGCCAGCAGTTCCTCCTGCATCGCCGCAGCTCGCGCCCTGATCTCTCGCGTTACTGCGGCCGCTTCACCTCTACCGTCGTCCGTCCCGCACATCCCCGTTCGGAACTCGCTCACGTACCGCTGGCGTTCCGGGTGTTCAATGCCGCCCGGGAGCAGCAGGTACTGCTCTTCTCCCCTGATGAACGGGTTGGCCCTGTCGAAGTACCAGACGAGCAATGTCTCGGCAGAGCCGTCATCCACCCCGCCGGGACGCTCCATGCGCATCTCGTACCGGAGGGCGGGTCGGCCTAGGAATGACGCCGGGCCGGCGTATTCCCCTCCGCGCAGCGTGTCGGTCACCCCGCGCACTTCATCATCCAAGTACGCATCGAAATCGAGAGGGCTGTCGGACTCCCCTCCCATCGCGCCGCTTCCGATGGCGCTGCTGATTGAACTTGCCACGACCTCAACATCGCCGCTCGCTGTGCTTTCGATGGCGACGGCCCTCACCTCGCCGGAAGGGTCTCTGGACATCTCCCCATGCGGAAGGGTCCGGAAAGCGCTGTATCTTCCTTCCGTCCGCACAAACGTGCAACCGTCCTCAACAACGGCGAGGATGATCCGGCTGCGCACTTCCGCCGCGGTGCGCAGCAGCGAGGTTGATTCGTCATCTGTGTGGGGTGTGACTACAGGAATTGGCGTGGGCGTTGCGACCGGAGGAGGCATCGTCAGGGTTGCCCTCGGAGCGGGGGCCATTGTTGGGGTAGGAGTTGCCATTGGGGTGGCTGTCGGAGTTTGCGAAGCGCAAGCAGCCAATGCGGCCAGCAACGAGGCCCGATTGGCAGAGTAGTGACGAGAGCACCCAGGATCCTCAGGGCGTGCGGGTGGGTTTCAGATGGCTCGCTGAGGAAGAAGAGTGCCGGGCCAGCGGAACCCACTGATCATCCCGCCAGGTTGATGATGATGGTCACCACGACTGCAATCACGATGGCGGCGATGCTCAGTTTCTTCATGGGCTGCCTCTAGTCCAACAAGGTTGGGGTAATCATATAGGGGATTGAGGGTCTCTGTGATTGCGCGCTTGTTGGGGGCGGGCGGGTGGACGTGGCCATCGCCATATAGTCCAGTTCGGTGAGTTCGGGCAGCGAGCCATCCGGCAGCAGGTCTTCGACTCGGGGTGCGTCCATCGCCTGCTCAGTGCCGGCCATGCGGGCCGGCGCGGCTTTGGGGTTGACCAGTGCCCCTGTGCTTCACCGGGCCACGCTGTCCACCGGATGACGCCGGTGGGCAGCCCTGTGTGAGCCAAGGGTCTAGTCATCGTCGTCCTAAGAGTCGTCCCAGTCGTCGAGGATTCCGCGGAACCTCGCCGCAGTTCCGGCATGGCTCTGCTGGGGCTGGAACGCCAAGCATCATCATTTGAGCAAGCGATGGATGGCCCACCTGCGAGCAGTTTGTCCTCGATGTGGCTACGCATGTAGTGGTTCACCGAATCCTGCGCCGTGCAGTGGCAAGTACTGGTAACGCCGCCGCAGATGCAGCACCTGTTCTTACTCTGATAGGGATATGGGTACGTACAGGCTTGCCTGCGGGCCTCTCTGTTCCTGCGTCGCCGCTCGGCTCTGTTCATTGGCTAGCTCCATTTGCTTGGGGTGATTTGTTCCAAGGGTTCTACAGCAGTGCCAACGGCGGTAGTATGATGGCTTTGATTTTCCTTGGTTTCGATATCAGCCGATCCGCTCACGGGGCGAGGGCCAGGTGGCACTGGGTCCTGACAGTTGGGCGTTGATACCAGTGCCCACCACCACACATGACGGCTGCCATCTCTCCTGATAGGCTGGCGCTGTACCGCAAGGAAGTTCTCGCGGCCTGGCAGAACTACCGATGACAGCAACTCAAAGGGGCATATCCGAAATAGACCCGAGGGAGGCAGTACCCTCTTCCAAGCGCGCGGTCTCTCGAGAGAATGACGGTGCCGGGCATAATGCTGGAGCGGAGTTCGCGGACACGATTCCAGTGGTCTGCGACAAGGCGGTCAACGTTGCTTCGGTGCCGCAGCGCAGCCCACTGCGCTACCCTGGCGGCAAGACGTGGCTGGTGCCTCAGATACGGAAGTTCCTTGAGTCCTTGGATTTCCGCCCGGAGGTCTTCGTAGAGCCGTTCGCCGGAGGCGGGATAGCATCCCTGACGGCGGTCATGGACTGCTATGCGGACCATGCCGTGCTCTGCGAGAGAGACCCGGAGATAGCCAACCTCTGGAAATGCATGCTCGGTGACGCCGAGGAACTGGCTCGTCGCGTTGAGAACTTCGATGCAACGCCCGACAACGTAAACGCGGTGTTCGCGGATACGGAATTATCCGCCACGGACGCCGCCTTCCGGACTCTGTTGCGCAATAGGGTCAGCCGGGGTGGCATCCTGGCCAAGGGCGCCTCGGTGATGAGACAGGGAGAAAACGGGCATGGGATTGCCTCCCGTTGGTACGCCGATACGCTGGCGGCACGTATCCGCACTATCGGAAACTACGCCGAGCAGATTGAGTTCTTCCAAGGAGACGGCGTTAGCCTCGTCGAGCGATATGAGCACAGTGAAGCGGCAGCGTTTTTCATAGATCCTCCATACACTGCTGCCGGCAAGCGGGCGGGGAGGCGCCTGTATACGTACAACGAGATCGACCACGACAGCCTGTTTGAACGGATGGCGCGGGTCCGGGGCGCATTCATGATGACCTACGACGAGAGCCCGGACATCGTGGCGATGGCGCGCACGCAGGGATTCCTTCTCGCCAAGGTTCCGATGAAGAACACGCACCACGCGGTTATGTACGAGTTGCTCATCACGTCGCACGAGCTTAGGCCATGACCCAGCCCCGACGCTTCGGGATAGGAGAATGGTACGGACGCTCGTTCGTCGGCCTGACGCGGGACGAACGCCGGAACTACGCCGCCGGGACCGGTTCCCAGCCATGCCCGTTTCGGATGGGTGGAGGGTCATGCACGAAGACGGGCGGCGTCTGTTCGTTCAGGTTGTACGAAGACCATGACGGCGTGGCTGTCCCGGCACCGGACGCGGAGTCTGGATTGAGGGTGCTCTGCCCTCGGCGATTCGAAGAGGAGATGACGATCTTCCAGTGGGTGGGTGAAGTCGTCTTGGGTACCACCACTCCTGCCATAGTCACTGAGGTTGGCTTTCTGAAGGCTGAGGATGGGAATACACATGTGGGTCGGATAGACATGGTTCTCGCGAGCCAGGAGTCCGGTACGGGAGTGCTCAATTGGTGCGCCCTCGAGATTCAGGCCGTCTACTTCTCTGGTAGGAGCATGAGTGAAGAGTTCAGCAATATCAGGAATTACGAGGGAGAGCAGCCGCCCTTTCCGGGGCAAATACGGCGACCCGACTACCGGAGCAGCGGCCCCAAGCGTCTGATGCCCCAGCTGCAGATCAAGGTGCCTACCCTACGCAGGTGGGGCAAGAAGATGGCAGTAGTGGTGGACAAGCATTTTTACGATTCACTGGGACGCATGGAGGAAGTCGGAGACCTGTCGAGCGGTGACATAGCGTGGTTCACCGTGGACTTCGTTGAACATGACCAGACCACTCCCGGCAAGCGATTCAAGCTCGTGAGGGACAGAGTCCACGTCACCACGCTTGAGAGGGCCACTGAGGGACTGACAGGAGGCTTTCCCGTTACATTGACTGAGTTTGAAGAGGGCATCCGGTCGAAACTCGTGGGACGGTAGGGAGCAGCCCGGTCCTGTAGACTGTTGTAAGCGTCCTTTCTCCTCAGCTTCCCTGACTGCGCTGGCGATGCCACTATCCTCTCGCTTGGAGATGGGATCGAGGACATCTGCGGGGAGCCCGTCCGTACATGAGCGAGAATAGCTCTCAGATAGAGGTCAGCAACCTCTGGAAGGTATTCGGCGAGAACCCGCAGGCCGCCCTGCAGCCGGAGTGCGCGCCCCTGACCCGCGAGGAGATACGCCGGGCGCTGGGCGTCGTGGTCGGACTCAGGGACGTCTCGTTCAGCGTGGATACGGGACAGGTCTTCGTGGTGATGGGCCTGTCCGGCAGCGGCAAGTCGACCCTGGTGCGCTGCCTCATCAGGCTTGCGGAGCCCACGGCGGGACAGGTCTGTTTCGACGGCGAGGACATCGGCGGGTACTCTCCGAAGCAGCTGGTGGAGTTCCGGCGCAGCAAGACCGCCATGGTATTCCAGCACTACGGCCTCCTCCCGCACCGCAACGTCATCGACAACGTGGCGTACGGCCTGGAAGTGCGGGGCATGGACAGGCCGTCGAGGTACGAGGCTGCGCTGGAGGCCACCAGGGTCGTGGGACTGGAGGGCTGGGAGCACAACTACCCCCGGGAGATGAGCGGCGGGATGCAGCAGCGCGTCGGCCTCGCTAGGGCGCTGGCGACCAACCCCGACGTGCTACTCATGGACGAGCCGTTCAGCGGCCTCGATCCGCTCATCCGGCGGGAGATGCAGGACGAACTCCTCACCCTACAGACGGAGCTGCGGAAGACCATCGTATTCATAACGCATGATTTGAACGAGGCCCTTAAGCTGGGGGACCGCATCGCAATCATGCGGGACGGCGAGATCATCCAGATGGGCTTGCCTGAGGAAGTCGTCACGCTGCCGACCGACGCCTACGTCACCGATTTCGTGCGGGACGTATCCAGGGCCAAGGTCCTCCCGGCGAGGGCCATCATGCGGGAGCCCAGCGTGGTCATCTACGAACGGCAGGGGCCCCGTGCCGCTTTGTATGCGATGAACCAGCACGGCCTCGACGCCGTGTTCCTGATTGCACGCGACTTCACCCTCAAGGGGGTCCTGACGGCGGAAGAGGCGAGTGAGCTGCTCCACCGCCGAAAGGAGTCCCTGGAAGAAGCCCGCATCGTCCCCGCAACGACCACGGCCCCTGAGGCATACATCGAGGAGGTCGTGCCGATGGCAGCCCAGACCGAGCACCCGATAGCGGTAGTGGGCGAGCACGGCAGCCTGCTGGGTGAGATTGACCGGGCAACGCTTCTCACGGGCCTGTCAGGCAAAGCGCAGGAGGACAAGCCTGCAGCACGTTGAAGCGACCCTAAGTGCCGTGTATCGTCCCTGCGTGGTACACCCCGCGCGAGGATGGCGCGGCCAGGCCCCGCAGATGCCTCAGCCGGACCTCCGGAGGTGACTTGAGCCGTGAGACTGCGGTTGCTCCGTCTACGCTGGTCCATGCACGCATCGGGCGCGCCGCTGATGGCTGCGCTCGCCGCGCTGCTGGCCGCCTGCGGCGGAGGGGAGACGGTGGTGATTGCCACCGTCGGCAACTACCATCCCTTCGACTTCATCAACGATGCGGGAGAGATCGACGGGCTCGAGCGCGAACTGGGGGACGAGCTGTGCAGGCGCGCAGGACTGGAGTGCGAGTGGGTCCTGAACGAGTGGGAGACGATGATTCCCAACCTCATGGCCGAGGAGTTCGACGTGATCCTCGCCGGCATGAGCATCACCGACGAGCGCGAGGAGTTGATCGACTTCACTGAGGCCTACTACCCGCCGACGCCTTCGGTCTACTTGGCGCGGGCAGGAGCGGGCGACGAAGCCGCCGAGGGCAGGATAGGCGTGACGGCGAATACGATCTACTCGGACCACTTCACGGAGTTGGGCAGGGCGTTCGTCGCGCTGGATGGGTCGCGGGATGCGGCTGATGCGGTGCTGAGCGGCGAGGTGGACGCGATCCTGGTAGACCACGGCTACGGCGTGGAGAAGCTTGCGGAGCATGAGGGTCAGCTGGCCGTCGTGGGGCCGTCCGTATTGCTTGACCGGGGCCTTGGCATCGGCGTCCGCGAGGGCAGCGAACTGAAGCACAGGTTCGACGAGGCCCTGGCGTCGATGAAGGCCGACAACGTCCTGAACGCCCTCATCCGCAAGTGGGTGGGCGAGGGCGCATCGACGTTTGACCAGCCGGAGTGATTGTGCTTGGGCGCCGTCGCCGACAGTCTGGAGTTCCCTGAGCGGTAAGCGTGGCGTCGGGAGAGGTTGGAATCCGGGCTACGGTTCATGAGTGATTCCGTTGCAGGTTCAGCCGGGAGCGGATGCTGAATGCGACGCATGTCAACAAGTCCGATGAGCAGGCTTCTCAGGCAGTGGCGATACATCGGACTGCTCACAGGAATCATGTCGGGCTTGCTGCTGCTGGGGTTGCTCTCGGTCCCCGAGAGAAGCAACCTCGTTGCGAAGGGGCCCATGAACACCGGACACGAGGGGCTCGCCTGCAGCGAGTGCCACTCGCCGGCTACGGGCACCACCGCGCAGCAGGTGAGCGCCAACGTCTACCATTGGCTTGGCTTTCGGCAGTCCACCACAGGTTTCGGCTCGCAGGACGTCACGAGCGAGGACTGCCTGGCGTGCCATACGCGGCCCGAAGACCGCCATCCCATCTCCCGCTTCCTGGAGCCGCGTTTCGCGGAGGCGCGCAGACACCTCAAGGTCTACGACTGCATCACCTGCCACACGGAGCACATGGGCAAGCGGGTCACGCTGACTACGATCGGCTATTGCACCCACTGCCACCAGGACACCGACCTCGAGGACGACCCGATCAGTCCCACGCACGTCGAACTCGTCCGCGCCGAGGCATGGAACACCTGCCTGCAATGTCACGATTTCCATGGGAACCACGAGATGAATACTCCGACCCGCATCGAGGACGGAGTATCCGAGGAACAACTCTGGGGCTACTTCCACGGCGCCCCGGACCCGTACTCGATCGACAAGGCCGTCGAAGCGCTCAAGACCAGGGGAGACCGGCAGCCATGAAGACCGTCGCCCTCATCGCCGCCGTCGCCGCGGTCATCGTCGCCGTGGTCGTCGCGAATGCGCCGCCGCCTGACGACCTCGCCCAAGCGACGAAGATCCCCGTGGCGGATGTCTTCGCGGTCCTGGAGGCGGAGAACGACGCGGTGCGCAAGCTGTGGACCGAGGAGATCGTCGGCGCGGGGCAGGGGCGGGGGCTGCGGTTCGACAAGGACTGGCGCGACCCTCAGACCCAGGCAGGCCCGCTGCCCGCCCTCTTCCTGCGGGAGATCGCAGAGCACCTCCGGCAGGACGGACTACCCCTCTACCTTTTCCTCGGCTCCGACTTCCCCATCAATGAAGCAAACAGGTTCACCGGCCTGCAAGCCGAGTACTTCGCCGAGATCAGGATGACCGGAGAGCCGCAGTTCTTCCGCGACGAGGAGATCGGCATGCACACGGCGATGTTCTCGGACGTCGCCGTCGCGCAAGCGTGCGTTGCATGTCACAACAGCGAACCCGAGACGCCGAAGGCCGACTGGAAGGTAGGCGACATCATGGGCGCGACGACTTGGTCCTATCCGAAGGAGGAAGTAGCCGTGGAAGAGGCGCTCTCGCTGGTAGGGGCGCTCCGCGACGCGGTCCGCGTCGCCTATGAGCACTATCTCGATGAGGTCGAGACGTTCGACGACCCGCCCGCGGTCGGGGCCGGATGGCCTGCGGACGGCTATCTCCTGCCATCCGCCGATCAGTTCATGCATGAGGCGGAGGCGCGGGCATCGGCCCGTACGATGCAAGTGCTCCTGCGCTACAGGCAGAGCGAGGGATGATGCCGGTGTGTGTGGAACGATCACCGATGCGGACGAGCACCCATGGCCGCTGTTGACCGGATCATGGAATCAGGCCGAACTGGGCCACGCAGTGGACGCGGGCTGGGATTCTCGCGACTGTCGGCATGGAGGTGGCGCTTGGCCGCTGTCGTCCTGGCGCTGTTCTATCTCGCCCAGGACGCCGCGGGACTCTCCTGGGAGTGGCTCCAGCGGATGCAGGCTGTCGACGGGTTCAAGTACGCCACTGGAGCGTGCTTGCTCATCTACGTCGGATGGCAGTGGCGCCTTTTCATCACGCGGGTCAGGCGGAAGAAGGGCTCGCAGCTGATGATGGCGCTCCACCAGAGGAGTGGAGCGCTCGCCCCGGTGCTCTTCTACCTGCACAGCGTGGAGGCAGGCTACGGCTATCTGGCTGTGCTGAGCTGGGTGTTGCTCGTCAACGTCGTCGTAGGGGCGGCGAGTCCCGCAGGTCCGCTCAATCGCGGCAGGTGCTACACGCCCTCTTGGGGAACCGTCCACGTGCTACTGGCCGTGCTCACGGTCATGCTGGGTGTCTTCCATGCCTACATCGCCCTCTACTACAAGTAGGCGCGCTATCTGTTCTGCAGGATCGGGGCCTTGGCATCGGTGTCCACGAGCGCAGCGACCTTAAGCGCAGGTTCGATGTGGCATAGGTACCATGAAGGCCGACGGCGTTCTGAACGGCCTCCTCCGTAGGTGGATGGGCGAGGGCGCGTCGACGTTCGAGCAACCTACAAGAATGACGTGGCTGACGTTGTCGACATCCCGCATGTCAGTACCTGAACGCCCCTGAGGGGAGTAGAACGACGGCCGGCCGCTCCCGTAGACTCCCAACATGCACAACGGCGAGAACGGAGGTGGCTGGATGGTCCCATCGGGAGAAGAGCGCGACGCGATATACCAGGAGCAAGGGGGCAGTTGCATGTATTGCGGCTGTGGACTGCCCCCGCACGGGTTCGAGATAGACCGCAAGGTGCCGGTTTCGCGTGGAGGCGCCGACGAGCGTGAGAACCTGCAGATGGTCTGTCCGGCGTGCAGCCGACGCAAGGGGAACATGACCGACGAGGAGTTCCGGAGGCGATACCGCCTCGGGTTTTCCGTTGGTGCGCAGCCGCCAGTGTGGCCGATCCCCCAGGCCTACTTCGGCAACATCGACCGGGAGCTGGAGAGGCGGGAGTCGTACCGCAGCATCTCTTGACGGGCGGGGCCTTGGACAAAGGAGCATGGCTGACGAGCCGTTCAGGGTCGTTGACGTTGAACGCCGCGCTCAGCGTCGCGTATCGTTCCCGTACGGGCGCGCCCACGCGGGATTCAACCAGTCCTGACAAGGCGAACCGGTGAGAGGCGGCGTCCGCGCCGCCGCGGGAGAATGATGAGAGAGGTCAACCTCGATGACGTGCGGGGCTCCATGGGCGTGGACGAGGAGACTGCCGCATCCGCGAGCGGAGCCGCTCCTGGTGCAACTGCGCCCGCGTGTCCGGCCCCGGCTTCCACACCGCGATTGAGTGCATGCCTGAACTCCACGCGTTGGACATGGCGGTGCGCGCCGTCCACGCGGAGCACCGCATGCGCGGCCGCCTTCCCTCGCCGGAGCGCATCTGCGAGCTTTGGGCCGAGGCGGAGCGGAGGGCGTACGCGCGAGTCAGTCTTCTCACCAGACCGACGGAGATGGTGAGCCGTGCCTGACGGGTCGGTCCTGGCAATCGCGGCGATCGTCGGCCTGAAGTACCTGCTGCCGCTGGCCATCATCCCGTTCCCGTTCCTTGCGGGGTGGGCGAACTTCGTGCTCGATACCGTGGACGGGGACCTGCTGGTCCCGCTGGGGCTGTCGGACGGGGTCTACCAGCGCATCGACAAGTCGGCGGACTACGTGACGTACGCTTGCATGGTGGCTGCTGCGTGGCGCTGGCCACTGCGGCGCGTAGTGATCGGGCTGTTCGCGCTGCGGACGGTGGGGCAGGCGCTGTTCTTCATCACGGGGAACAAGGTGGTGTTCTTCCTGTTCCCGAACTTCCTTGAGCCGCTGTTCCTGGTGTACGCGACGGTTCTGTTGTGGAAGCATGAGAAGGCGCCAGCGTTCTACGCGCGTCACGCGGTGGTGATCTGGGTGCTGGTGATCGCCTACAAGCTGCAGGACGAATACGTCACGCATGTGGCGAACGTGGACCGCTCTGAACTGCTGGGGCGCCTGTTCGGCGGCTGAGCGCTGCACCCTGTGGTCCACCAGTTATTCTCACCACAGTCCGAGGGCGAGGAAGGGCTGGGCTGGACACCGCCTGCCGTTCCGCTGCGACAGTCATCCGCGCGGCCGCCAGCGGCATGCTCCCAGGGAACGGAGGTCGGCCCTGATCAGGCACGGGATGCGGCGGTGCGCTCCACGGAGCCGTGCCAGTCCCGCGGACAGCAGGGCCACCCCCACAACGAGAGGACGATGGCCCACACAAGGACCAACTGCATGTCGGGCATGGCGTCAACCTCGATTCGGTGGAACCGCCCGCCACCACTGTCCCCTTGACCGCGGACGGGAACCCCGGAGGGGGCGTGAGAAAACCCCTCCGTGTGCCCATGCTGTCATACCGGACAGGCAAGTGGGCCAGATCGTAATCGGCTCGCCGGGCCGAACGGTGCGCGTCCTCCGGTTTCTCCGAAGACCTTTCAGCAGGATTCCCTTCGTGAACCGACTGCGGAGAAGAAGGCATGCGCCTGAGTACAGTCGAGCCGACGGGAGCCCGGACGTCGTCAAGCTGGTTGCGACGATGCCGTTCAAGGTGTACGGCATGAATGGCAATCCCCTTGGTCTTCGCCTTGTCGGTTCGGCCATGGCGCAACGGGAGGGGTGATCGACCACATCGATTTCGAGTACAAGACCGGGCCTCTCCACTTGACGGGAGGCGCCCCGAGAGAGGAACGCCTCATCGGCATATGGCAGGGACCCGTAGTGAGTTACAGGGACATAGATGTGGAGGCACTGTATGCAATCAGGGGCATCGTAGATCACGGCGCGGACTTCCATCGGCACTGGAACCTCAATGAAATCGAGCGCGCCCCAAGACGCGAGATGAACGCGAACATTGCCGGAGCACACGCGGTGGTTGAGTTGACATCATGGCAGGAGCCTGAGCAGATCACCCTCGCCCACATCCAGTTGCACGACCATTCGATAAGGGCGACATCTCTGAACCTGTCCGACGAAGAGCTGCTCCAATGCTTGGAGACGTTGGTGGTCATGCAAGAGAATCAGGGAGTCCTGACCCAGCACCAACAGGACTTCGACCGAGCATCGCAACAGCTACAATGTTCTTTGGACGCACCTGGAGGGATGAACCGAGCGCCGACACTGTCACCACAAGAGCACAGATCTCTCTGGTAGGATTGCGCGGTATACAGTCTTGAAGCGCGATATCAAGGGAGCGTCGAACGTGGAAGATCACAACTGCCCACCCAATCGCTGTGCAGGGACAGTGCGCGTGCGCAGGTTAGACTTTGAGCAGTTCAAAGCATGTCTGGGTTCGAAGCTGGTCAAAAAGGGTTTCAGTTGGAATGAGAACGACGAGATGTGGGTGACCCTGCCCTCGGGGGGTAAAGGGGATCCTTTGAATGGAGTCTTCGAGGTCGTAGACCAGATAGTGAAAGAGTTGAATAGGATTCGTCATGAACGGGGTTCCACGTGGCCTCTCAACCCGAGAGGTAAGCGGGCGACGTGGGGTTTCCGCATACATGGTGACCTGATTTGCCAAAGGGATAGCCCCAGGGCGTGCTTGGGTAGGATCGAGATGGTCTGAACCGTCAACGTGGCGGGCTCCGTCGTCTGTCGAGGTCGCTACGTTGTCAAGAATCGGTTGTACCGGAGTCGTAGCGTCCAGGCTGGCGCGGAGGCACGCGTGTGGGTCGTCGCCCGCGGCTTGATGGCTGAAGTCGGCGACTCTGTATGCGCAACCAGCGGCCTCTAAGCTCCTCTGCAGTGACATATGCCTGTTGACGCTGGCCGAGCGGATACCCACAATGGGGGTGGATGGCGGACACGCGTCACAGCGAACCGATAGAAGAGCAAGAACACCCGAGAGAACGCACAACGAGGAATCGGCCCATGAACGAGAAGAGCACCTACACACCCGCAGCCGTCTGCGCGCTCTCGATCTGTGCGTCATCACAACGACACCGCCAGCACTCCCTATGAAGCGGAACTTCGTACCGGCAACGATTGCCTTGAGCATCCTTGCTGTCGGTGCAGCGGCCGCAGTCGCAGCGCTCAACTCCTCCAGACCCGCCTAGGGGACGCTGGAGGCGCTGAAGAAGGACATCAGCCCGGAGAAGCCACTCGTGACCGTGTCCGAAACGTTCCAGAGGGGCGGTCACGAGACGGCCTACGGCAGTCCCGGCCCCGGCGACATCGGCGAGCACGTCGTCTACCCGGAGTGGGTGACGTCCAGGACCGTCACCACGCCCGACGGTGACGGACTCGTGGTACGCATGACCGTGGAGACGTGGAGCGCCGACGGGACGCCTCCGGTCGTGCGGTCGCTCTTCGACGACTCCGTCGTCACCGGCCTTCCGGACCCGGACCCCAGCGTGCCGGTTGAAGAACCGTGGGACCTCATCGGATGGATTGACGCCCAACTCGACGCCCTCGCCCATGCCGAAGAGCTAGGGTACACCTACGCCCGGCGAGTCCACGTTGCACGACCGACCGAGCGTCCGCTATGAGCATCGTTCAGCCGCATCGCTCCTCGTACTGGAATTCGTCGAGGCGAACCCGCACCTCAGCGGCGAAAGTCACTACTCGATTATGGACGACGGCGACCTCTTTCTCGATTACCAGGACACCGTCATGTTCGTGAGCGCCGGAGAATAGCCGCCCCCGACTGCACGGCGCGGTGCGCTGTTCGACCGATCGCGCCGGACGGGTATCTCAGTGACAGATGTGGGAGAGGTCAGCAAGTTACGCCGATACCCAAGGCTCGTTACTCCGGGGCGGCCTGACCACGCGACGACGACCCGGCGGTGGCACGAGATACTTCACCCCTGTATGATGTTGCGGCTCCCCGAATACTCCGGCAGCGATGATGCCATGCGGTCCACTCTCACGCTCACAGCAGCACTGTGCATAGCCCTCGCAGCGATCAGCTGCGGGGGAGAGTTGCCCGCTCCAGCCGCTACTCCCACGCCGATCCCCCCGGCGACGCCGCTCCCCACGTCCACGCCGGTTCCTACGCCAACGCCAGCGCCAACATCGACACCGGCTTCGACCGCAACGGCGACACCGGCCACAAGCGACCCCCCCTCGTACATGGCCTCGGCGTGCGCCGCACTCCGAGAGCTGCCAGAGGTGTGGGACGAGGACACGCTCGAACAGACTCAGGCCACTTTGGAGACGATAATGGCCCCGCCCGACGAGTTGCAGGAGTACCACGCCACGCTCGCGGAGTTCCTGACGTTCGTTGCGCGGACAAACGACAGCACCGACCTCGACGCAGCGGCGGAGGCATTCAACAGGATGGAGGCGCACTTCATCGCGGCGCAGCAACTGCCTCCACACTTAAGAGCGGTGATCGCGCAGGACTGCCCTCCGGGCTACACCGAGACCATGGAGGATTGGACACCGGAAGACGAACCCGGGTCTCCGGGGCCCGGACAGGCCGACCGGCTCACACGACAGGAGTATCTCGACAGTTGCGCCGACTTCTTGGAACCCAACCTCGAGTTCGACGGGGAACCCTCTTTGGACGTGCTCGAAGCCATCGTGAGCAACCTCGTGGAGGAGTCGAGCCTCGTGGCCCCGCCGGCGGAACTCGTCGAGTATCACCAGCTGGTGGTCGCATGGCTGGCGCTCTCGCTCGAGAGCATCCTGGCGGCACAGCAGCAGGAGTTGACCCCAGACGACCCCGACGCCCGTGGACATGCTGCCGCGGTCTACCTGGAGTTCAAGAACCTGGGGCTGGTGCTCTCGTCGACACTGCGCCTCATGGACCCGTCCCTCAAGGAGGCGCTGGCCGAGCGCGGCTGCCTCATAGAGGAGTGAGCCCTCCGTCACTTCCGCTCCGGCGCGGCACCCACTCTGATCACAGGCAGATCCCCAATGTCCTCCGCTGCACGGGCGTTCGCGAGATGCTTCAAAAGCCGACGACGCCCGGTGTGTCGAACGCAGCCGCCGGTCTGTCACCCTCAGCCCGTACGCATCGCCACCATACGAATCCAGCATTCCTATCCGGGAGACAATCCTCATCGACCCGGCGAGAATCTCTCAGTAATCGACGGGCTCACCCGGCATCGGCTCGCATACGAAAGGGAGGCGCGCCTTGGCGTTCAGACGGTTCTTGACGTTGATCCGCACGTCGCTGCCCGGGTGCTTCCTCGCCGCCCTGACCTTCGCCGCGCTCGCCACCGCATGCGGCGCGGAGCCACAGCAGATGGCCCAGCCCTTCGAAGCCCGGCCCACCCCGACACCGGACTCAGCACCTACGCCAACCCCAGCAGTGTCCAGCGGGCCTCACTCCACAGCTACTCCCAGTCCAACCCCGACGCCAACCCACCCCTCACCCGAGCCTCCATCGGTCCCCATCACTGACTGGAACCTCGACGCATCCTCGACCGGAAGCGACTTCCTCGCTCTCCTCTCCCAGGACGGACGTTCCTGCATCCAGAGTGCCCTGGGCGACCGGTTCAGCATCTTTCAGGCCGAGGCATTCATCGAGTATCTCGATGCAACCACAGAACCGGTCATGGGAGAATGCTTCACGCCGGAGAACAAGGCAGGCATCGCCATCTCGATGTTCTCCGCTACTGCCGATGGCCTGAGCGCAGAGACACGCAGCTGCCTCGCAGACGTATTCACCCGCAATCCGCAGGAAGCAATCGGCTTCGCGACGAGCGGCCCACCCAGCGACGACGCCCGAGCCGCAGCCTTCGAGGCACTATCGTGCCTCTCGCCGGAAGAAGCCGCCGCGATCACCCCCGAGGGCGAAGGTCCGCCACCCGATACGGCTGCGCTGCGATGCCTCGCCGAGGAACTGATGAAGGTTGAGGGCGGCGATGAAATCCTCCGCATCCTCAGCACCGCCGACCCCGCAGGGCTCACCCTCGAACAGAGCACGCTCCTCGGCCAGGCCGTGAGCAACTGCGGGATCGACACCCACTTCACCTTCCCCGAACCCACGTCGTCACAGGACGGCTCCGCCTCAACGGACGGAGGAACAGGCGCACCCTCTCCGTAGGGGAGCCGCACCGAGGCAACCGCCAGGCGCCCCTCGGGTACGCCGACGCCCCGCAGGGACAGGAGCTTCCACTCCACCGCTACGAACCCGTCGCCGCACACCCCGCTCCCGCGCAGTGTGCGGTGTCGGCCAGTAGCGTTGATGCCATCAGCGAACAACCATGCACGGCGTACGCCATCGTCCATGAGACCGTTGCGTTGGCCAGCGATTGGCGTCGGTCGCGCCTGCGCTGCTGCCCTTCGTGGCTGCGTCCAGGTTGCAGAGGCGGTCTAAGCCTCGGGTATCGGGTGCCACTCTTCTCCCGGAGGAGGGACTCCGATCGCCACAACCGCGTCGTCCAACTCGTGGCGATGCCGCTTCAGGACAGCGAGCGCTTTGGCTGCTGCATCGGACCGCGGCTTCATCTTCTGCACCCTCTCAAGGACCCTGCCCGAGTAGAGTGCGTGGATATGCAGGAGGTTGGCAATCTCCTCGGTGTGGACGACCGTCCGGGTCTGCCCCCACTCAGCCTCGGTGAGAAAGGCGGCCCACGCCGTCAGCGCCGCCTCCCACTCGTTGCCGCAGCGCCATCTCCAGCCGACGAAGCCGCCGTCATCGACAGGTCGGATGGAGCCGAGGCGCACGTCGGCGGCGTAGACGTCGAGGTCGTGCGCTCTGCCCGGAGCGGTTGACTCCTCCAGCCGGGATGGTGGGCCCTACCACGGCCTGATCCTCCGTCTCACGTGTTCTGCGTCTACTCCAGCCTGGTTGTGCGAGGGGCTCGGGCGATGCGTTTGCACCACCACGGACGGTAACCCCAGGAATGTCATCGACCGCCCCTGAAACTCGCTCTATTCTATGGGGCTCTTGCGAGGCCTTCCGCGCCGCCGACCGTCCGACGCCCAGAAGTAGACGGCCTCAGGGGTCCGCCGGAACTCCAGCCGCTTCCCCAACGCATCCGCCGCCGATCTGAGCCTCCGCCGGATCGCCTGCGTCGTCTCTCCCTCCGCCGCCTGCAGCCTACCCGCCTCGCCAGGAGCAACGCGCTCGATGTAGCGGACGTATTCCTGAAGCAGAGCCCCCGCTTGCCCGTGGCGCTCCTCGCGCGGGCCTCGGCGACTGGAATCGTGCTGAACGTGGGCATAGGTGCCACCACTATCTGAAGGCCGTGATGGAGGCCATCTTCGACTCGTCCCGGCACATGGGCACCATCATGTGGAAGCGCACGTCCGCCCACAACGACTCCAAGTCGTGGGGGCGGGTTGCCGAATACATCCTCTGCTACGGCAAACGCCGCCTCAACGTCGACGACATCAAGGTTGACCTCGACCCCGACTACGTGAAGGACAAGTACCGGCACTCCGATGAACGTGGGCGGTACATGGACGACAACCTGACGGCCAAGGGCTTGTCGGGCGGCGGCTACACCTACTGGTTCCACGGGCATGAAAGTCCGTGGCGGTTCCCGCAGGAACGCATGCTCGAACTGGAAACGGACGGGCGCATCGTCATTTGCACGCCAGAGGGAGAGGCGGTCGCGTTCCTGTGTCGAGGCCGAAGCGGTATCTCACGCCGGAATCGGGTCAGGCCCCTGGCACGTCTGGGTGGACATCAACCCCGCGAACTCCCAAGCGCGGGAGCGGACGCAGTGGAAGACGCAGAAGCCGGAGACACTGCTGCGCCGCATCATCCTCGCGTCATCCCGCAAAGCCGAGTACGACGACGATGGGAACCTCGTCCGTGAGGCCGATTGGTGCTGGACCCGTTCTGCGGCTATGCTACCGCCTGCATTGTCTCGGACGACCTCGAACGCAACTGGATTGGCATCGACCTCGAGCGACAGGCCGGAGACGTGCTCCGTCAGCGGCTATTCGTCCGCGCCAAGCGGCATCACGCGCAGTTGATGCTGGAAGAGTACAAGGGGGACTTCGACCTCCGCATGACGCCGCCCAAGCGGACGGACGATGAGGACGAGGAGAGGATTCACCCTGACCTCAACGAGTTCCTGTACGAACTGCAGGAGCACCGCTGCAACGGCTGTGGGCGCGAGGTGGACATCATCGACCTCGAGAGCGACCACATCGTGCCGTCGTCGAAGGGCGGGGAGAAGTACACGGAGCGGAACCGGAACCTGCTGTGCCGTCGCTGCAACGGCAGGAAGAGCAACAGGTACACACTGGCAGAACTCCGCGACATCATGGACGAGGAGCACCTGTCGGTCTTCGACATGCGCCCGCTGGACGAGAAGCGTGCTCCGGCTTTCACGGAACGCCGGAAGGAACTGCGGTGGCGCAGGATGAACAGAGGACAGGGCTGACTTCTGCAACAGAATCTGGACTTTTGCAACAGCCTAGGGGTTTTGCAACAAGCCAACCCCATCTTGACAACCAACCCCCGGATTGGCGGACAATCTAAGCTGGCCGTTTACGGCATGTATTGATATGATCTAGAAATACTACTGATCCTGCGCCCGCACGGCGTCGGCGTCGTGGCACAAGTCGGGCGACGAGGGAGGTTCGACGAGATGATCGACGCGCTGCGGAAGTTCACCC
>VXPO01000149.1 GCA_009839505.1 Gammaproteobacteria bacterium
AGAGGCGCGACGTGGTGATGTAGTTGATGAGCCCCGTGTTGGCGACCGCGAACACGGTGATGACGATGAACACCCAGGCCGGAAACCAGGGTGCCGCGCGTGCGACGACCTCGGCCAACGGGGCGCTGGCTTCGGCCAACTCCTGCCACGGCACGACCGAGACAGCGCTGATCGCCACGCTCATGTAGATGACGACGGTCAGGACGAGCGCCATCACGAGGCCCAGCGGCAGGTTACGGCGCGGGTTCTTCAACTCCTCGGCGACGTTGAGCGTGTCCTCGAAGCCGATGAACGCGTAGAAGGTGAGGACGATGCCCTGCGCGAGGAACACCAGCGGAAGCCCCGCCTCGGTCTCGGGTCGCGCCGGAAACTCCATCAGGTTCGCCGAGCCCCAGTAGGGCAGGCTCACGGCGATCACCAGCAGCAGTCCCCCCGCTTCCATGAGCGTCAGGGCGACATTGGCCCACATCGACTCGCGGATGCCGCGATAGGCGATCGCGCCCACGATGGCCACGTAGACGAACGCCAACGCCCCGGTGGGCAGGCCCTCGAAGGCGGGCAGGGCCTGCAGATTCTCGCCGACCACGCGCGCACCGGCGGCAATCGAGGTCAGGCCCGAGCACGCCACGGTCAGGCCGACGACGTGGGTCAGCAGACTGCGGCGATAGGCGCGCTGCGTGATGTAGGCGGCGCCGCCCGCCCGCGGATAGCGGGAACCGAGCGAAGCGTACGACAGCCCCGTCAGTCCCGCCGCGACCAGCGACAGCGCGAAGGCAAGCCAGATCGCCGACCCCATCTCGCCGGCCACTTGCCCGATCAGGCCGTAGATGCCCGCGCCCAGCATGCCGCCGGCGCCGTAGAGCGTCATCTGCCATAGGCTGATGCTGCGGCGCAGCTCTGGCTCGCCGCCGGCCGGTTCGACCGGTTCGTCTATTTGTCCCATGGTCTTTCGCCTCCTCTCCCCCGATCTCGCGCCGCCACGCCGTGCCCCTCGATGCGACGCGGCGTGTCTATCCTCCCGGTGCGAATCGCACCGACACGCCATAGATCCGCGGTTCCGTCAAGAAATAGTTGCGGAACAGGCCGGAAGTATCGCTTGTGAGGTACTTTCCCGTCACGATTTCCTTGTCCTGCAGGTTGCGAATCCAGGCTCTCGCCGACCAGTTCCCGGCACTCTCGTAGATCAGCGAGAGGTTGTGCTGACTCCAGCTGTCGATTTCGTCGCCAACGGTATTGAATTCGCGCGCGTAGGATTCGCTCTGCCAGTAGTAGTCCCAGCGCAGCGTCAGCAACGCCGAGGATACGTTCCACGTATTGGACAAGCCCAACTTGATCGTATGCTGAGGCGCATTCGGCAGTTCGTTGCCATCGAGATCGACCGCAATGCCGTCATGGGTTTCTACGCCCGCTGCCGCGAGAAAGTTCCGCGAAAAGAAAACAGGAATCGATACGCCCGCGGCATTCGCGGGATAGGACACCGACTCGACCGTCAGCCCATTGCGGACATCCAGCGCGGCCGGCACCTGCAATGCTGCACCTAGGAGTGCCGCCGTGATCTGGGACTCGCGCGCGACGTAGTTTACGCCGGTGAGCGAACCCGGATCGATATTGTTCAGCAGCACGTATTCCGAGTTGCCCCCGGTCCGATTGATGGGATCGATCGATTGGCTGCCCTTGATGTCGGAGAAGAGCGATCCGTACACGAAATCGATTGCGAGACTCGGCATTGCTTGCGGTTGCCAACGTCCTTCGAGTTCCAAGCCACGAATACCGGCATCGATATTTTCGTTAATCGAGCTGTTGTTCCTGATCCTGGTCACCTGCAGACCCGTGTAGTCGTACACGAACAGCGCGCCGTTGAGGACGAGCCCGCCGTCAAGCAACGTAGACTTGATGCCGGTCTCGATGGCGTTGACCTGCTCGGCATCGAAGGTAAACGCCGACGTATCCTGGAACGCGGGCGGTATGGCCGGATTGAAGCCACCGGGCTTGTAACCACGGCTCAGGAATCCATACACCATTGTCCTGTCGTCGATCTGAAAGTCGAAGCCGATCCGGCCGCTCACCTCCCGCCACTGGTCTTCGCTCGGGCTGCCGGTGACGAAGCGCGTTTCGCCGAACCCGGGCACGGGGGTCAAGGCGTTCGCTATCGCGCCGAACGCCTGGGCGGCGGCGGCAAGACCCGCGTCCTGGGCAATCACCGCCGGATTCTGAGACAGCAGCGCGCCCACGGTGCCCTGAAAGATCGGCGGCAGCGGCAGTCCCGCGATGGCTTGCGGCACGAACTCGATGGGCAGCAGGCCCGCCGCGACCTGGGCTCCGATGGCCTCGGCGGCGCCAAGCGCGACAACCGAAGCGATGGCTGTCGGGGCATTGGCCTCGTACACGCCCTGCGCATTCCAGAATTCCAGCAGCCGGCGCGATGCTTCGCTCAACGGTGCGCCCGGATTCGAAGCCATGCCGACCATTTCCGTGAACAGGCCACTACGCAGCCAAATGGGATTCGGTCCTAATAGGCCGCCAAGCGCCGCATTCACGTTCGCCGAGTTGAACAACACGCTCGCATCGCTCGCGCTCTTGTTGTCCTCGTTGAAGCGCAGTCCGAGCGTGAACTTCAGCCGATCGGAAACGTCGTAATAGAGTTCGCCGAAGGTTGCCCAGCCATCTTGCTCCGCGCCTGACTCCGGATTGTTCGCGTTGTAGAAAAAGCCCGGGAACAGGGGTGGAAGCTCCAATGCCGGGACGCCGAAGACGGTGACCGCATCAAGCTCGTTGGACAGCACGTAGTAGCCGCCGTAGTTCTGGCCGTCATGGCGGCTGGCGCCTAGGAGAAAATTGAACCGCCCCTCGAACTCCGAATGCAGCTTGGCCTCCAGCGTGAAGTACTCCGAATGGGAGTCCTGCTGGTCGTAGCCGAAGGACCTGTTCTGTTGCGTTGGCAGGATACAGCCGCCGACAGCGCCCGCCGTGCCCGCCACAAGGTTGCAGGCGTCCGAAATCCACTCTGCGCCCGCCCCGCCCGCAGGTTCGGATACCGGCCAGACTCCGAGTGGATTCACCTGCGTTGGCGCCAATACCGGCCCGACATTCATGAAGTAGTCCTGCTGGGCGATGAAGTCATTGATTCGGCGCCCGCCGATCACGCTCGCCCGCAGGTTCCCGAAATCGTAGTCGAACCCGAACGCCCAGATCTCTTCCTCCTGCCAGAAGACGGGGTCGAAGTCGGTGTGCATCTCCCTGTAACTGTTCATCGCGGGACGCGGAAAGTCGTACAAGGCCGTCTGCGAGCCATCGGCCCCCAAGGGCAGCATGCCACCAAGGCCCGCGAAGATTCCCGCCGTGGTGGCGCTCAGATGCGGCGTATCGCGTCCGCGTGCATCGGCAAGGCATCCCGTGGTGGGCAGGGGGTTGCGCGCGCACACCTGATTGGTGATGCGGGCCCGGTCGTCGTCCTCGTCGGTGCGGTGGTATTGGAGCCAGGCGCTTGCCCGGTCCGTCAAGTCCCAAGCCAATGTCGCCCGCACCGCGAAGACGCCGCGCCCGTCAACGCTTCCATCGATGCCCGGCAGCGTATTGCCATCGGCATCCCTCTGGCCGTAGGCGCGATTCTTCGTGTAGCCATCCCGATCCAGCTTAAACGCGGCGACCCGCGCCGCGACCCGGCTACCGATGGGCAGGTTGATGGCGCCTTTTAGACGCGAGTGATCGAACGCACCAGCCTCAATGTCGGCGAAACCATCGAACCCATCCACCGACGGCATTTTCGTCACGAAATTGATGGCCCCGCCGGTGGCGTTGCGGCCGAACAACGTGCTTTGCGGGCCACGCAGTATCTCGACCCGCTCCAGGTCGAAGAACTCCATGGTCTCCAGGTTGCTCGGAAGCGCTATCTCGTTCACATGCGACGACACGCCGGACTCCCCAGAGCGCCCCACGACGAGCCGTCCGACTCCCCGAATGCTCAGCGCCGAGCTACCGAAATTGGTTGCGCTGAACGACACGTTCGGCGCGTTGAGCTGCAGATCGGAAGGCGTGATGATCTGCTGATCGCGGAGCGCATCGTCGGTCAAGGCTGTCACCGCGATAGGGACGTCCTGGATGCTCTCCGCCACGCGCTGCGCGGTCACGATCACCTCTTCGATGATTCGACCCTCGTCCGCTGGCGACTCATCGCCCTCCTGCGCGGATGCCGACGGGACACCGATGAAGATGATGCCGCACAGCGCGAAATAACTCACGATTTGACGTTGCATGATTTCCTCTCACTGTTGGGGCCACCGCCCCTTCGGAACGAACGTTCTTAGGACTGCTAGTCAATCGAACACATACCAATTGTCTCAATGGGTTGCTTGCAGACGTTCCTCCAAATTGCCTGCTGCTCCATCGCAATTCGGTCCGAACAGTAGCACGGGCTTGTTTGATCTGGATACCGTACGGCCCGTGTCTCAGTGTCAGAACCAATGAAAACGTGCTCGAACATTGCGAAAAGCCAGCTCAATTAGGGCAGTAGATGGCCTCGACCCCGCCGCCCGGACGCGGCCGCAGTTCGTCCACAGCCGCCATCGCATCGAGCAGCGCCTCGATGAAAGGATCCGCCTCGTGCCCGTCGAAGCTGCACCCGGAAAGCGTCTACTCGTGTGCGGTGCCATCGAGGTCCTGCCGGTAGGTCGCAATCCACCAGGTGTTTCCGGCCGCATCGCGAAAGCCAGCCTGGCGCTCCTGATAGGGTTTGTCCGCCGGTGGCGCGATCTCCTGCGCTCCCAGTTCCACCGCCGTCGCGAATGCCGCGTCCACATCGGGTACGTAGACGTACACCGCGTTCGTCCAGGGTTCCACGCCCGACGGGAGTTCTCCGGCCTCGATGACCAGCGCGGAGTCTCCGATCTGGAACTCCACATGGAAGCTCTGCGGTCCCAGCTGGTGGCGCTCGACCTCCCGCGCCCCTAGCACATCGACCACGAACTGGAGTAGGTCCACCGGCCCGTGAAGATACGGCCGCACCGCGCCCGCCCCGTGCCGAATGTGACTGTCCACGATCCCCTCCGCCGATCCGACCCACGACGCAATCTTGACTCGGATGGCTCTGACGGACAATGAACACTGCCCTCGCGCAATAAGAAGACTCGACGTCCAGTACGAACCCTGCTCCGTTGTTCCCACGCGTGTTGTCCGGTAGTGTGCCCGCCACGCTCACGGGCAGGATCCACTATGCCGAGACTATTGATCGTCGTCGCTGCTTGTCTCTTCGCCACTTCCTGTGGCAAGACTGTTGCCGACCAGACCTCCGTCGAACCCGAGTACGAACTAGCCACCGTGGATCCTACGACCGCCACGACTCGCGACCTGCCTCACGGAAGTCCGGAAGAGGTCGGCATGTCTGCGGAACGATTGAAGAAGATCGATGACGTTGTCCAGGAGTACGTCGATGCCGGTCGCATTCACGGAGCCGTGATTGGCATCGCTCGACACGACACGGTGGTCTACCTGGAGGCTCACGGCGTCCTTGACGAGACGACCCGGAGTCCCATGCCCAAGGATGCGATATTCCACATGGCCTCCTCCACCAAGCCGGTGCTCGGCGTTGCGGCCATGATGTTGATCGAGGAAGGCTTGCTCCGCCCAGAAGACCTGGTTGAGAACTACATTCCCGAGTTCGAGGGCCTTCAGGTCGCGGTTGCCAAGGAGTCTGCCAATAAGGAACGCAAGCTCAAGTCCAAGTCCAAGGACGAGCTCAAGTCCAAGTCCAAGGACGAGCTCAAGCCCAAGTCCAAGGACGAGCTCAAGTCCAAGGACGAGCCCAAGAAGCAGAAAATCCCCGACTACGAACTCGTTGATGCAAACCGGCCACTGACCGTTCACGATCTGTTGACTCACACGGCCGGGCTCCACACGGGCGGGATCGGGACAGCGGTTTCGAAGCTGGACAGGCCCGGAGCGTCGGACACCCTCGCCTCCTGGATCCCGAAGGTGGCGGCCGGACCACTCGACTTCCAACCGGGGACCCGCTGGGCGTACAGCGGCACGGTCGGTCTCGATGTGGTGGCACGGATAATCGAGATCGTGTCCGGCACGCCGTTCAACGAGTTCGTTCAGACGCGCATCTTCGATCCGTTGGACATGAGGGATACGCACTGGACGGTGCCCGAAGACAAGCGGGACCGGATGCCGGTTATCCGCAATGACAAAGGACCCTGGATCAAGTCCCCCGACTATTTCTCGGGCTCCATCGGCCTAGTCAGCACCGCCCGGGACTACCTGCACTTTGAACAGATGCTGGTCAACACGGGAACCTTGTTCGGCCATCGGCTCCTCAAGCCGGAATCCGTTGCGATGATGTCGACCAACCACGTGGGGAATCTGTACAACGAGACAGCGAAGGGCGGTGCCGGTCGCGGGTTTGGCTATACGGTGGGGATCACCATGGATCCGGACCAAGCCAAGGACGGTCGAACGGCTGGGGCATTCGGCTGGATGGGGGCCGCAGGTACCGTAACCTGGACGGCGCCGGAAGAGGACCTGACGGTTGTGTACATGGTTCAGGGACCGACCGAGCTGCCCTGGAAAATCGCGGAATTGGTCAGAGATGCCATCGTCGACTGATGGAGACGCATGACTCTCTTTGAGCGAGAAACCCCGGAGCCCAATCGTGTGGTGTAGATTGACATCGCGGGTTTCGGATGAGCACATCGACGCTCTGCTTGGACGTGCAGACGCTCTCGTTTCCGCATCCGACAGCAATGAGTCCGTGCGTTGGCGGGGCAAGGACTTCTTCCTAGACGAACTACGCGAACACGGCAACCTCGACTTGCTGGAACTGTTCCATGGGGAGATCTGGCCGGAGATCTCCAACACGGTAGCTTCGATGTGCCGGTGATTGATCACGCCAGCCTGTTGATAAAGGGTGCGGGGGCGGCACGGACGGCGATGCACCAGGACCGTCCCTATTGGGTCGGAAGAGAGGCGTCGCCGTCGATGTTCTCGGTGTGGATTGCTCTCGAGGACATGTCGGAAGACAAGGGCGGTCTGATGATGTCGCTCGACAACGAAGTCGGCGTCAGTCAGATGTCGTCATTCAATACCGGATCAATCCTGGAACACGAGGAGGGCGCGGAACCGGAGGGAGGATTCCCGATTTCGATTGCGGATCGAACGGCATCTCGAATCGCGGACTCCATGGGGTTCGTCGATCTGGGCAAAGGAAAAGCTATTGCGTTCGACAGTTTCGAACCACATATGTCCGGGCCCAACACGACGCCTACCCCGCGACTTGCCATGAAGATCGCCTATGCCGAGGGAAAGGAAAAGACTCGCTACCTGACGCGGATAGATGCGTTGGAGGGTAGTTTCCTACGAACGTGAGCGAGCCGCCGCGCTCTCACAGCCAATCTCCCACGGCATCCTCGAAAACGTCGACCTGCGGCCGAAACGATGGACCGGAGTACCGCCGCAACCCCGAAGGCCCGACGCGGCATCTGTCACGGTCCCGACAGGTGTTCGCGGATGCGCGCGGCGATGGCTAGGCGTTCCTCGATCGGCGACTTCTCGAAGTACGCCTCGCCGAAAATCGCGGGGCCATGGTCGCCATCTGGCCGCGGCACGACATGGACGTGCAGGTGGGAGATCGTCTGCCCTGCGCTGGGCCCGTTGTTCTGAAAGATGTTCACGCCCTGGGCGCCGAACGCAGCGCAGGCCGCCGCCGCGACCTCTTGGGCATGCACGGCAACGGCAGCCCACTCCTCAGGTCTGAGGTCGAAGATGGTCGCCGCATGCCGGTTCGGAATCACCAGCACCGCCCCGGGACGGTACTGCCTAGGATTGACGAACGAGCTCACCGTGTCCGACCGGCTCACGAACGCACAAAGCCGGGAACCAGCAAGGTTCTGGCAGAACGGACAATCGGGGTCGGAGTGAGGAAAAGGGGGGTCCATGGATTGGTCCAGTGCGCAAACCAACGCGAGACTCTACCGTTGCTCCCACCGGCAAATCGAGCGTCGACGATCAGCGGTCCGTCACGTTGGACGCGGTGGGAGGCGGGGAAGGATAATGGTTGGTTCCGACACGCACTCGGTCTCATCTGACCCGCAACCTGACGGACGTCTGTGACCAACGCTGATCGGAGTTCAACCAACAACCAACGAAAGGAATCTCAAATGACTGCCATTTCCGGTCCGCAGGATGGTCCCGTCGCCGTGACGGGCGCGTCGGGGTTCATTGGATCCCACACCGTGAAGAACCTGGTCGAGGCGGGCTACGACGTGCGCGCCTGCCTGCGCGACGCCACCCGTGACGACAAGACCGCCTACCTCAAGGCCATGCACGATGCCGGGCCCGGCAGGGTCTCACTCCACTCCTGCGATCTCATGAAGGCGAGCGAGGGGGCGTACGACGAGGCTTTCGCCGACTGTGCCGCCGTGTTCCACGTGGCGGCCGACATCGGCACTGATCCGGCCTACGGACGGCCGAGCCCGGAAGCCATGTACGACAGCCTCGTGACCCAGACCGCGGGTGTTCTGGAGTCTGCCAGGCGGGCGGGGACGGTCCGCCGCGTCATGTACACCTCCTCCACCGCCGCGGTGATGGGACGGGGCGGCCCCGACCGGCCAACGGACTACGAGTACACGGAGGACGACTGGGCCGGCGGCAGCTACGAGAGCCTCGATCAACGCTATACGTTCACCAACGCCGAGGGCGAGGTGATCAAGGCCTGGACTGTGCAACGCTCGTCCTATGCCAAGGGCAAGGTCGACGCCGAGCGCATGGGCTTCGAGTTCGGCGCCAAACACGGCATCGACGTGATCGCACACTGCCCTTGTCACGTCCTCGGTCCGTTGCTGGGCACGCCGCACCACACGGTGTGGCAGCGACGCATCGGGGTGTTCCTGTCCGGCGAGACCGACTTTCCAGAGCAGGGCATGAACTGGAACATCATCGATGTGCGCGACATCGCCGAAGCGCAGCGGCTGATGGCCGAGAGCAGCGTTGCCGGCAACGGTTCGCGCTACATGATGGTGGCCACGGACGAATCCGGAGAGCCCACCATGCGCGAACTCCTCGACCTGCTCGCCGAGCTGTTTCCCGACATCGACGTCGCCGGTGACTACGAGCCACTGCCTTCGGACACGCGGCTGCGCGCCAAGTGCCGCAGGGCGATCGAGGAACTCGGTCTCAAGACCCACGACGTGCGCGACACGCTGCGCGACACCGGCAACTCGTTGATCGAACTCGGCGTGATCGAACCGGCCTGGAAGAACCGGTAGCGGCCGGTCGAGCCGCCGGTACCATCGCGGCCATGGGTCGGCAGACAAAGAGGGAGTGTCGATGAGCTACGAGCACCCATCCGGGGAGCCGTTCGAAGGACAGATTGGTCGAACGGTCTACGAGTCCGAACCCTGGTGGCCGGCACCACCGACGGGGAGCGGCAAGCCCAATGTCGTGCTCATCGTGCTGGACGACACCGGCTTTTCGCACTTTGGTTGCTATGGCTCGACCATCGAGACGCCGAACATCGACCGGCTGGCCGGCAACGGACTCCGGTATGTCAACTTCCACACGACCGCGCTGTGTTCGCCGACGCGTGCGTGCCTTCTGACCGGTCGCAATCACCACTCGGTCGGGATGCGAGGCGTGTCCAACATGGATACGGGGTATCCGAACATGCGCGGGTTCCTGCCGCGTTCCGCCGCAACCGTGGCGGACGTGTTGCGGGGGGCGGGCTACGGAACCTACGCTACCGGCAAGTGGCACCTCACACCGATGTCGGAGTGCACTGCCGCGGGCCCGTTCCACAACTGGCCGCTGCAGCGGGGATTCGATCGCTTCTACGGATTCATGCAGGGCGAGACGGACCAGTTCTATCCGGAACTCACAAGGGACAACCACCACACCGAAGCACCGGCTCTGCCGGAATATGGCTATCACGTCTCGGAAGATGTGGTTGACCGGTCCATCGGCATGTTGCGCGACCAGATCTCGCTGGTGCCGGAGCGCCCGTTCTTTCTGTACCTCGCCTTCGGCGCGACCCACTCGCCGCACCAGGCGCCAAGAGCCTTCCGCGGCAAGTATCGAGGCAGGTTCGACGCGGGTTGGGATGTCGTGCGAGCCGATTGGTTCCAGCGTCAGAGAGAACTCGGCATCATCCCGGAAGACACGGCGCTCGCACCTCTAAATCCCGGCGTCCGGCCGTGGGACCAACTCAGCGCGAACGAACAGAGATTCGCCGCGCGTCTGCAGGAGGCGTTCGCCGCGCAACTCGATCACACGGATGCGCAGATCGGCCGCTTGGTGGCGTTCCTCGACGAACTCGGTCAACTCGACGATACCCTCCTCATCGTCATGTCGGACAACGGCGCAAGCCAGGAAGGCGGACCAACCGGTGTCTTCGACGAGATGAAGTGGTTCAACGGCATGGTGGAGGACGTCGACGAGGCCGTGAAACGACTCGACGATATTGGCGGCCCGGACAGTCATTCCAACATTCCCTGGGGCTGGTCGCAGGTCGGCAACACGCCGCTCAAGTGGTACAAGCAGAACACCCACGGCGGCGGCGTGCGCGACCCGCTGCTGATCCACTGGCCGAAGGGTCTCGAGGGCGGAGGTTCCATCCGTCGTACCTTCTGCCACGCGATTGACATCATGCCGACGATTCTCGAACTCACCGGAACCGAGGCGCCCCAGGAGTTCAACGGCGTTGCGCAGATGCCGCTACACGGCGCCTCGCTCGCGCCGACGTTGGCTTCAGCCAAGGCAACGCCCGCGCGAGCAGTCCAGTATTTCGAGATGCTGGGACATCGCGGCATCTGGCAGGACGGTTGGAAAGCCGTGGTGCGGCACGTGCCGGGTACTTCCTGGGACGACGACGACACCTGGGAGCTCTATCATCTCGATGAGGACTTCTCCGAGACCAACGATCTCGCGGACGAGCAGCCGGAACGCCTGCAGGCGATGATCGACCTCTGGTGGCGGGAAGCGCGTACACACGGCGTCTTGCCACTCGACGACCGGCCGATGGCACAGACGTTCCGTGCGGCGCGTCGTCCCGGGCTGCCGTCGGCGCGGGATGTGTTCGTCTACTACCCGCCGATATCCCACATCGTGTCCGATGCCTGCCCCTCGGCAGCGCGTGGTTGGACGACCCAGATCGAGCTCGTGCATCCGGAGTCGGGCGGCGATGGCGCGCTGGTCAACCGGGGAACGCTCAACTCGGGGTTCGCCTTCTACATCCTCGGCGGCAAGCTGCATTTCGACTACAACTGCTTCCATGTGCATACGAGAGTCGTTGCGCCCGATGTGCTCACTGGCGGCGATCACGTCGTCGCGGTTCAGGTCGAGCGGCAGGCCGCGCGGCGCGCCACGGTGCGATTGCTGGCCGACGGCGATGTCGTGGCCCACGCCGAGATCCCGCAACTGCTCGGCATGCTGTCGAGTACCGGGATGGACTTCGGGCGTGCTATGGCGCCCGTCAACCGCGACTACGACCCGCCCTTCGAGTACGCCGGGACGATTCGCAAAGTGACGTTCGAACTCGCTAGGCGACCGACCGACCAGGACAGGCACGAGGAAGCCGAACGTCAAGCTCGGGCGGCCGTCGCCCGGCAATAGGACTGCCATGACCGTCCGGCATGGCGACAGCCTCCCATGGAACAAACGCGACCGGGAGCGTAAGCGACCGGGCACGGTTGTTCCATGGGAGGTCGGTGTGGCTGGGCCGGAGGCGAACCCGGCACACAGCGAAGCGAAGTGCCGGGCCGGCTATGGGGCGCTTTCCCGAACCTATCGTTTGTCGTCCCAACAGATAGAGCGCTATCGCCGGGACGGCCACGTCTTTCTCCCGCAATTGCTGCCCGCCGATTCCATCCGCCCGTACCGCGAGGCGATCGTCGCCACGGCCGACCGCAATTCTCGGGAGACGCGACCGTTGGAGGAACGCGACACCTACGGCAAAGCGTTCCTGCAGATCTTCAACCTCTGGACACTCGATGAGACCGTCCGTCGCTTCGTGCACGCGGCGCGCTTCGCCCAGGTTGCCGCCCGCCTGCTCGGTGTCGAGGGCGTCCGCCTCTACCACGATCAGGCCCTGTTCAAGGAGCCCGGAGGCGGCATCACCCCGTGGCACCAGGACCAGCACTACTGGCCGTTGGACACGGACCGCACCATCACCTTGTGGATGCCCCTCGTGGACATCGAAGAGGACATGGGCATGATGCAGTTCGCCTCCGGCGCCCACCGGCTCGGCTACATCACCAACAAGGGCATTTCGGACGACTCCGAAGCCTTCTATGAACGCTTTGTCGCGGACCAGGGTCTAGACATCTCCGCGACCCGTACGGCGCGAGCCGGTGACGCGAGTTTCCACGCGGGCTGGGCGCTGCATCGCGCACCTCCGAACCGGTCGTCCGTCCGCCGCGAAGTGATGACGGTGATCTATTTCGCGGACGGCACGCGGATTACCGACCCCGTGCGTCCAGAAGCCCGGGGAGATCTGCGCGCGTGGCTGCAAGACCTGCCGCCGGGCGCTCCGGCGGCCACGCGTTTGAACCCCGTCGTCTGGCCAGCAGGACCCGACCATCTAGGGGAAGACTCGGGCGGATGACGCAGGCTCGCCTATCGTGACTTGTGTGTGCTCCCGGTAGATCTCGTCCCTGATCCGATTCCACGTTGCGTCTTGGAACTCTTGGGTAAGCCCGCTGCCCCCGTAACTCGGAAAGTCCAGCTGCCGTCGCGCCGCGGTCCGGCGGGCTTCAAGACTGCGCTGCAGACCTTCCTCCACGAGCTCGCGGAGAGTGGTTCCTTCGGTCCTGGCCACGCTTCGGACCTGCTCCAGCAACTCGTCGGGAAGCTCAATGGTGATCTTCATACGGGTCGCCCGCACAAGAGATGTTGCATAACCATGTCGATCGCGTCTCTGCGAGGCAAGCATTGGGTGGAAGCCCGGTCATGTTCCTTTTCTCCGTGCCCTTGTTGACTGGCGACTCGCCTCCCACGCCAGCATGCAATGTTTCCGGAGGGTGCCCCCGGCGTAGTTGCCCACCATCCCCTCCGCGCGGATCACGCGGTGGCACGGGATCAGGAAGGCGATCGGATTCCTGCCTACCGCGCTCCCAGTCGCTCGGGCCGCCTGGGCACTGCCGACCGCTTCGGCCAGACGACCGTAGCTGACGACCTGCCCCGGAGGCACACGCAAGAGGGCGCGCCAGACGGCCAGTTGGAAGTTGGTTCCGTGCACATGCACGGTCATCGGGCGGCGCTCCGCCTCGTAGGGCGCGGAGAAGATCGACCGCGCCAGTGCCGTCGACATCGTTTCATCGCCTTCGAGCGACGCTCGCCCCCAAGTCCGGCGCAGAGCCTCCTTCTCGGCCGCGACATCCCCGTCGGCCACAAACCCAACCCGACAAAGGCCGCGCTCGGTCCAGGCGACAAACACGGGCCCGAACGGTGATTCTCCGGTGCCGAAGCGGATCGTCAGTCCCGCGCCTCTACTCCGGTACTCGCCCGGCGTGACGGCTTCAACGGTCACGAAGTGATCGTGCAGCCGGCCCGGACCGGTGAGGCCGCTACCATGGGCCGCCGCGAGCACGGACTCGGAGTTGTCGAGTAGCTTCTTCGCATGCTGAACGGTGAGAAACTCGAGAAAGCGCTTTGGCGTTACGCCGGCCCAGCGTGAGAACAGCCGATGCAGGTGGCTTTGGCTCAGACCGATGTGCGCCGCCAATTCGGCGAGGTCCGGCTGGCGCTCGCGATGCCTAGCCAGGTAGCGAATGGCGGCCTCGACTCTGTCGTAGTCGTTCGTGTTCATCCGGACCTCTCCGTGAGGTGATCATCGATGGGACCTTCCACTAAACATGAACATTCGAGACGCTGAAATCGACCCGATCCTTGCTATGCGATGGTGCGATTGGCCGGATCGTGTAGTCTTCGCGGCGAGCGATATCTGCTACGAAGCACGGCAGACCCTCGGGACCCATGGCGACAAAGACATCCGTTGCACGCCGGATCCAGGCGAATCGCCGCCTCGTGAGAGATGGTGCGACAGCCGACGAAGTCGGCCAGGCCAAGAGCCGGCTCGAAGCCGTGTTCTCCTCCTACCCCGGAATCATCGCGAAACGCAGCGGGTCGCAGGCGCAGGCCGACGGGTTCGTCGTGACCTGCGCCTTCGGCACGGGTAATCTCGGACGCGCAGCCGCGTTGGCCGTCGATTTCATTGCGGAGCGGGTCGGCGCATCCACGGCGACGGATGCCGGCGCGACACGGGTTCGATGTTCCGCCACGCAGTTCGTCCGGTTCCAGCACTTCCTGTACTACGCCTCCGAGTTGCAGGTTGGACGCCGGCCGGCCGCCACACTGTCCGAACTCCCGTTGCCGACACTGCTTGGGCGGGCAATAGGCGCGTTCGTGCACTACTACGACTCGGCGCGCGGCGAGGATCGTTCGGTCCCGCAACTCGCCGTCTGGGCGAACGCCCTGCGCGCCATTGACGCAGAGGGGACGGAACAACGCCAACTCGGTCGTCGGGCAGTGATCTCGAAGCGCGTGGCCGAGGTTGTCGTCGGCCGGCTCGAGCAGAGTGGTCGCGTATCCGTCGAGGCGAAAGCGATCCCCGGCAGGCGCGGCAAGGCGAAGATCGTGCACCTCACGGCGAACGGCATGGCTGCGCGGAATGCCGCTGTCCGCCTCGTCGACACGGTCCAGGAAGACTGGCGGCAGCGTTGCGGCGACGACGCCATCGTTCAGCTGCGCGAGGCCCTGTCGTCCATCGTCGACCGACTCCCGATCGAGCTCCCCCACCACGTGACCGGCTATGGTGCCGGCGATCCGAGCGTCACGGGCGGCGACTACGTGCTTGAAGATCCGGGGCCGCCCAGAATCCCCGCGCACGGCCAGGACTGGCCCGTCGTCATCCGGGAACCGGGTAGCACTACCGCTGATTTGCCAATGCCGGCGTTGTTGTCACAGGTACTTGCGGCGTTCGCCATCGACTACGAGCGTGAGCGCCTGGGGCACCTGTCGGTGGTGTCGAACTTCCTGCGCCTCGTCCGCGACGAAGGTGTCACCTTGGAGCGTGCGCAAGCGCTCGGCGGGGTCTCCGGCAACGGCAAGACCCTGCACGAACGTCATCTCGACGTGGTCGTCGAGCCCGGCCGTGCGCGCGACAAGGGCCGTCGCGTCTACCTGACGCCGAAGAGCCGGCGGATGCGCGACGCCTACCCGCACCTGGTCAGGGAGATCGAGGAGAGATGGTCGGAGGAGTACGGCGACGCCGTCGCCGCGTTGCGGTCGGCACTCAACGCAATAGAAGAGCTGTTCGATGACGACCTACCCGACTACCCCGACACGAACGGCTGGATTCATCGGCTCTGGTTCGACTGAGACCCCTTGTGTATCGGGACTATGCCAATGCCCACGCCCATGTCCGCAGGTTCTACGAACTGAACCACAAGCACCAGACGCTTGAATTCGCGCGCACGAAACGCGAGCACTACGGGACGTTGACCACCACCCGGATGGGCATCTGGGAGGCCTGCGAGGCTCTCGACAGCCTGGTCGACGAAAGCGATCCGGATACCGGCCTATCCCAGATCGAACACTGCCTGCAAACCGCCGAGGGCATCCGCCGGGACGGTCACCCGGACTGGTTCGTCCTCACCGGGCTCGTGCACGACCTCGGCAAGATCCTGTGCGCGTTCGGCGAGCCGCAGTGGGCTGTGACCGGCGACACGTTCGTCGTCGGCTGTGCTTTCCCGGACGCCATCGTCTATCCCGAGTACTTCGCCGCCAACCCCGACGCTGGGGATTCCCGCTACAACACGCCGCTCGGAATCTACGACCCCGGCTGTGGCCTCGACAATGTCATCCTGTCCTGGGGACACGACGAGTACATGTATCTCGTCGCCCGCGACTACCTGCCGGAGCCAGCGCTCGCGATGATCCGTTACCACAGCTTCTACCCGGGTCATTCCACGGATGCCTACCGCGAGCTGCTGGGCCCCGGGGACGAGGAGAGGCTGGAGTGGGTCCGCCAGTTCAACCGGTACGATCTCTATACCAAGCACGATTCGCCACCGGACGTCGCCGCGTTGCGTCCGTTCTACGAGGACCTGATCGGCAAGTACTTCCCGGCCGAGATCGCTTGGTAGCCTCAAGGTTTCCGTAGGGGCGACCCTTGTGGTCGCCCGTTTCGGCGAAACGGTTGCGTCGGTCAACACGGGCGACGGCGCGCCCTACGGGCGCGTTAGGGTCGCCCCTACGCGCGCCAGCGATCCAGGATGACGGCGAGGATGATCACACCACCCGTGATCACCCGCTTTGTCGGTTCGGTGATCCCGATTTGCGCGAGGCCGATCTGCAGCACCGACACGATCAGTACGCCGACGAAGGCACCCATGACGGACCCTCGTCCACCCATGAGACTGGTGCCGCCAATCACGGCTGCCGCTATCGCCGAAAGCTCCAGGCCGACGCCCGCGTTGGGGTCCGCGGAACCCAGATAGGCGGAGTTCATCAAGCCTCCAAGCCCCGCGAGCATTCCCGATACAACCAACACGGTGCACCGGACTCGTCTCGGATCGATTCCCGAGACCTCCGCTGCACTCTCGTTGCTGCCGACCGCGACGATCTGCCGTCCGAAAACCGTCGATCTCAGCAGGAACTCGAAGGCGACCACGAGCAGCAAAGCCGTCAGGATCGAGGCGGAGATGCCGCTGCCGCCCATGGGCAGCGCGAACGTCTGGACCGCCGCTCCGATATAGACCGTCTGGGAATCGGTAACGAGATACGCCAGGCCCCGGGCGACCTCCAACATTCCCAACGTGACGATGAATATCGGTAGTCGCAGATAGGCCCCGAGCGAGCCGTTGGCGAGGCCCGCCAAGGCACCCGTCAAGATGCCGAGGCAGGCGGCGATCGGGAGCGGTAGACCGAACAACGACATCCCCGCCCCGATCACACCGGCGCTGAGTGCAAGAACAGAGCCCACCGACAAGTCTATTCCGCCACTGATCAGAACAAGGGTCATGCCGATCGAGACGACCGTAAGCGCCGGCAACTGGTTGAACAACGTCGAGAGTGTCGTCAGCGAGAAGAAGCTGTCGGAGATCAGGCCGAAGAACACCACGATCGCCAACAACGAAACGAAGATTAGATTCTCTTCGAGAATGCGGAAAGCGCGAGTGCCCGACTCAGTCACGAGAACTCCGCCTCCTGCTCGACATACTCGCTGAAGGCCGCCGCGAGAATATCCTGCTGGCTCCAATCGCCGCGGTGGAATTCCGCAACCAGGACCCGCTTCGACAAGACGAGGATTCTGTCGCAAAGGCTCTGCAGCTCCTCCAATTCGCTGGAGACAGCTACAACCGACACACCGGAGTCGCGCAGACGAACGAGCTCCTCGTGGATTGCGAGTTTTGCCCCGACGTCGACGCCCCGCGTCGGCTCATCCAAGAGCAGTAGCCGAGAGCCACAGTGCAGCCACCGAGCCAGCATCGACTTCTGCTGGTTCCCGCCGCTCAGTTCGCGCATTTTCTGGTCGATTCCGTTGCTCCTGACCCGCAGGGTCCGGACCAACTCCAGCACCGCGCTTGCTTCCTTCGAACGAATCAACCTCCCGGTTCGATCAGCGATTCGCCCGAGCCCAGCAACGGTCACATTGAACCCGAGAGCCAGGTCTGTGAACACGCCGTCTCTTGATCGGTCTTCGGTGACCAGGCCGACCCCGCATTCGATGGCCTGCCGTGGGGTCCGCGTTTCGGTGGTCGCGCCGTCCAAATGGATCTTGACGGAGCCGCCCAGCCGTTTGTCCAATCCAAAGATCGCGTTCAGCAGTTCCGTTCTACCCGAACCCGCGAGCCCGGCGATGCCCAGTATCTCGCCACGTCGGCAGATGAAGCTGATCGGATGCGGGAGATCGTGCGTCCGCAGATTCTCCACCGTCAGGTGTACCGGAGCAGAGCTCTCCCCCGACCGGGGAGGCGCATCAAAGTCCGCGTCCGCACCTTCCATGGAACAACCGCCAAAGGGAGCCTGCGACCGTGGCGATTGTTCCATGGGCAGGTCGGCGTGGTTGGGCCGTAGGCGCACCCGGCGCCCAGCGTCAGCGAAGCGCCGGGTGCGACTATAGGGCGCAGCCATCTGCCGGATCAGCAGCTTCTCGGAAAGCGCGGCGCTCTCCTCGGTAAGCCTGACTTTGCCGTCCCTCAGAACCGTCACGTGGTCGCAGACGGTGAGTACGTCTCCGAGGCGGTGGGAGATGTAGATCACCGCGACGCCGGCGCGCGCCTTGTCACTGAGAATCGCATGCAGTCTTTCGGACTGCGGTGCGGTCAGGGCCGAGGTGGGTTCGTCCAGTAACAGGACTTTCGCGTCGGTGGCCAGCGTCTTGGCGATCTCGACAAGCTGCTTCTCGGCAAGGCTCAACTTGCCGACGCGCGTGCGGGGCTCGGCCTGTTCGAGTCCGACCAGATCGAGCAATTCCGCGGCAGTGTCGTTCGCAGACCTACGCCTGATGCACGACAACCCCGAAGTCGAGGTGCACAGCAGGATGTTCTCGGCGATGGACAGGTCGTCTACAAGACTCAGTTCCTGCGCACAAATGGCGATGCCGGCGTTCTTCGAGTCGGCTGCATTGTTCGGCCGGTAGGGTTGACCGTCGAGGAGCAGCGATCCGGAGTCCGCACGCTCGAGACCGACGAGGATCTTCGCCAGCGTCGACTTGCCGGCGCCGTTCTCACCAACCAACCCATGGATGCTGCCGGCCGGAATGTCCAAGTCGACATCCTGCAGCACGGGGGTGGCGTACGACTTGCAGATTCCTCTGGCGACGATCCGCGGGATCAGGCCCCCGTCCGTACTCATGCGGTCCGGACCGATCAGGGCGTGGCCGGCGGTTCGCTCTGCGCGTCGAGGTCGGCCGGCGTGACCACGACTAGCGGGGTCTCCCGGTCTACGAGTTCCGACTGTCCGTCGATCAGGTCGAGGGCCAACTCGATGCCGTTGACCGCGAACTGGTCGCCGTACTGCTCGACGGTGGCCAGAACGCGACCGTCCTCGAGCAGTGGTTGAACCGCCGAGATGTTGTCGAAGCCCACGATCGCGACGTGGTGATCCAGGTCGGCGAAGGACACCGCGGAGGCGGCGCCCAGGGCCATGTTGTCGTTGGCCGCGAGTATCACCTGAGCCTCCGGATGGCGAACGAGAATCGCGGCGGTCACTTCGGCGGCCTTGGTCTGATCCCACGCCGCACTTTGCATCGTGACCAGGTTGGCACCGCTAGCCTCGACCGCATCCTCGAACCCCATCCTCCGGTCGATCGCGTTCTGGGCCGTGGTGACGCCTTCGAGGATCACGACGTTCGCTCCGTCGGGGTACTGCTCCAGCGCGAACGCGGCGGCTTCTCGGGCTCCCTTACGGTTGTTTGGACCGATGAAGGGAATCACCAGGTCGTACTCGGCCAGGACGTCGCCATCGAGTCGGTTGTCGATGTTCACGACGTGTATCCCTTTCTCTCGAGCGCGGGCAAGTACCGGAACCAGCGCTTTCGAATCCGCAGGTGCGATCACGATTGCATCGACGCCCACACCCACCATCTGCTCGACGAGCGCCACCTGCTGTGCCAGATCGCTTTCGTTCTTTATGCCGTTGACGATGAGTTCGTAGTCGTCTTGACGTTGCGCCTGATGATCTTCCGCCGCCGCTGCCATGGTCACGAAAAATTCGTTGGCGAGCGACTTCATGATGAGGGCGACCTTGGGTTTCACATCGGCGGCGGGATCCCCGTCCGTCTTTTCCGAACTACAGGCGACGACAGCGAACGCGATGATCGGTAGTGCGATCAACGCGAAGGCACGGTAGAGAGGGCGCTTCATGTGTTTCACCTTTTGGACGCTATTGCGGTTGATCAGTCAGCGGAATCACCCACTGGTCGTCAAGGATCTCGCCCCCGATCTCGTCCACCACGACACGATCGACGATCTTCACTCCCGCCGCCGCCATGTCGGGAAAGTTGTCGACGCCTTCTGGCACCGGGAATCCCGTCCGGGTCCGGTGAATGTAGTAGCGGTTCGAAAACTCCTGGCCGAACGCCTCCTCGACGCCCTGCCTGCCGATCATGAAGCCCAACAGGCCGCCCCAGGTTGCCGCGGGGTTGTCCGAGTCCCATCCTGCAAGCACGGCGATCTTGACCGTCTCCTGGTAGTCGCCCTCGCCGAACAGCAGGCTGACGATGCTGGCTGCGAAGTTGATACCCGACGCCACAGGATTGCGCGGGGCCACGTCGTATCCGTCCTGCTGCTCCACCTGGTAACGCGTGTACACATCGTCGCGCGCCTGCTCCCAAGGCACCCCGGCGTCATAGCGGCTTTTGACGAAGTCGTACATCTTGGCGGTGGTCGACTCATCCGGCATATGGGCTCTCGCCTGCGCAGCCATCCACTGGATCTGCGACTTCCTCGAGGCGGTCGGATCCACGCTAACCGCAAGGCTGTGCATGATCACGTAAAACTGCGATGCCAGCGCCGCTTCGCCACTCGCGGTCGTGCGGATCGGCAGGTTCGCGATCTCGAGGCCGACATCCGGGCGTCCCGGGGCATAGAGCCCGAAGATTTCGGTCGTCAACTGGGCGTCGATCATTTCGTGGAATTCGTTGTTGGCGGGATCGCTGGTCGCGGGCGGAACAACGCCGTCGAGCATCAAGTCGTGCGCGCGCTGGTTGGAGACCCAGAGGAAATTCTCTCCCTGACCGCGGGCGTTCTTGATGGGCGAATTGTTCTCGTCATGGATGTGCGTGATCCAGCCGTCGCGGATCTGCTCGCCGGTCAACCGCGCCGTCTCGTGCTTCGACAGCAGGTACTGGTACATGTATTCGATGTCCGTGTCGTCGTCGGCACCCCAGATCTCGTCCGGCCCTCGACGAACCCAGTCGATCGTCTCTGTGCGGGTTCGGCCCCCCCACCACTTTGATTGAACCGTCGTTCCCCAATCCTTGCGCGTGTAGAAGACCCCCCTGTCTCCTTCGCCACCGATCTTGTCCATCTCCGTGATGATGCCCGTCCAGTTGGCGATGCACTGGCCAAGCCAGAAACCGTGTAGCTTTTCCGCGTAGTCTGATCGGGAAATCGTCAACTCGTCTGCCTGGGACACCGTTGATCCCAGGAGTGTCGCGATCGCCGAAGCAAAGAAGAACCGTCGCACCTTAGCTTCCCCCATCTGAAGCCTTCCCCCATCTCAAGTCCGTCCGGCATTATGGCCACCGCCCCCGCAGCCCGCAAACGCTGCGGGAGACACCCGTAGGGGGGGGGGGGGGGGGGGGGGGGGGGGGGGGGGGGGGGGGGGGGGGG
>VXPO01000016.1:0-19031 GCA_009839505.1 Gammaproteobacteria bacterium
CCCCTGATCCTAGGTGAGGAAATCCAGCCCGTCGGTAGAGTGCCCGCTCGTCTCTCTAGGGTGGATGTCCCCTTTTCGCCTTAGGGTGGATGTCCCCTTTCCGCTCTAGGGTGGATGTCCCCTTTTCCGTTCCGCTCTAGCGCTCTAGGGTGGATGTCCCCTTTTCCGCGACACTTTCCGCTCGAGCTCACCGTCGACCGACAGGTCGGGCGCGTCGAAGACAACGCTCGGCTTCTTAACCGGCTCGCTTGGCGTCTGTCCGGACTCCATCAAACTGCCATCGACATTGAGACCTTGATCTTACCTATACCAGTCCGATTGCGCCGACAACGCCTTGCAGGGCGGGGCCTGCGTCTGGCCCTTTGACGCCCAAGGAGTCAAACTGTCCGGAAACAGCTTTGGGGAGCCTCGTGGCAAGCCTACCGTCCGACTACGAGGAGCGCGTCTACGCCGGCGTGCTCGGCAAGATCATCGGCGTCTATCTCGGCCGGCCCTTCGAGGGTTGGACCAACGAACGCATAGAGGAGCGGCTCGGCGAAGTGGACTACTACGTCCACGACAAGCTCGACAAGCGCTTGATCGTCACCGACGACGACATCAGCGGCACGTTCACCTTCATCCGGGCGCTCGAGGACTACGACTGCGACCCGGAGCTGCACCCCCGCCAGATCGGCCAGTCCTGGCTCAACTACCTGATCGAGAACCGTACGATCCTGTGGTGGGGTGGCCTCGGAAACTCCACCGAGCACACGGCGTTCATGCGCCTGACCTCGGGCGTCGAAGCGCCCGCCAGCGGTTCCATCGAGATGAATGGCAAGGTCGTCGCCGAGCAGATCGGCGCGCAGATCTTCATCGACGGCTGGGCCATGGTGGCACCCGGCGATCCCGAACGGGCCGCCGACTTCGCCCGCCGCGCGGCGAGCGTGTCCCACGACGGCGAGGCCATCTACGGCGCCCAAGTGCTCGCCGCGATGGAGGCGGCGGCCTTCGTCGAGTCGGAAACCGACAAGCTCATCGACATCGGAATCGCACAGATTCCGACGGACAGCGTGCTCTATTGGATGATCGGCGACATCCGCGACTGGCACGCTAGAAACGGCGACGACTGGCGCGCGACCTTCGCCGAGATCAAGGCCAACTACGGCTACGACAAGTACGGCGGGAACTGTCACATGGTGCCCAACCATGGCCTGATCGTGCACGCCCTGCTGCACGGCAACGACGACTTCCAGCGGGCGCTGATGATCGTCAACACGTCCGGCTGGGACACGGACTGCAACTCCGGCAACCTGGGCTGTCTACTGGGAATCCAGCACGGCCTCGCGGGAATCGACGCGGGACCCGACTGGCGCGGTCCGTTCGCCGACATCTGCTACATGCCGAGCGCCGACAGCGGCGGCGGCGTGACCGATGCGGTCACCCAGGCGACGCGCATCGCCAGCCTGGGACGACGGCTGGGCGGCTCGGAGTTCCAGCCGCCGAAGGACGGCGCACGCTATCACTTCGCCTATCCCGGATCCGTCCAGGGCTTCACCGGGCACCGATGCGTCGTCAACAACCGCGAGAGTCCCTCGGGCGATCGCTGCCTCGCGATCCATTTTGATGCTCTGCCCCCGGGAACCACGGCGCGTGCGACCACCGGTACCTTCATCGACTCCCTGGAGACCGCCCGACATTTCGAAGGCCGCGGCTACGGACTGATGACGAGCCCTACCCTGTCGCCCGGTCAGACCGCAACCGCCAACGTCCAACTGGCCCAAGCTGCCGACGATGCCGTGGAGGCTTCGATCTGCATCCGGGTGTTCGACGCCGACGACAAACTGATGACCCTGCGCAATCCCGCAACTACGGTCGATCCCGGGGCTCCCGCGGAACTGACTTGGACGATCCCCGAACTCGGCGGCTACCCCATTGCGGCGGTTGGCATCGAGTTGGTGTCGGCCGCGTCGAGCGGCACGCTGTATCTCGACCGGCTGCATTGGACCGGCGCCCCGAACGTCACCTTGTCGAAGATCCCGGGCAACATGTGGCACCGCGCCTGGGTGAACGGTGTCGACCAGTACGCGCCCTTCTATCCCGAGTCGTTCCGGCTGGTCCACAACCGCGGCACGGGGCTGCTGCTGCACGGCGCCCGCGACTGGCAGGACTACCGCGTCGCCGCCGACATCACGCCGCACCTGGTGCGCCGAGCCGGCATCGCCGTTCGGGTTCAAGGCATGCGGCGCTACTACGCCGTAGTGCTGAACGCGGAGGGCGCCGTCCAGATCGTGCGCGAGCTCGACGGTACGACCGTGCTCGCCGAGGCATCCTTCGACGTGGAGTTCTACCGCACCTACCAGCTCGAGATCGCCGTGAACGGCACGACGCTCACAGCCTCCGTCGACGGCGACGCCGTGCTCGAGGCCGAGGATGACGCGCTCGCCACCGGCGGCATCGCGCTGGTCGTCGACGAAGGCCGTACGGCAACGCAGTCGGTCTCGATCACCCCGTAGCGCCCCAGGGCCGCCCCGACGCTTCGCTCCGCTATGCGTCGGGTCGCCTCGAGCCCAGCCCCGCCGTCGAACATGGAACAATCTACGAAGGGCGCGATGCGCCCTTCGTCGGATGTTCCATGCAAGACGCGACCGCTTCGCGGTCGCCCCGAGAATTAGCTGCGCGAATTCTCCCGGCAGCGAGCGCCGCTGACCGCCAGGCAACAAACGGGATTTGTTCCATGCGAGGGGCGACCCTGTGGTCGCCCGTCTCGGACACCACCGGGCGGTTGTCGGTCCGGCGACCACACCGCGCTTCGCCAAAGCGCGCAGTCGCCACGAGGGGCGTTTTCAGTGCATCTCGTAGCCGCCGGCCACGTTCAACGCAATGCCGGTGACGTTCCGCGCGGTTGCCAGGTAGACCGCCGCCTCGCCCATGTCCTCCACGGTTTGCGGCCGACCGAGGGGCATGATGTCCGATGTGCGCTTCTGGAAAGCGGGATCTCCCTGATTGGCCATTAGGTGGTCGTGCCACATGGCGGTGCCCACCATGCCGGGGCATAGCGCGTTGACGCGGATGCCGTCCGGAGCGAGTTCCTGGGCGAAGGACTGGGTGATGCCGATCACCGCCCACTTCGAGCCGCAATAGGCGGCGAGCCGGGCTGAACCGCGCTTGCCGGCGATCGACGCCGTGTTGACGACGGCGGCGTCGGCGGATGCCCGGAGGTTCACGACAGCGGCACGGGTCATCAGGAACACGCCCTTGACGTTGACCGCGAAGATTCCGTCCCACTGGGCCTCGCCGAATTCCTCGATGGGGCCGCTGTCGATGACGCCGGCATTGTTGACCAGCACGTCTAGGCCGCCGAAGGCGTCGACGGTGGCCTTTACGGCGTGTTCGCAGGCCGCCGAATCCGTGACATCCACCGGCGTGCAGCGTACCTCGCCGGATGCCCCGAGTTCTTCCACGGCGTCGGCCATCTCACTGTCCGAGCCCAATCGGTAGCGCCAGTCGCCTCCCGCCGGCAGGTCGGCGATCATCACCCGATGGCCCGCTTCGAGAAAGCTCTTGGCCATGCCTTTGCCGATGCCACGGGCACCACCGGTCACAAGTACGGTTCGAGTCGTCATTCATCCTCCATTGGCTGGCGTGATGTAGACTCGCCGCAGGGAGCTGCGGTCGAGATTGCGTAAAGATCAGATGGACACCAGCCGCTTAAAGAGTATGCGCATCGGCGTCGCCCTGCGAGCCCTGCGCGAACTCATCGACAATCCGGAAGACACCCCGCGCGTCTTCGAGATCGTCCGTGCGCTAGGCCGGTCGGCATTGCGCCGCGGACTGCGTCGGTTCCGAACCACCGAGGTCGGTCAACGGGTGCTCCGCGAACGCGAGGATCTGATCGAGACCCTGCGCGACCGGGATACCCTTGCGGCCTTGCGGCCCGGTACCCTGGGGCGGGCGTACCACGACTTCATCTACGGCGAGTCGTTGTCCGCGGACGGGCTCGTCGCCGCGAGCATGCATCAGGGGGTCCAGGCGTACAACTTCAAGGATCCCGACCTGCGTCGCTTCGGCGAGCGTATGCGCGATCAGCACGATCTGTGGCACACCCTCACCCAGTACGGTCGAGACCCCTTCGGCGAACTCTGCCTGCTGGCCTTCACCTACGCCCAGACGAGGAATCGGGGAGTAGGCCTCATCGTCGTCGTGGGTGCCTTTCGCGCACGGCGCGAATTGGGCATTGCGGCGCTCCGCGCCGTGTGGGCCGCCTACCGGGCAGGGCGCCATGCGAGCTGGTTGCCCGGAGAGGACTGGGATCTGAACCTGCGGCTCCCCGTCGACCAGGTCCGGGCGCAGCTGGCGATCAAACCGCCTGCGGAATACCGCCGGGTACTGGCGACCGCCCAGGCCGCCGCGTAGCGGCGACGCTACGAGGTCATCGCCAGAACAGCGTCGCCGAACGCAGCCACCGCTGCGGTGAGGTCCGAGACCCGGTCGCGCCCCACGCGCTCCGTGAAGCAGAACGACAGGCGCAACTGGTCGAGACCCGCCTTGGGGTCACGCTGACGTGCGTCAGGGGGATAGAAGTCGTACATGGGGATGACCACGACACCATGTTCCGCAACGAATCGGGCGACGAAGTCGTCGTCGGTGACGACATCCGGGTCGAGAAACGTGAACACGCTGAAGAAGCCCGCTTCGGGAACGGTCCAGCGAAAGCGCGTAGGGTGGTCGCCGAGCTTGGCCTCGAGGCCGTCTAGCAGGATGGCGCGGTTCTCACGGTAGACCGCGAGTTTGCCCTCCGCCACGGGCCACAGCGACTCGCGCCGGGCGAAGGACTCGTCGACCATCAGCGACTCGAAGGAACGCAGCGCCTGGGGATTCTGGAACAGGATGTCGGCGCTTGCTTCGGTGAGCAAGAGGTCCGTCAAGGAAACTCGCTCCGCGGCTTCGATTTGGGCGACAGCTTGTGTGTAGATGAAGCCGATGCGAGGCCCGGGCAGGCCGATCTTCGAACCCGTGAACAGGTGAATCGTACGAGCCGGATCCATGGCGAACAACGGCTGCGGCCGCTGCGCGGCATCCGAATAGCTGATGTAGACGTAGGGTGCGTCCTCGACGATCAGGATGCCCTCCTCGGCCGCGATGTCGAGAATCGTTCGACGTCGCTCGGTACTGAAGGAGAAGCCGGCCGGATTGTGGCCATCGGGCACCGTGTAGTAGAACGGCACGAATCGCCCATCCCCGCGCGCCCGCCGGATCGCATCGCGGAATCCCGCCGGATCGGGTCCTTCGCTGTCCAGGTCGACGCTGTAGATCTCGGCGTGGCGACACAACTTGGCTCGCGCCAGGAACCCCGCGTAGGTGGGTGCGTCGGTGATGTAGCCGAGCGGAATGCCGGGGCGTTCGAAGAGCGAGCAAACCAGGCTGATGCCCCCGGTCGCACCCACCGTCGGAATCAGGCGCAACGGATCCATGTCGACGCCCCAGTCGTTGCCATAGACCGCGGCGAAGGACTCTCGCGGCCCGACGGGTCCCAGCGTGTCGGTGTAGGCGTACGACTCGCGCAGGAACTCCGGCAACGCCGCCGGATCGTTCAACCCCTCCTGCCGACGCAGATGATCGAAGTACGCCTGTTCGTGGGCGATGAAGCCCCGAGGATCGGTGACTTCGGGATTCGGATAGCCGGCGCCGAGATGATGGATGGTCAGCCCCTTTGCTTCGGCGACCGCACGCAACTCCGGCAGCGAGGCGGCCATCTTGCGGGTCACCGAAACCGGTTGCTGGGCCAACGCCGGGGCATGGAGCGTGTGATCGGTTTTCATGGTGGGATCTTGCGACAAGCGATGAACGTGTTGACCGCGTTTGCCCGGCGTGGTTCCTCGTCTCGCGGGCGCCGCGCAGCATACCACTGCGGACCTGCCCGATGGGTCAACGAGCCGGGTGCGCGCTTGACAGTCCGAAAGGCTCTCAACACACTCGGTCGAATGATCTCATCGAAGACCGCCCTCGGTACGATGTTCTGTGCCGCGATGGCGTTTGGTTCCGTTCCCGCCAGCACCGCGGACGTCGAAGGCCCGAAGCTCAAATGGGATGTCTCGCTCTGGGGCAAGCCCCGACCCGGCACTGCCCTCGTCGACGCCCTGGCGGCGCGCATCGAGGAGGAGACCGGCGGCAACTGGCGACTCGCGCTGCACTACGGCGAGGCGGTGTCCAAGGCCCGGGAGAACCTGGACGGGATCGCCATCGACGCCTTCCAGGCAGCGATGGTGGCCAACTTCTACCATCCCCAGAAGAACCCTGCGCTGATGGTGCTCACCATGCCGTTCCTGCCCATGGAAACCTGGGAGGACAACCGGCGGGTCCGCGAAGCGGTGTACGCTCACCCCGCTGTCAAGCGGGAGCTCGCCCGCTGGAATGCCATGGCGTACACCTCCACATTCCTGCCCCAGTACGAGATTCTCGGCCGCGGCAAGCCGCCGTTGGACCTCGACGGCTGGCGGGGACTTACCGTCCGGGCCGGCGGCGGTCTCGGCCAGGCCATGAAGCTGCTCGGTGCGACACCGACGAGTTCCACCGCGACCGAGGTCTACACGGGCGTCCAGCAGGGCACGATGGACGCTGCCTCGTTCCCGTTCACCTACGCCCACGTTGCCTATCGCATCCACGAAGTCACGGATTGGTTCACCGGCAATCTCTCGCCCGGCACCGCCGACTGTCCCCTGGTCTTCTCGATCACCGCCTACGAGGCGTTGCCAGCGCAGTACAAAGAGCTGCTCGCGGACGTGAAGGAGGATGTCATCGCCGCGCAGATCCAGGCCTACGTGGATTTCGACGCGGAGAACCTGCCCATGCTGAAGGAGAGTCTCCAAGAGATCCGCTATACCGAGGCTCAGCTGGCGCAGTTCCGGGCGCAGGCGGGCGAACCCGTCATCGAAGCCTGGATCGAGGACAACCAGGATCGTTTCGACGCCCGGGGGCTCGTCGAGAGCATCTTCGCGGCCGTGGGTCAGAGTTATCCCCCGAAACGGAAATAGCCATCGGCGTCACGTGAGCGCCTACAGCGGGCGGCCACAACGGGTTGGCACTGGACCGTGAACGACACGTTCGGGCGGCGGCTTGATCGTACCGATCGGCTGCTCGGTCATCTGGAAGACGGCCTCAACCTATTCGCCGGTAGCCTGATCTTCGCGTTGATGCTGCTCGGCGTGGCCCAGATCGTCCTGCGAACCGTGTTCGACAAGCCGATCTTCGGCTACATCGACATCGTGGAGGTGTCGATGGTGGGCTTCGCCGTTCTGTCCATCGCCTTCGTTCAGCGGGTGGGCGGGCATGTGCGGATGGAACTGGTCATCGGCCGCTTGCAGGGCCGTTGGCTCTGGGGCGCGGAAGCCGTGGGCACGGCGTTGGCCGCGTTCATCGTCGGCGTGTTGATCCCCTACTCCTGGCGCCATTTCGGACGGGCGTTCGAGTTCGGTGACAGCACCATCGACATTGAACTCGTCACTTGGCCAGCGAAGCTCGTGGTGCCCGTGGCCTTGGCCGGACTGCTGGTTCGGCTGCTGGTGCAGTTGGCGGGCTACCTGCGCCTGGTGGTCCACCCGGACTACGAACCCGTCGCCGTGCCGACCATCAAGGACGTCGCCACCCAGGCCGAAGAGGAGATCCGGCTCGCCGAAGAGCAGCGAGGATCGCCGCCGTGACCGGTGTAGACGAACTCTGGATCGGCATCGGCGGCGTCGTTCTGCTGATCGCCCTGGTGGGCATCGGTGTTCGCGTCTACGTCGCCGCCGCGTTGACGGGTTTTCTTGGTCTGCTAGCACTCAAGGGCTGGGACGTCGCCGCCGCCGTAGCGGGGACGATTCCTCACTCGAAGACCGTCACCTACCCGCTCTCCGTGCTGCCGCTGTTCATCCTGATCGGCTTCCTCGCCTTTCACGCCGGCCTCACGACGAAGCTGTTCGAGGCCGCGCGACGCTGGGTGGGTTGGGTGCCGGGTGGACTCGCCGTGTCGACGGTGTTTGCCAGCGCCGGGTTCGCCGCGGTCTCAGGCGCGTCCACGGCCACCGCAGCCGTCTTCTCGCGCGTAGCCATTCCGGACATGCTTAAAGCGAGATACGGCAGGCGACTCACTGCCGGGGTGATCGCAGCCGGCGGGACGCTGGCATCGCTCATACCGCCGTCCGCCATCCTCGTGATCTATGCCATCATCGTCGAGGAGTCCGTCGGCAAGCTGCTGCTCGCGGGACTCCTGCCCGGCGTCGTGTCGGTCCTCATCTACGCCACGTTGATCGTTGGCATGTGTACGTTCCGCCCGGACCTCGGACGTCCCATCCAAGGGTTCACCTGGCGCCAGCGCTTCGCCAGCCTACCCGGCGCACTGCCGATCTTCCTGGTGGTCGGCATCATCTTCGGGGCGCTCTACTCGGGTGCCGCAACACCTACCGAGGCCGGCGCGTTAGGGGCGATGGTCGTGTTCGGCCTCTACGCCTACCGGGCCTGGCGCGAACGCGCTGCCGCGCTAATGGGCAAGCGCCTGCGCGAAGCCCTCATGGAAACCGCCAAGCTGACGGTGATGATCTTCACGCTGATCTGGGGGGTCTTCCTGTTCGTACGCTTCCTCGGTTTCGCGGGACTCCCGGAGGCGTTTGCGGACTGGGTCGTCACCCTGGACATGCCCCCGCTCCTGATCATCGTCTGCATCCTGCTGGCCTACGCCGTGCTCGGCATGTTCATGGATGCCATCGGCATGCTGGTGCTGACGCTGCCGGTGGTCTACCCCGCGGTGATCGCCCTCGGCTACGACCCCATCTGGTTCGGGATCGTCGTGGTCAAGATGGCCGAGATCTGCCTGATCACCCCGCCAATTGGTCTCAACTGCTTCGTCGTCGCGGGGGTCGCCCGCGAACTTCGGGCGGACGACGGCGGCTCACTGGCCATCCCGCTCCAGGACGTGTTCCGCGGCATCGGGCCGTTCTTCGTCGCCGACGTGTTGACTGTCGCCGTGCTCCTGGCGTTCCCCAGCGTCGTGCTCTGGCTACCTCGAACCATGGGCTGATTCGAAGGCCATGACGACGTTGCTGACCCACGCTGCCTGCCTCGAGCACGAGATGGACCCCGGGCACCCCGAACGTCCGGATCGACTGGTCGCAGTGCTGAAGCATCTCGAAGAAACCGGGCTACAGCAGGAACTCGCGATGCGGGATGCGCCTCTCGCCGACCGGACCGACCTCGCCCGGATCCATACCGAGGCCTACCTCGACGCGCTCGACCGCGTCGCACCCGAGGAAGGGCTCATTCACGTGACACCCGACACCGCCCTGGGACCCCGTTCGCTGGAGGCGGCGCGCGCGGTGGCTGGCGCCGCCGTCGAGGGGGTTCGGTTGGTCTTGCAAGGGAAGGACCGACGCGTGTTCTGTGCCGTTCGACCGCCGGGTCACCACGCCGAGGAGTCCGCGGCGATGGGATTCTGCTTCCTGAACGGCAACGCCGTCGCCGCGCTTGCCGCGCTTGAAGACGACGCCGTCGACCGGGTGGCCGTGCTCGACTTCGACGTCCACCACGGCAACGGCACGGTGGCGTCGTTCATGGACAATCCGTCGGTGCTCGTCTGCTCCAGCTTCCAGCACCCGCACTTTCCCTACCGCTACTTCGACGTGGACCGCCCCAATATCGTCAACACGCCGTTGCCCGCCGGCACACGCGGGTCCGAGTTTCGACGTGCCCTGGAACGCGACTGGCTTACGGCCCTGGATGCCTTCAAGCCGCAATTGATCCTCGTCTCCGCAGGGTTCGACGGACACGCGCACGATCCGCTGGGAGACTTCCTGCTGACCGAGGACGACTTCGCCTGGGTGACCGGGCTCATCACGGATGCCGCCGACCGTCACGCCGAAGGACGGATCGTCTCCGTGCTTGAAGGGGGCTACGACCTCGCCGCCCTCGCCCGCTGTGTGGCTGTCCACGTCGAAGGGCTTCGGGCGGATTCATCGGAAACTTGAACAGCGCGAGACGCCCCACGCAAACGGACCCGCTAACGTGAGGCGTTTTGCGCGGATCATTCCATGCTCAAGAGATTGCTACCCACTGCGGCGATTGCGGCCCACGTCCCGTGGGTCACCTTCGGCGCCGAACTGGCCATCGAGGAAGTCGTCGTCACCGCGAGCCGTCTCGGTGCCGTGGACCAAAGGGTCATCGTCATCGACGAAGACGACGTGGACGGGGCTGCCTTCCATGCTGCCGACTCCTTGAGGGCATTGCCCGGACTCGCCCTGGCGACCAACGGCCATCGCGGCTCGCTGACCCAGGCCCGCGTGCGGGGGGCCGAGTCGAATCACCTGCTCGTGCTGCTCGACGGCGTCGCCCTGAACGATCCCGCGCTCGCTTCGGAGTTCAATTTCGGCGTCCTGGACTTCGCTGGCGTCCAACGGGTCGAGTACCTAGCGGGTCCGCAGAGCGCCGTGTGGGGAAACGATGCCCTGGCCGGCGTGCTCTATCTAGACACCACGCCGCGCCGGGACAGCTCCCGCTATTCGCTCGGCTTCGGCTCCCACGGCACCATTGACGCCGACATCGAGTTCGCGCGGGTTTCGGAAGACCGGCACGCGGCCCTCTCGGTGGGGCGCGTCTCAAGCGACGGCACGAATCCTGCCGCCATGGGCGATGAGGACGACGGCTTCGCCAACACCACCGCCCACCTCAACCTGGGGGCCAGCCGCGATCGCTGGCAAGTGGCGGTGGCTGCCAGGTTTACCGACTTCGATGTCGATTACGACCCGACACCGGCGCCACGCTACCTGCCCGCCGACGGTGATCGGCAAGCGTCGGGCCACGCGGCGGTTGTTCTCGCGACGGTCCACTTCAACGCCAGCGACAACGTGGAGACCTGGCTGACGCTCTCCAGTAGCCAGGACCGCAACAAGCAGTTCGCCGACGGCACGTTCACCGACGGTACGGTTGGCCGCCGCGACACCGCGACGCTGGCTACCAACTTCCATTTCGACACCCAGCGCGTCAACGTCACGGCGGAGGTCGAGCGGGAACGCATCGAGCAGACCGGGTCCGCGAGCTTCTTCGGCGATCCCAACCAGCGCCAGCGGATCAGCGCCCAGGGCATTGCCGCGGAATACCAGGTGGAACTGGGCCGGTTCGGCGTGTCCGTCTCCGCCCGGACCGACTCGAACGACGCGTTCGACGACGCCTTCACCTACCGGCTGGGCACAACGTTCGGCGAAAATCCGCGTTTGTTCGCCAACATCGGGCGCGGGGTGAAGAATCCCACCTTCACCGAGCGCTTCGGCTTCACCCCGGACACCTTCATCGGCAACCCCGACCTCGCGCCGGAGACGTCGACGGGCTTCGAGACGGGCATGGTCGTATCCCGCGGAGAGACCACGGCATCGCTGGTGTACTTCGACACCACGCTCGACGACGAGATCGACGGCTTCTTCTTCGATGTCGACCGGGGCGGCTTCTCGGCACGCAACCTCGACGGCCAGAGCCGCCGCAAAGGAGCGGAAGCCACGCTCGACACACGGCTCGGCCGGGTCGCTCTCGGCGCCTCGTACGCCTACGTTGACACTACCGCGGAGGACGTCCGCGAACTGCGGCGACCGCGACACCTCGGCAATGTCGACGCCCGCGTGCAGATCTCGCCCCGGATGTCGGCGAACCTCGGCATCACCGTGAGCGGCGCATCTCTCGACCGCGACTTCTCGACCTGGCCCGCGACGGATGTCGAACTCGGGAGCTATCGGCTCTGGCGCGGTTCGCTGGACCTCGCACTCTCACCCCGGTGGAACGTTTCCGTCGGTGCAGAGAACCTGTTCGACGAGGACTACGTCACCGTGTACGGCTACCGGAGCCCGGGATTCACGGCCATGGCAAAGGCGGTGTTTAGCCCGTAACCGGACGGGGAGTTGACAGCCGTACTGTTCCTCGTTACGTTCGTCACTGTCGTGATCAAGAGCTTTGCCGACAAGCGCACGGCCGCCGTATTTTCGGGCCGCGCGGTTCGGGGTCTCGCCGCCGACATGCAAGCGCGGGCCCGGATGAAGCTCCTGATGATCGATGCGGCCGGCCGGATCGACGACTTGCGTGTACCGCCAGGCAATCGACTCGAGTCGTTACGCGGTGATCGCAAGGGACCGTTCAGCGTACGCATCAACGAACAATGGCGCGTGTGCTTTGTTTGGCAGGATGGACAAGCCTTGTCGGTCGAGATTGTGGACTACCACTGAGAGGACGCGACAATGACGATAACTCGACAGGACGTGGACCAGCATAGCGTGGACTTCAGAGGTGTGACCTCGGGTCGCCGTCTACCGGCGATTCACCCTGGAGAGATCTTGCGCGACGAGTTCTTGAGACCGATGAACATCACCGTCTACAGGCTGGCCAAGGCACTCAACGTCTCGCGACCAAGACTGAACGATATCGTCCTCGCGCGTCGAGCGGTCACGACCGACACGGCGCTGCGGCTCGGCCGCTACTTCGGCACGACGCCCGAGTTCTGGATCAACCTTCAGACCCGCTACGACCTCGATGTGGCCGAACGCACCACACGACGAAGGATCGAACGGGAAGTCCGTCCTCACGCAGCCTAGCCGCGTCCTTTGGCCCCGCCGCCCGGTGCGGGATGCGCCGTAGGAGAGAAGAAGGCGACGAAAAGGGACATCCACCCTTACGACGAAAAGGGACATCCACCTTTCGGCGGCAAGAGACCTGCAGGGTGGGTGTCCCTTTTTCGCCGCAGGGTGGATGTCCCTTTTGCTGTATGCCTTACACTTAGAGCGCACGAGGGGAACGGGGGGATTGCTTCGTGAGTCAACCCAGCGACGACGTTCTGCGGGACATTCACCGGCGCATGGTGCGCATCCGGGTGTTCGAGACCGAGGCCGGCCGGATGGCGGAGGCGGGCAAGATTCCCGGGGCACTGCACCTCTACGTCGGCGAGGAAGCCGTCGCCGCCGGCGTGATGGTGCATCTGTCCGACGACGACTGGATCACCAGCACCCACCGCGGCCACGGTCATCTGATCGCCAAGGGCGGCGCCTTCGACCGCATGTTCGCCGAGCTCTTCGGACGCGCCACGGGCTACTGCCGCGGCAAGGGCGGCAGCATGCACATCTCGAACATGGACCTCGGCATGCTCGGCGCCAACGGTATCGTCGGTGCCGGACCGCCGATCGCCGTCGGGGCGGCTTTCTCCACCAAGTTCCGCAAGACCGACCGGGTCGCGGTGTCGTTCTTCGGCGACGGCGCGAGCAACGAGGGCTCGTTTCACGAGGCCGCGAACATGGCGGCGCTGTACAAGCTGCCGGTGATCTTCGTCTGCGAGAACAACGGCTACGGCGAGTACACGCCCCAGGCCAACCACCAAGCCATCGTCGATGTCGCCGACCGCGCCGCCGGCTACGGCATGCCCGGCGTGGTGGTGGACGGCATGGACGCGATGGCGGTGTACGAGTCGGCGGAGGCGGCGATCGACCGGGCACGCTCTGGTGAAGGACCGACGCTGCTCGAGTGCAAGACGTACCGCTTCTTCGATCACGTCGGGGTGCGCGGCATGGGACTCTCATATCGCACCGACGAGGAGCTCGAGGAGTGGCAGAAACGCGACCCGATTCACCTGTTCGAGGCGCGGCTTGCCGAGCTCGGTGTCCTGAGCCGCGACGAGGCCGCCGGGATACACGAGGGGATCCTCGAGGAAGTGAAGGCCGGCATCGAGTTCGCGGAATCGAGTCCACTGCCGGATCCCAACACGCTTCTGGATGATGTTTACGCTTAATCAAACAGATACGAATGAAATATAATGGCTAGTCAAACTTCGAACGGGCGCGAGATCACCTACATCGCGGCCATCGCCGAGGGTGCGCAGGCGATCCTCGCCGAGCAGGACAACGCTTTCATCGCCGGTGAGGACGTGGCCGGAGCCGGCGGAGTGTTCGGATCCTACCGGGGTCTGTTGGACGAGTTCGGACCTGACCGCGTCGTGGACACGCCTATTTCCGAGGAAGGCATCGTCGGCCTCGGCGTCGGGGCCGCCGCCACGGGACTTCGCCCGATCATCGACATCATGTTCATGGACTTCATGGGCGAGTGCATGGACGAGATCGCCAACCAGATGGCGAAGATGCGCTACATGTTCGGCGGTTCCGCGAAGCTGCCCATCACGGTGGTCACCATGTCGGGTGCCGGCTTGAACATGGCGGCGCAGCACTCCCAGAGCCTCGAGGTGTGGATCTGCCACCTCCCCGGGCTGAAGGTGGTCGCGCCGTCCACCCCCCACGATGCCAAGGGGCTTTTGATCGCAGCGTCGCGCGACGACAACCCGGTCTTCGTGGTTATGAACAAGCTGTCGTTGCGCAACCGGGGCACGGTGCCGGAGGAGCCCTACGAGGTGCCCATCGGCAAGGCCAACATCGTCCGCCCGGGGGACGACCTCACGATCATCACCTACAGCCGCATGGTATCCGAGGCGCTGACCGCCGCAGCGGCCCTCGCCGAGGAGGGCCTCGAGGCCGAAGTCATCGATCTACGGTCACTTCAGCCCATGGACACGGACACCGTGATCGAGTCCGTCGCCAAGACCCATCGCGCCGTGGTCGTGCACGAAGCTGTGCGCTTTGCCGGACTCGGCGGCGAGATTGCGGCGCAGATCCAGGAACTCGCCTTCGATGACTTAGACGCCCCGGTTGCCCGCGTGGGGGCGCCCTTCTCACCCGTGCCGTTCAGCGCCGTGCTTGAACAGACCTATCTGCCGAACGCGGACAAGATCGTCGCCCAGGCGCGCTCGCTGCTCGGCGGCTGAATGCAAGCACCGGCAGTCGGTCTCGTCGCGAATCCCGCTTCCGGCAAGGACATCCGGCGCGTCACGGCGCGCGCCTCGGTATTCGACAACCAGGAGAAGACCGCCATGGTGCGCCGCTGCCTGATCGGCGTGCGGGCCATGAGCGATGTGCCGATCCGGTATCTGCCCGATGCAAGCCGGCTCGTGGAGGCCGCGCTCGACGAACTCGGCTTCGATGCCGAACCGCTGGACATCGTGCCCACGCGCGGCGCGGTCGACACGACCCGGGCTGCCTGCGCCCTGCGCGGCGCCACGGTGGTCATCACGCTCGGAGGCGACGGCACCAACCGGGCATTTGCCAAGGGTTGGCTGGACGCACCCCTTATTCCGCTGTCGACAGGGACGAACAACGCGTTCCCGATGATGCGCGAAGCCACCACCGCCGGAGCGGCCGCTGGCGTGCTGGCGTCGGGTGACGTGCCCATTGAGGCCGTGGCCGGGCGTTCCAAGGTCATCCATGTGGAAATCCAAGACCAACCCCGAGACATCGCACTGATCGATGCGGTACTCACCAAGGAACGATTCGTCGGGGCTCGGTCATTGGAGGATCCGGCCCGGTTCGTGGCGGCCATGCTGACGCGCGCGGATCCCGCGGGGGTGGGGATGACGTCGGTCGGTGGCTTCGTCCATCCCCTTTCGGCCCGGGAAGACGCCGTCCTAAAGCTGGAGTTCGAACCGGGATCGTCTCGCGTAGTCCACGCCGCGCTGGCACCGGGGCGCTTCGAACGCATCGGCCTCGCGCAGATCGCGGCGATCCCGCTCGGGGAATCGATGTGTCTGACGGGACCCGGCGTGCTGGCGCTGGACGGCGAACGGGAACGCGTCCTGCGCAAGGGTCAGCACGCCTTGTTGACGGCCCACCGTGACGGGCCGTGGGTGATCGACGTATCCAAGGTGTTGCGGCACGCGAGCGGCTGTGGTCGTCGCGCGTAGGACGTAGTTAGGAGGAACGAATGCCTGCGGAGATCTACCTCGTCAAGGTCGGCATGACCATGCACGAAGGTACGGTGGAGGAGTGGTATGTCGCCGACGGCGCACGCGTCGACCAAGGTGCTCTGCTCTATCGGCTGGAAACGGAAAAGGTCAATCTGGACGTCGACGCCGAGACCTCCGGGGTCGTCAAGCACCTGGCCGCTGAAGGCACCACCCTCGAGCCCGGCGACGTCGTCGGCTTCATCTACGCCGACGGCGAAGAGATTCCCGAGGTGCTACCGAAACCGAAGCCGAACCGGGACATCGCCGTCATGGGCGAGGAGGCGGACAAGACTGGGAGTCCCGAAAAATCGGCGACTCCACCGCCGGCGAGACCAGCGCGGGCGGACAAGCGCATCGCCGCCTCCCCAGTCGCCCGCAAACTGGCAGCGGAACTCGGGATCGACCTGGCGAGGGTGACCGGCACCGGACCACGCGGACGCATCACCCGGGAAGACGTGGAGAACGCCGCCAACGAGCCCATGACCCCCGCTCAGGGGGTCGCGGAACCGCTGACCGGCATGCGCCGAACCATCGCCGACCGCATGCACGCCAGCCTGCGCGACAGCGCGCAGCTCACCATGCACATGGAAGCGGTCATGGACGACGCCGTGAAGCTACGCCGCGACCTCATCGCGGAGTGGGAGCCGGAGAACATCCGGCCGACCTACACGGACCTCGTGCTCGCCGCCGCCGCCAAAGCGCTGGGCGCCCATCCAGCCATGAACGCGACCTTGACCGACAATGCCATCACGCGTTTCGAGGCTGCGAACGTGGGCCTGGCAGTCGCTCTCGATGTCGGGCTGATCGTACCGGTCGTCAAGGACGCTGGAAGCAAGTCCTTGAAGGAGCTCGCCGTCGAGTCCGCAGAACTCGCCAAGCAGGCACGGGACGGTGCGCTCTCGCTCGACCAGGTGGAAGGCGGCACGTTCACCGTCACCACCCTGGGCATGTACGGCGTGGACACCTTCACGCCGATCCTGAATCCGCCCCAAGCCGGCATTCTCGGTGTCGGGCGCCTCAGCGACGGGGTGCGATGGGATGGCGACACCCCGATCAAGACGACGACCATGGGCCTGTCGCTGACCTGGGACCATCGCATCTTGGACGGCGTCCCGGCGGCCGAGTTCCTCGCGACCGTACGCGACTACCTAGAGTCGCCGTACCGGCTACTGGTCTGATCCACCGATGCCCGGCGGCCGCGGCTACCGCAGGGAGTCCCGCGAGGCTCGTGCGCAGCGCTCCAACCGAGTGATCGAGAAGCGGCCGCCGGGTCTCGCAAGGCTGATGCTCGGCGAGGAGAAGTTCCTGACCGAGCAGGACTGGACGGCCATCAAGATGATGCTGCCGTTCTTCCTGGAATTCAAAGGCAGGCTGGCGGTCGCGTTCGGCTGTCTCGCCGCCATCCACGCGGCCCAGCTCACGGTGCCCTACCTCTTGAAGCTCATCATCGACGACCTGGACTCCAGCAAGGCGCAGATCGTCGCTTTGCCGCTGGCGTTGCTGATCGTCTACGTGCTCGTTCGGTTCCTCTCCGGCGCGCTGCGCGAACTGCGCGAAGCCGTCTTCGGGACCGTCACGGTCCGCGCCATGCGCCGGCTTTCGCTGACGCTCCTCGATCACCTGCTCGGCCTCGACCTCGAGTACCACGTCGCGCGCCGGACCGGAGCGGTAAGCCGCGACATGGACCGCGGCGTCATGGCAATCACCTCGCTCATGCGCATCCTCACGTTCCAGCTTCTCGGCATGTTCATCGGCGTGTTCGGGGTCGCCGGCATCATGATCGCCTTCTTCGACTGGATCTACGCCGCCATCGTCCTTGCGGCGGCCATCTTCTACGGCGTGTACACGGTCAAGGTGACGGCCTGGCGCACGCCCTTCATCCGCCAGTCCAACGAGGCCAACTCGCGCGCCAACACCCGCGCCATCGACAGCCTGATCAACTACGAGACCGTCAAGACCTTCGGCAACGAGGGCACGGAGACGACCTTCTACGACGAGGATCTGGCGATCTGGGAAAAAGCCCGGGCGCGCAACCGCTACTCGCTGGCGGCGCTCAACGTCGGCCAATCGTTCATCGTCCACATCGGCCTGTTGGGCATGATGGTCATCGCCGCAGCCGCCGTGGTGGAAGGCTCGATCGGGATCGGCGACCTGGTCGCCATCAACGGCTACGCGGTGCAGGTGTTCGTGCCGCTGAACGCCCTGGGTTCCATCTACCGGCAGCTGAAGAACGCGTTCACCGATGTCGAGCTGATGTTCGAGATCCTCGAGACCTCGCCCAAGGTCGTCTCGCGCCGGTCGGCACCTTGGCTTCCATCCGGCGAGGGCCCGGTGGAGTTCGACGGCGTGAGCTTCGCCTACCAGCCGGAGCGGCCCATCGTCAAAGGCATCGACTTTCGGATCGAACCGAAGCAGACGCTGGCCCTGGTCGGCCCGAGCGGCAGCGGCAAGTCGACCATCGCGCGCCTGCTGTTCCGTTTCTACGACCCCGATCGGGGCGCGATCCGGGTCAACGGCACGAACATCCGCGATGTGGACGTCGCAAGCCTGCGCCGGGCATTCGGCGTCGTGCCACAGGACGTCACGCTGTTCAACGACACCCTGTACCACAACATCGCCTACGGTCGGCTGGACGCGGATGAGATCGCCGTCAAACGCGCGGCGTCGCTGGCCCGCTTGGACGAGCTGATCGGTCGCCTACCCAACGGCTTCGACACCGTGGTGGGCGAGCGCGGGCTGAAGCTGTCCGGCGGCGAGAAACAGCGGGTCGCCATCGCCCGCGCGATCCTCAAGAATCCCACGTTCCTGATCTTCGACGAGGCCACCTCGTCGCTGGACACCGTCACCGAACGGGCCATCATGCATGCCATCGACGAGGTCTCAGCGCGTCACACGACCCTCATCATCTCCCACCGGCTGAGCACCGTGGTGGACGCCGACTGCATCCTGCTGCTGGAAGACGGCGAAATCGGCGAGACCGGCAGCCACAATGAACTCCTCGCCCAAGGCGGCAAGTACGCCCGCATGTGGGCGGTGCAGCGCAAGGAGCGAGTAGACCCCACCACCGCGTAGGGGCGAAAGGGGACATCCACCCTAGAGGCGAAAGGGGACAGCCACCCTCGAGGCAAAAGGGGACAGCCACTCTAAGGACGAAACATGGTTGTCCCAGAACATCCCAAGGGTGGATGTCCCTTGGGGTCTTACAAGGGCGCGCGGTCGCCCCCACGCTCGG